>NZ_VIRJ01000024.1:0-158502 GCF_006874435.1 Microbispora sp. KK1-11 | reverse complement strand
AGAGCGCTACAAGAAGCGCAACGTTGTCGAGCGGGCGATCAACCGGCTGAAGAACTTCCGGGCTGTGGCCACCCGCTACGACAAGCGCGCTTACATCTATCTCGGCACCGTGACCGTGGCAGCCCTGGTGATCTGGCTCCGCACGTGATCCAAGAAACAGGACCTAGGGGTGCCCGCTTCCTGACGCTCCACCCCGGTCTCCATCTTTCGGAGGTGCCGCTCCACCCCACCCCGTCCCTACCGTCCTCGGCATGGACAAACGCACTGGAGGGTCGGGCCGCGTCTGGCTCGACCTGCTGCACCGGCTCCTGGACGCCAACGGGGGGAAGATGAACGGCAAGTTCCTGCTCGCGATCGTGATCGTGGCCCTGCTGGTGATCGCCGGCTTCGTGGCCTTCCGGCTTATCGTGGTGAACATGATCCTGACCTTGACGGACTCGCGCTAGGCGATGCGGGAGGTGTGGGGGCGGGTCGTGCGGCTGCTGGCGGCCGACGACCCCGAGACTGGCCACATGGTCAGGCTGCTGATCAGCCTGGTCCTCGCCTGGTCGCTGGCGACCGCGTCGCCCGATCGCGCCCCCGCGCTGTTCTGGTCCGCGCTCTGCGCGTCGATGGCATGCTGGCTGGCCTTCGTCCTGCTCGACCGATACTTCTCGCGAGTCGCCGTGGCCCTCCTCGCGGCCGGTTCGGCGATCGCCGCGGCGGTGTCGGGATCGGCCGAGGCGGCGCCCACGGTGTTCGTGTTCGCGATGCTGCTGCTGTTCGCGGCGCACGTGACGCCGAGCATGGGAGCGATCGTCGCGGTCACCGCGACCGACCTGGCGCTCATGGCCGGCAGCATGCTGTGGTGGGAACAGCCGCGATCGGCGATCGTGGTCCGCGCCGCCGTCGTGCTCTGCACCGTGCTCTTCGCGCTGCACCGGCGCCAGTACCGCCGGGCCCAGCAGGACCGGGCCAGGGCCATGGCGCTCGACGAGCGGGCCCGCATCGCCAGGGAGCTCCACGACGTGCTCGCGCACTCCCTCGGCGCCCTGGGGGTGCAGCTGGAGGTCGCCGAGGCCTTGCTCACCGAGCGAGGCGATGTGGAGGGAGCGGTGGCGCGCATCCGCAGGTCGCGGGCTCTGGCCAGGGAGGGGCTGACCGAGGCGCGCTCGGCGGTGGCGGCCCTGCGTGAGGACGTGCCGCCGCTGCCCGACGCGCTGAGCCTGCTGGTCGCCGAGCACCGCAGGGACCACGACGCGCCCGCCGAACTGTGTACGGCGGGCACACGGCGGCCGATCACTCCGGCGGCGGAGGTATGCCTGCTGCGTACGGCGCGCGAGGCGCTGACCAACGCCGCCAGGCATGCCCCGGGCCGGCCGGTCACGGTTGAGCTCGGCTACGGTGAGGGCGCCGTCCGGCTGGTGGTACGCAACCCGTGCGAGGCCGGACGCGCGGTGTCATCCGGGCACGGCCTGCAGGGCATGCGTGAGCGGCTGGCGCTCGCGGGCGGGACGTTGAGCGCCGGACCGGCGGGCGGCCTGTGGGAGGTGCGGGCGGAGGTGCCGGAATGAGGGTCCTGGTCGTGGACGACCAGCAGCTCATGCGTGAGGGCCTGGTGGCGCTGCTGGACCTGGTCGACCACGTGGAGGTGGTGGGCGACGCCGGGAACGGGGAAGAGGCCCTGAGCCTGGTGGCCGAGCTGCGTCCCGACGTCGTGCTCATGGACCTGCGCATGCCGGTGATGGACGGCGTGGAGGCCACGCGGCGGATCAGTCGTGAGTACCCGGAGGTGGCCGTCGTGGTGCTGACGACCTACGACGACGACCGGTCTGTGGACTCCGCCCTGCTGGCCGGTGCCTGCGGCTACCTCACCAAGGACGCCGGACGTGCCGAGATCGCCGCCGCTCTCCGCTCCGCCGCCGCCGGGCAGTCGACGTTCTCGGCCGCGGTGTCCCGGCGGCTGGTCGACGCGCTGTCCCGCGCCGCGCCGCCGCCGGTCACGGCCTGTCCCGACGGGCTGACCGTGCGGGAGGCCGAGGTGCTGCGGCTCGTCGCCGGGGGCCTGAGCAACGCGGAGATCGGCTCGGCCCTCTTCATCGCGGAGACGACCGTCAAGACGCACATCAACAACGCCTTCGCCAAGATCGGCGTCCGCAACCGTACGGAGGCCGCCGCTTACGCGCGCGACAAGCTGCTCTAGGTGCGTCTCCCGGGCATCACGCGGCCGGTTCCGGCCCGGAACCCGCAGCAGCCGTGCCGGTGAGCAGCCCTGCCCGCCGCACCCCCGGCGTCACCGCTACCGCTGACGGGCGGCCTCGCTACTCCTCGGGGGTCAGGCGGGCCAGGATGGCGGCGATGGCGGAGCCGGCGTCGGCGTTCCCCTCGTCGATGGCGGTCGTGACCGCGTCGGCCTCGATGGCCAGGGCCCGCAGGTCCAGCCTGTAGGGCCGGGTGGAGCCGTACGCGCCGAGCCGGGCGGACCCACGGGTCAGCAGGGCGGCGGCGCCGGAGAGGTTGCCGCGCTGGATGTGCGTCAGACCGACGCACATTTGGGCGAGCCCCTGCCACAACTCGCGTTCCTCGGCCGGGCCGGTCTTCCAGCGGGCCTCCAGCACCTCGTGGGCGTGGAACGGCCGGCCCGCCGCGAGCAGCTTCCTGGCCTCCTCCAGCGCCTCCTCGGCGGCGGGGGCGTAGTCGTCCGGCACCCGGGGCACTCCCTCTGTGCCTCTGGGGAGCGGCCTGCCGTACTCGTCGCGAGGGCGTGCATTGCGGGGGCGACCCGCTTCGTCACGGTCACGCATGGTCTCTCCGCAGGGCGCGTGGGCGGTTCTGAGCGGCCGGAACGTCGGCGATCTCCCGGATCACCCGGAGATCAACCAGGAAGTTGGGCCACTTCAGGGCACATTTCTACTATCTATTACTAGATCACGGGTGCCGATCCGGACGGCCGGGTTCAGCGGTCGGGCTCCGGGTCGGAGAGCCAGGAGATGAGCTCGGCGTTGAACTGCTCGGGTCGCTCCTCGTGCGGGAAATGCCCGGCGCCCTCGATCAGCCGCCACCGGTACGGCGCGGCCACGAACCTGCTGGAGCCCTGGGCGGTCCGCGGGAGGATGCACGGGTCGAGCGCGCCGTGCAGTTGCAGCGTCGGCGCCTCGATCTCCGCACGCATCTGACGGGCGTAGCGGAAGCCGTCAGGGCGGAGCTGAGACCGGGCGAACCAGCGGTAGTACTCCAGCGCGCAGTGCGCCACGGTCGGGAGCCGCATCGCCTCCCGGTACACCCGCGTCACGCCGTCGCCGGGCCACTGCGGCCCGGCCCACCTCTCGACCAGCCTGCCGACCGCGGCGCCGCCCTTGCGGGTCAGCTTCCGCTCCGGCAGGAAGGGGAGCTGGTATCCCAGGGCGTAGCGGCTGGCCTTGAGCTGCCCGAGGGGGTCGGTGAACAGCGCGGAGCGCATGCGCAGCGGATGCGGCGCCGACACCGGCACCAGCCGCCGCACCACCTTCGGGTCGAGGGCGCCCATCGTCCAGCCCAGCAGGCCGCCCCAGTCATGGCCCACCACGATCGCGCTCGTCTCGCCGAGCGCGCGCACCAGGCCCGCCGCGTCGACGGCCAGCGTGGGCAGGTCGTAGCCGCGTGGCGGCTTGTCGCTGGTGCCGTAACCGCGCAGGTCGACGGCGACGGCCCGGTAACCGGCCTCCGCCAGCGCCGGAAGCTGGTGCCGCCAGGTCCACCAGAACTGGGGGAACCCGTGCAGCAGCAGGACCAGCGGTCCTTCCCCGGCCTCGGCCACGTGGAACCGCACACCGCCCGCGTGCACCACCCGGTGTGTCCAGGGGCCGTCGACCTCGATCAGCGTCTCGTCAACCGGCATCGCTCACGGACTCCCGGTGGGCGCCCACCTGCCCGGCGGTCGGGCCCGTGTACGGCGGCGGCGCCGGGGCCGTGGTGGGGGCCGGGATCCTCTCCGGCAGCTCCTCCTCCGCCTCCTCCGGGCCCGCCAGGCCGCGCAGGCTCCGCCTGGTGCGCTTCATGCCGGTCAGCCCCTTGAGCCGGCGGTAGCCGACGAGGACCAGCAACCCGGCCATCAGGAGGTAGAACACCGTGACGATCGTGAACGCGAGCCAGGTGGCCAGCCCCACGGCCACGAGGGCGTACGCGATCGCGAACGAGGCCAGGATCAGGCACAGGTGCCCCATGAAGGCCGCGGCGCCGAACAGCCCGGCGGCCATGCCGACCCGCTTCGCGTCGAACTTGAGCTCGGCCTTCGCCAGCTCGATCTCCGACCGTACGAGGGTCGAGATGTGATGGCTCGCCTGGGCGACCAGCGCACCGAGCGATTCGTCCTCGGGCATGAGCGATCTCCTATCTGCGACTATCAAACATCATCTCGTGCCCGTCCGCGCACGCGCACTGAAGCCCCTTGCCTGTGGATAACCCGGTTCGAAGGACGCGACACGCGAAGACCTGCCCGCAGGCGGTCGGAATATGACGGCTCAGGCGATCCGTACGCTCCTCGTCGCGCCGGGCCGTGGCCGGTGCGGAGACGCGGAAGGCGTGGACGCCGTTCGTCCACGCCTTCCTCACGAGATCAGGCGGCTCGTGATCAGTCGTCGCTCTTGGCGCTGGGCAGCTTCTCCGCGATCAGGTTCATGACGGAGCCGTCGGTCAGCGTGGTGACGTCGCCGAGCGACCGGTTCTCCGCCACGTCGCGCAGCAGCCGGCGCATGATCTTGCCGGACCGGGTCTTCGGCAGCTCGGGCACGACCAGGATCTGCCGCGGCTTGGCGATCGGGCCGAGCGTCTTGGCCACGTGGGCGCGCAGCTCGGCGGCGATGTCGTCGCTCTCCTCCGCGCTGCCGCGCAGGATCACGAAGGCCACGATGGCCTGGCCGGTCAGCGGGTCGGTGGCGCCCACGACGGCCGCCTCGGCCACCTTCGGGTGGCTGACCAGCGCGCTTTCGACCTCGGTCGTGGAGATGTTGTGCCCCGAGACGAGCATGACGTCGTCGACCCGGCCGAGCAGCCACAGGTCGCCGTCCTCGTCGCGCTTGGCGCCGTCGCCGGGGAAGTACATCCCCTCGAACCGCGACCAGTAGGTGTCGACGTAGCGCTTGTCGTCGCCCCAGATCGTCCGGAGCATGGACGGCCACGGCTCGCGGACCACGAGGAAGCCGCCGCCGCCGTTCGGCACCGAGTTGCCCTGGTCGTCGACCACGTCGGCGGAGATTCCCGGCAGCGGCTGCATGGCGGCGCCGGGCTTGGCGGCCGTGACGCCGGGAAGCGGGCTGATCATGATGCCGCCGGTCTCCGTCTGCCACCACGTGTCCACCACCGGGCAGCGGTTGGCGCCGATGTGCTCGCGGTACCAGACGTACGCCTCGGGGTTGATGGGCTCCCCGACCGACCCGAGCACCCGCAGGGACGACATGTCGTACTTCGCGGGGATGTCGTCGCCCCACTTCATGAACGTACGGATCGCGGTGGGGGCGGTGTAGAGGATCGTGACCTTGTACTTCTGCACGATCTCCCAGAAACGGCCGCGGTGCGGGGTGTCCGGGGTGCCCTCGTAGATCACGCTGGTCGCGCCGTTGGCGAGCGGGCCGTACACGATGTAGGAGTGCCCGGTGACCCAGCCGATGTCGGCCGTGCACCAGTAGATGTCGCTGTCGGGCTTGAGGTCGAAGACCGCGTGGTGGGTCCAGGCGACCTGGGTGAGGTAGCCGCCGGTGGTGTGCAGGATGCCCTTCGGCTTCCCGGTCGTGCCGCTGGTGTAGAGGATGTACAGCGGGTCCTCGGCGCCGTGCGGCACCGGCTCGTGCTCGGTGGGCTGGCGGTCCACGAGGTCGTGCCACCACACGTCCCGCTCGGTGACGGCGACGTCCTGGCTGGTCCTGCGCACCACGAGGACGTGCTCGACGCCGGGGCACTCGGCGACCGCCTCGTCGACCGTCGGCTTCAGCGCGCTGGGCGCGCCGCGGCGGAAGCCGCCGTCGGCGGTGACGACGACCTTCGCGTCCGCGTCGTGGATGCGGCTCTTCAGGGCGGAGGCGGAGAAGCCGCCGAAGACCACCGAGTGGATCGCCCCGATCCGGGCGCAGGCCAGCAGGGTGATCGGCAGCTCGGGGATCATCGGCATGTAGACCGCGACCCGGTCGCCCTTGCGCACCCCCAGCTCCTGCAGCGCGTTGGCCGCCTTCGCGACCTCCTTCTGCAGGTCGGCATAGGTGATCGTGCGGCTGTCGCCGTCCGGCTCGCCCTCCCAGTAGTAGGCGACCTTGTCACCCCGGCCGGCCTCCACGTGGCGGTCGACACAGTTGTAGGCGACGTTCAGCTTGCCGCCGATGAACCACTTGGCGAAGGGCGGCTCCCACTCAAGTGTGGTGTCCCAGCGCTCCGCCCACGTCAGCCGCTCCGCGGCGCGCTCCCAGAAGGCGAGCCGGTCCTGTGCGGCCTCCTCGTAGGCGTCCGCCGTGACGTTCGCGGCCGAGGCCAGGTCCGCGGGGGGCTCGAACCGGCGCGTCTCGCTCAGCAGGTTCGACAGCGTCTCCTGGGTTTCCTGACCGGGGGTCTCGGTGGCCACTCCGTACTCCTTCACAGCGTCTAAAAGGTTGTCTCTCGTTCGGCCGCCTCGGCCAAGCTGGGGTATGTCGTGTCCCACTTCACCAGGCGAGCGGTGTCAAGTACAAGTAATCGGGGTGGGGGCGTTTTGTCCGGTTACCGCCTATAACCTGCCAACTTAGCGATAGGTGAGGAACTGACCGAGACCGGCGTCGCCTTGGTGCGCTGAACGGCCGTACCTCCTCGGCGAACGACCTTCTACCGGCGGGTATGGTCGGGGGCTGTGAGCGATCCCCTGGCCGTGATCGCCGGGCTGCCCGGCGTGCCCGAGGCCGTACAGGAGGCCCGAGAGGCCGTCGACCGGCTCTATCGGCACCGGGTGCTGCGCCGGCGCAGTCCCGAGGTGTCGGCCGAGTCGGCCCTGCGCGGCGCGCGCGCCTCCGCCGCGATCGAGGGCGTCGACGTGCCGCTCGAGCCGCTGCGCATGGGCGAGGTGACCGATCCCGTCGTGCAGGGCGCGCTGCGCGCCTCGGCCGAGCTCGGACGGCTGGCCCCGACGTGGCGCTCGGCGCCGCGGCAGGTCCTCGCCCGGCTGCACGCGCTGGCGGCGGCCGGGATGACCGCCGACCCCGGCAGGCCCCGGACCGCGCCCACGACCGCCGATCCGCTTGGGCTCGGCCCCGCGCCCGGGCCGGAGGAGACCGCGGCCCGCATGTCGGCCCTCGCCGGGCTGGTCACGGATTCCACCGCGGCGCCCGCCCTCGTGCTCGCCGCGATCGTGCACGCGGAGCTGGCGGTGCTGCGTCCGTTCGGCGTGGCCGACGGCCTGGTCGCCCGCGCCGCCGAGCGGCTCACGCTGGTCGACCTCGGCCTCGATCCGAAGTCGCTCGCCGTCGTGGAGGTGGGCCACGCCGACCTCGGCGACGCGTACGCCGAGGGCCTCAGGGCGTATCTCAAGGGCACGAGTGAGGGCGTCGGCACCTGGGTGAGGCACTGCGCCTCGGCGGTCGTCCACGGCGTCCGCGAGACGACGGCGATCTGCGAGGCCATGTCCCGCTGATCCGCCTCGCGTGCCGCCGTACGCGGCGCCTGTGCGGGCGAGCCGGCCCGCTGGGACTGGCTGGGGCCGTGTCCGGGCCGCCATGCGCGGCGCCGGTGTGGACAAAGCAGACGGCGTCCCTGGTGTGGAACGCCGTCGCCGGTACGTGTCACCGGGTTACCAAGCGTGCACCTGAATCTGTCGGAGCGGGTCAAGCCCGTCTCGACACGCCTCCCGCGGCTGGTCGCGCGTGGGTACCCGATGCCGTACACGGACCCGCAGGTCCGTAATCCCTTTTTACGTCCGTTTCCCCGAGATGGAAACCCCTACGGCCAAGAGCTTTACCCCGTCACTTGCGTCATTCATGTACCTCTGTCCCCATTGATGCCGTTTGTCGGCATGAAGGGGTAGGGGCGGTGACTCCTCGTGGCCGGTGCCCGTACCCGTTGCGACCGCGACTGTCGACATGCCACACTGACTCTGGGAAAAAGTTTTACTCAGATTGGAGAGGGTTCTCGACGTGCCTCTCTTGATCAGGCAGCATACGATGTGTCTCTCCATACGGAACGGCGTGCGCGGCTTGATGGCGTTGGAACCCTTGCCATGTCCTGGTCCGTTGTTTAAAGCTTTCTTGTAATACGGGACCGGCTCTACCCCCCCAGAGCCGGACCGCTAGGCGACCCCCGCTCTCCCCCCCGGCGGGGGTCGCCCTTTTTGTTGATCAACCTGGCTGCGGCCAATATGGACGACCCGAACTGCCCGGTCCTGTCCACAGACCGGGCTTCGTCCACAGAACGCGGCTCGGTCGCCCGCGCCGGTCGCGGCCTCTCGCATCGTGGTCCTCCCAAACGCCGAGGCGTCCCGGACGACAGGGAGACACCGATGCCGCGCCCACTGGCCATAACCGACGATCACGAACTCCTCGACGATCTGCTCCGCATCGCCGCCGCCGCGGGCGTCGAACTCGACGTCGCCCACGCGGCGGCCCACGCCCGGCCCTACTGGATTCGGGCTCCGCTGGTCGTGGTCGGCAGTGACCTGGCCGACGATCTGGCCGCCACGGGTCCGCCGCCCCGGCAGAACGTGGTCGTCGTGACGCGGACGGCCGACGACCCCGACATGTGGCGCAGGTGCGTCGCGGTCGGGGCGCACACCGTGCTGGAGCTGCCCGAGGCCGAGCGGCTCCTCGTGGAGGAGTTCGGCGACGCCACCGAACCCGTGACCAGGGCCGGCACGGTCCTGTGCGTCGCGGGAGGGAAGGGCGGCGCCGGCGCCACCGTCCTCGCGGCGTCCCTGGCGCTGACGGCGTCCCGCGGCGGGCTGCGCACGCTCCTCGTCGACGCCGACCCGCTCGGCGGCGGCATCGACGTGCTGCTCGGTCAGGAGGAGGCCCTGGGCGCCCGCTGGCCCGACGTCGTCGGGAGGGAGGGCAGGGTGAGCTTCGCCGCCCTCCAGGAGGCGCTGCCCACCTTCGGGGAGCTCACGGTGTTGTCGGCGCATCGCGGCGAGCCGGTGCGCATCCCCCGGGAGGCGATGCGTGTCGTGCTCGACGCCGCGCAGCGCGGCTGCGACCTGGTCGTGGTCGACCTGCCCCGGTACGTCGGCGAGGGCGAGGCCGAGGCGCTCTCCAGGGCCGCCGCGACGATCGTCGTCGTTCCCGCGGACCTTCGAGGAGCGCTCGCGGCGGCCCAGACGGTGACGCTGCTCCGGCCGGGGACCGGTGACCTGCGCCTGGTGATGCGCGCCGGGACGCTCGATCCGGAGGTCGTCGCGGCCTCTCTGTCGGTCCCGTGCGCGGGTGTGCTCCCCGAGGCGCGCGGGCTCGTGGAGACGCTGGATCGGGGAGACCCGCCGCCGCTGCGCCGCTCCCCGCTGGGCCGCTTCTGCGGTGAGCTGCTCGAGTCCCTCCTGGGCGGGCTCTCCCAGAGCGGCAGGACCGGCCGGCCGGCCGCCGGGGCAGGTGGCCCGTGACGCGCCAAGGACCGGTGACCGTTCCCGGGGTGGGTGCGGACCTGGTCGAGGCGGTGCGCGTACGGCTGTCGCAGACCGGTGCCGCCCCCAGCGAGGCCCAGGTGGCGGCGGCCCTGCGCGCGGAGCGGGCCGTGCTCGGCGACGCCGAGGTCCTGGCCGTCGCTCGAACGCTGCGGGCCCATCTCATCGGCGCGGGCCCGCTCGAAGCCCTGCTGGCCGAGCCGGGCGTCACGGACGTCCTGGTCAACGGGCCGCGCGAGGTGTGGGTGGACGACGGGGACGGTCTGCGCAGGACGGGCGTGACGTTTCCGGGAGACGACGAGGTCCGCAGGCTTGCCCAGCGCCTGGCCGCGGCGGCCGGGCGTCGTCTCGACGACGCCTGCCCCTACGTGGACGCCCGGCTCGCCGGCGGCGTGCGCCTGCACGCGGTCCTCCCGCCGATCGCGGCGGAGGGGACCTGCCTGTCCCTGCGGCTGCCGTCACGACGGGCGTTCACAGTGGAGGAGCTCGCCGCGGAGGGCGGAGCCGCCGTGCTCCGCGCGATCATGGCGGCCCGGCTGGCGTTCCTGGTCACCGGAGGAACCGGCACCGGAAAGACGACCATGCTGAGCGCCATGCTCTCCCTCGCGGGTCCCGCGGAGCGCCTGCTGCTGGTCGAGGACTCCGCCGAGTTGCAGCCTCTGCACCCTCACGTCGTACGGCTGGAGGCCCGGCCGCCGAACCTGGAGGGCGCGGGCGGGGTCGGGCTGCGCGATCTCGTACGGCAGGCCCTCCGGATGCGGCCCGACCGCCTCGTGGTGGGCGAGGTGCGCGGAGCGGAGGTGGTCGACCTGCTGGCGGCGCTCAACACCGGCCACGAGGGCGGCTGCGGCACGCTGCACGCCAACAACGCCGCCGACGTGCCCGCGCGGCTGGAGGCTCTGGCCTGTGCGGCGGGGCTGTCGCGGGAGGCGGTGCACAGCCAGATCGCCGCCGCGCTCGATCTCGTCATCCACCTTGTGCGGGAGGCCGGCGGCGGTCGCCGCCGCGTTTCGGAGATCTGCGTGCTCGATCGCGGCACGTCCGGCCTGGTGACGGCGGCTCCGGCCCTGACCTTCGATGCGGACGGCCGGGCGCGGCGGGGCCCGTCCTTCGAGGCGCTGCGCGCACGCTGTCCGGCCTCGTGGCCGTCATGACGTCGCCGGGCGGGCTGGTCACGGGGCTGGTCGCGATGCTCGCCGCCGCCCTCGCCGCCTGGGTGTGGGCCGGGCCCGACGCCGGGACGACACGGCTGGCGTCGCTCACGCGGAACCGGCGGTCAAAGGACCTGCGCAGGTTCTGGGTTGTACTCACCCGCCGTCCACGGCCAGGGACGACGGCGGCGGCCTGGCGTGCGGCGTGCATCGAGCTGTGCCAGAGCCTGGCGGCCGAACTGTCGGCGGGCAGGACCCCGGGCGACGCCCTCGCTCGGGCGGTCTCCTCGGTCGGCCCACCCGATCCGGCCGTGCTCGCCCCTGTGGTCGCCGCCGCCCGGGATGGCGGCGACGTGGCCGCGGCCCTGCTGAACGCCGCGCCCGCGCGCGGCGGCGAGGGACTGGTCCGGCTGGCCGCGTGCTGGCGGGTGAGCGTGGCCGTGGGTGGCGGCCTGACCGCACTGGTGGAACGGGTGTCCGCGTCCCTGCGGGAGGCGCAGGCCCATCGGGAGGAGGTGGCCGCCCAGCTTTCCGGACCTCGGGCGACCGCCCGGATGCTGGCGGGCCTGCCCGTGCTCGGCCTGCTGATGGCCGCAGGACTCGGCATGGATCCGCTGGCGTTCCTGTTCGGCAGCCCGGCGGGGTTCGTCTGCCTGGTCGTCGGGCTCGCCCTCGACGCCGCCGGCGTCTGGTGGACCAGCAGGCTCGTCGCCCGGGCGGAGGATCTGACGGTGCCGTGATCGGACGGCGCCGTCATCGACGTGCGGGAACGGTGCGGTGGTCGGACGGTCCCTATCGGACGCCCGCCGGGCCCGGGCGGTCCCGATCGCACGCGCGCCGGGGCCGGGCGGTCCCGATCGCACGCGCGCCGCGAGACGTCGCGGACGGAAGCCGCGAGTGGTGCCGGCGGCTGCCGGAAGTGACGGAGGCGTCGCCGGTGGTGCGCGCGTCGCGAGTGGTGGTCGCGGCGGGTGTCGTGGTGAAGAGGACAGCCGTCGTCGTGGGAGGCGACGCCGATTGTCCTGCCGGAGACGGTTGTCCTGCTGGAAAGGAGGCGAGACATGATCGCCGTACTGGCCGGGCTCCTGACCACGCTGGCGGTGCTGACGTGGCCGGTTGCCCGGACGCCGGCCGTGCGGCTGAACGCCATCGCGTCGTCGGCGGCGGCGCAGGCGCCGGCCCGGGGATCACCAGGGATGGGCGCGAGCGCGTCACGCCGGGGGGTGGCCGTCGCGGCACCCGTGGGATTCGCGCTGTTCCTGCTTCTCGGTGGTCTGGTGGGCGCGTGCACAGGGACGGTGGCGGCCGTCGGTGTGTTCGTCGCCGTTAGCAGGCGGGAACCGGCCGAGGTCAGGCGCCGCCGGGAGCGTGTGGGAGCAGACCTTCCGTTCGCGGTCGACCTGATCGTCGCCTGTCTCCGGGCAGGACAACCGATGAGCGGGGCCGTCGAGACGACCGCCGTCGCGATCGCGGGCCCGGTGGGCGAGCGGCTCTCGTGGGCCGGTGCTCAGATGCGCCTGGGCGCACCTCCTGAGGAGGCGTGGGCCGCTCTGTCCGATGAACCGGCGCTCGCCGCCCTGGCGAGAACGATGATCCGGGCCGCCCAGAGCGGTGCGCCGGTCGCCGACGTCCTCACCCGGCTCGCCGACGACGCCCGGCGTACGGCTCAGGCGACGGCCTCGGCCGCGGCACGAAGGGTGGGTGTCCACGCCGTCGCACCGCTCGGGCTCTGCTTCCTGCCGGCCTTCGTCTTCCTGGGGATCATCCCCATGGTCGCGGGCCTGGCGGGCCAGATCCTCCTGCCATGAACAACCTGTGGACAGCCTCATCCACAGCTGTGGACAGTGGGTGGGGTAAAGGGTTCAGAAGCTGCCCAATCGCTGATCGTCGATCCACAGATGAGGGCGCTGTGGTTGTGGACAACTGCGGCGGCAGGGCTCTTGTCCACAGAACCGTGCTCGGCCCGAATCCCTCCGTCCGCGATCCCGCAGTCTGGCCCCAGCACGGGCGGAGGGGCCGCCCAGAGCGGGTCAGGAGGACCGATGAGCAAGCACGCCGCGACCGGCCGGAGGAACCAGACGGGCGCGATCCTCCGGCGGCGAGACGGTGACGTCGCGGGCCGTCACAGGGCGCGGCCGGCACGATGGGCGGCGCTCGTGCGCTCGGCACGGTGGGCGCTGCTCGGCCGCTCCGGGCGCGCGTCAGTGTTCACCCGCTTCGGCCGGTGGGCAGGATCCGGCGCTTCCGAAGCCTCGGGGTCGTCGACAGGTCGGGGGCCGAGCTTCGGCCGCCTGGCACACCGGGCGGTCGGCGGCCGGTGGGCGATTGCCGGCCAGAGGGCGGGAGGCGGGCTGTGGACGGAAGGTGGCCGCCGCCGATCTGGCGTGGGCGCGGTGGGAAGCGTCCTCGCTCTCAGCGCTCTGGCCGTCCTTCCGAGGGTGGGACGGCCGGGGGCCCAAGGTGCAGGGCGTCAGAGTGCCGGGCGTCAGGCTCCCGGGGGTCAGGGTGTCGGGGGTCAGGGTGCCGGGAGTCAGGGTGCCGGGAGTCAGGGTGCCGGGAGTCAGGGTGCTCGGCTCTGGACCGCCGCGCGGACGATGGGCGACGCCCTGCGGAGGTCGTCCGCCGCGCTGCGGCGATCGGTCGCCCGGGCCTCGTGCCGAGCTCGAGAGCTGAGCGTCCAGTGGGTGGTGCAGGCCGAAACGAGGGCCGACGCGGGCATGTCCACCGCGGAGTACGCCGTCGGCACGATAGCCGCCTGCGGGTTCGCCGCACTGCTCTGGAAGGTGGTCACCAGTGCCGAAGTCAGGTCGATGCTCGCCGCGCTCATCCAAAAGGCGCTGAAGCTGGCCGCCTGAGGCTCCCGGCGGTGCGCCGCTGTGCCTGGATGCCGCGACGGCGTGTGGTGGACGTGCCGCCTCGCCGGGAGCGAGGGTCGGTGACCGCGGAGACCGCTGTCGCACTTCCGGCCCTCGTGGTGGTGCTGATCGCCTCACTGTGGGCGGTGACGGTCGTGGGCGCGCAACTGCGATGCGTCGACGCGGCCCGGGCCGGCGCACGCGCCGCTGCGCGGGGCGAGGCGGCGGAGGAGGTGAGCGCGGCAGTCCTGCGACTGGCGCCCGAGGGTGCCACGGTGTCCATTCGCGTGGGCGCGGACACCACCCGGGTCGAGGTCATCGCGACCGTCCGGCCGCCCTTCAGGTCGCCGCTCCCGCCGGCTCGCCTCCGGGCCGCCGCCGTCTCCGCCACCGAACCCGGCGTCCTTCCGTCGCTGTCGGCGGCTGCGGAGGCGACCCGGTCTGCGGGCCGCGGGAAGACCTCGTCGCTCCGAGATCAGGCGAACGCGAATGACGATCGACTCCGAAGCCGTATGAACGCGGCCGGCAGTCACCCTGAACGCAGTCACCCTGAACGCAGTCACCCTGAACTCGGAGGAGCCGGAGGAGCCGGGGGAGCGCGGCTCGCGGGAGCGGGGACACGCGAATGACGGATGGCTTCGGACCCGCAGGCGCGGGAGCGGTGCCCCGGGACATCCCACGGGAGTCGGGTGAGTGCGGCTGCCGGACGGGCCCTGAGCCGAGGGAGCGCCGGGATCACTCAGAACAGCCAGGACGGTCATTACTGATCGTCGCGGACATGAGGGCAGGCGAATGAGATTTCAGGCATGCGAGGGCGGGGCGCGCTCCAAGCGGGAGCGGGGCTCGGCGACCATCTGGACGATCGCCCTCATGACCGCCGTGTGGGCGATGGCGATGGTCGTCGTCCACGTGGGTGTCGCTCGCGTCGCGCGGCACCGCGCACAGAGCGCCGCCGACCTCGGCGCGCTCGGGGCCGCTCGCGTGGCGCTGGCGGTCCCGGATGAGGCGTGTGACCGTGCGCAGGCGATCACGGTCGCCAACGGTGCGTCACTGCGGTCGTGCTCGCTTTCGGACGGTGTCGCCGAGGTCGCGGTAACCGTCCGGTTCGTGGTCCCCCTTCTCGGCCCCGCGACGGCCACCGCCTCCGCATCGGCCGGTCCGGTCGGCGCCGCCGCATAGGGGGCGGTCGCCGTGGGCGGATCACCGCGTGAAAAGAACAAGATTGCCCTTCTCTAGGGGTCCGTCTTAGGTTTGACAGCCGTGGCAACGCCCGTCGAGCCTCGATCAGGCATCACCAGTCGCTGCGGGCGCGGCCGGGCATATGGCGCATTTCTGATCTTCCGTAATGTGAGACTACTTGTGTCGCAATAGAATCACGACTTCTTAGACATTCGGTCCAAGAGCGGACGGCTGACGTAAAGTGCCGCGTACTCTCAGTCGCCGTACGTATTCGGCCGAGGCAGCCGGGGCGGACGGTTCTCCATGAAGGGATGCGTCGTGACCAGGGTTCGTAGGCTGGGCACAACGGCGATGATCGTTTTGATGGCTCTGGCGGCCACGCCGATGATCGGCGCCACACCCGCGAACGCGGCCGACGCCGAGATCCTGTCCCCCGCGGACGGGGAGGTCGTCAGGTCATCCGGCGCGGTGGCCGTGTCCGCGAAGACGGACTGGTACCAGGTCAGCATGGCCCTGTACGTCGAGGGCCCCTCCGTATCCCGGCAGAAGGTCGCTTCCGGTGGCGCGAACCAGACGATCAGCGGATCCTTCGACCCCGGCGACGCCCCCAACGGCACGTTCACGGTCAGTTTGTTCGGTGAGGTCACACAAAAGGCCTACGCCACCTCCACCTTCGTGCTCAGCCGTCCGCCGGAGGCTCCCTCAGGGGTCGAGGCACGGCTCAAGAACCCCTCGACGGTCCTGGTCAGCTGGGCAAAGGGCGCGGAGCCCGATCTCCAGTCGTATGAAATCACCTCGCTTAAGGCCGGCAAGTCCGGTTCCGTCTCCGCCGACTCCGCCTGCTCCGGTTCCAGCTGTCAGACGAGCCTCACGCTTCCGGCCGGCATGGGCGGCCAGAAGGTGGACGTCTCCGTCCGCGCGCTCCGATCGGACGGCATGGGCGGCACCGTGGCATCTCAACGGTCCGCGGCCGCGTACGTGACCGTTCCCGCCCCGAAGGCATCCCGGCGCCCCTCCCCGTCGCCGTCGAGGAAGCCGGCCCAGTCGGAGGTCAAGTCGCCCGCCGCCACGACTCCGAAAACGCATCAGTCCACCGCCGTGCCGAATCCGGAACCGGCACTGCCGCAGAACACCGAGCTGCCGAAGGACACCGAGCTCACGCTGCCGGAGGCGAGCGGCGGCAGTGACCAGACCGAGCCGGTGGTCGTCCCGGAGAAGACCGACGATCCGAAGATGACGGCTCAGTCGTCTTTCCTGCCGCTCGGCGGGCTGAGCTTCGGCGTGTACGTCGCGCTCGCCGTCGTCCTGCTGCTCACAGGCGCGAACCTGGGCGCCTGGCTGCGGCGCAAGGGCCTGACAAGTGACAGCGCGGGCGAGGGACGATCCGCAGGCGCGGAGCCGCGGCCGGTGACAGGAAAGACGGCCGCCTCGCCCGAGGCCGCCACGGTGGCGAGTGGCGCGGCCGCGTTCGGCGGCGCCGCCACGGCGAAGGCCCGGGGCAACGCGCCTGTACGACGTCCCTCCGTAATCCTGGCCAGGCCGAAGGCCCGCGAGAATCTCCCGGAGACGGAGGCCGACACCGAAACCCGCTTGGCCGCGGTCTCCTCGACGACCGACGACACGGGCACCATCCCAGGCGCCGGCACGATCACGGGCACGGACACGGGCACGGACACGGAGACCACGTTGTCCGATCACGAGCCGGTCGCCCCTCTCGACTGGCCGGACCAGCAGGAGCCGCTGCCGGTTACCGCTGAAATCGGCCCTACCGCTGCAATCGGTTCCACCGACGAGATCAGCCCTACCGCTGAAACCAGCCCTGGCGAGACGTCCGCGGCCGAGGCGACCTCCGCTGCCCCCACAGCCGAGGACGGCGCCTCCGCGGACTCTGCCGTCGAGGCTTTCCCCGGATCATCGTCCGGTGACCTTTCGCCCTCGGCCGCCCCCGCCGCAGGCGAGCCGCCTGCGCAGGCTGCGCTGGACCGGTCGGCGCCGCTTCCGCCGTTGACGGCACGGCCGGACGACGGCGGCCGGACGGCTCCCGCTCACGTATCACTGTCTCCGGCGGCGCTGCCCGGGCAGATGCCGGTGGTTCCCGTGCCGGCGGTGCCCGCGGGTGCGGCGATCAACGGTCAGATGCCGGAACGGCCTCTCCGCCAGCCCGAGCCGGACGTCTGGACGGAGGAGGACGACAGCCGCTACTCCGGCCACCGCCGCGACCTCTGACGGTCGCGTGTTCCGGGCGCCTACCGGGACACGTGCCTTCGGCGCCTGCCGGCTCCGTCCGCCTCTGTTCGCTCTGCGAGGCAGGGGTGAGCCCGCCCGCTGAGAGAGTTCGTACGTGTTCCTCCGCCGGGTCAGGTGCCCAGGAGGATGTCGAGGAGGCGGATCGCCCCGGCCTTGTCGAGCGGCTCGTTGCCGTTGCCGCACTTGGGGGACTGGATGCAGGACGGGCAGCCGCGTTCGCATTCGCACGAGGCGATCGCCTCCCGCGTCGCCGTCAGCCAGTCGGACGCCCGGGCGTACCCGCGCTCGGCGAAGCCCGCGCCTCCGTCGTGGCCGTCGTAGACGAAGACCGTGAGCAGGCCCGTGTCGGGGTGGAGTTCGGTGGACACGCCGCCGATGTCCCAGCGGTCGCAGGTCGCGAACAGGGGCAGCAGGCCGATCGAGGCGTGCTCGGCCGCGTGCGCCGCCCCGCCGAGATCCGCGGCGCGTCCGGGCTCGACGAGGTCGGCGAGTGCGGGCGTGGGCAGGGTCCACCAGACCGCGCGTGTGCAGAGCGTGCGCGGCGGCAGGTCGAGCGGCTCCTCGCCGAGGACCTCCCCGGTCTGGGTGCGCCGTTTGAGGTACGAGACGACCTGGCGGGTGACCTCCACCGAGCCGAAGTGCAGAGTGCCGGGCCCGAAGGGCCGCGAACGCAGCGACTCCATCACCCGGATGTCGGTGACGTCCCGCGCGAAGGTCGCGTAGTCCGGTTCGGCGGCGGTGACCAGGGCGACCCCCGCGTCCAGATCGAGCACGTCGACCACGAACGTCTCGCTCTGGTGCAGGTAGACGGCTCCGGGATGGACCATGGTGTGCGCCGACGGCTCGTCGACCGTGCCCAGCAGGCGACCGGTGGACGCCTCCACGACCTGCACCGGAGCGCCGCCCGAGCCGCGGATGTCCGCCAGATCCGCCGCGTGGTCCCGGCTCGTCCAGAACCACCCCGTGGGGCGCCTGCGCAGCAGTCCCCGGCTCACGAGGTCGTCGAGCACGCCCCGCGCCGCCGGGCCGAAGATCTCCAGGTCGTCCTCGCTCAGCGGGATCTCCGCGGCGGCCGCGCACAGGTGGGGCGCCAGCACGTACGGGTTGTCGGGATCGAGGACGATGGCCTCCACCGGCCGTCCGAACACCGCCTCCGGATGATGGACGATGTAGGTGTCCAGCGGGTCGTCACGCGCGATCAGCACGGCCAGCGCGTCCTGGCCCGCGCGGCCGGCCCGGCCCGCCTGCTGCCACAACGAGGCGCGGGTGCCGGGCCACCCGGCGATGAGGACCGCGTCGAGCCCTGAGACGTCGACGCCGAGTTCGAGCGCGTTGGTGGTGGCCAGGCCGGTCAGTTCGCCCGAGCGCAGGGCCTTTTCGAGCACCCGCCGGTCGTCGGCCAGGTAGCCCGCCCGGTAGGCCGCCACCCGGTCGGCCAGCCGCGCTCCACGATCTGTCCGGCGTCCCGCGTCGATCTCAGCCGCCTCTCCGGTCTCGGCGGCCTCCGCGGAGGACCGTCCCGGCCCGCCGATCTCGTCGAAGGCCTCGCCCGGAACGCCGGCGGAGGCGTCGCCAGAAGCCCAGTCGCTGACCTCTCCCGCTACGCCCTCGGCGTACTCCCCGTACGGCGCGGGCCCGGCGTCGAGGAGGGCCTCGACCTCCTCCAGCGTGCGGCGGGCGGTGAGGGCCACGGTTTCCGCGGCCCGGCGGGAGCGGACGAACGCGAGGGTGCGCACGTCCTCGATCACGAGATCCGCCAGGAGGTCGGCCGCCTCGGCCGTGGCCGTACGGCGGACCGGGGCCCCGCTCTCCCCGCGTAAATCGGTCAGAGGCGGCTCCCACAGGGCGAAGGTGGTCGAACCCCTGGGGGAGGCGTCCGTGGTCACCTCGGCCATTTCAAGGCCGGTCAGACGCACTCCCGCGGCGGCGGGGTCGCTCGCGGTGGCCGACGCGAGCAGGAACACCGGGGAGGAGCCGTACCTGGCGGCCACCCGGCGCAGCCGGCGCAGGATCTGGGCGACGTGGGAGCCGAAGACGCCGCGGTAGCCGTGGCACTCGTCCACGACCACCAGCCGCAGCCGCCGCCAGAACGACGACCAGGACGAGTGCCGGGGCAGAATCGACCTGTGCAGCATGTCCGGGTTGGTCAGCACGTAGTTGGCGTTCTGGCGGACCCATCGGCGTTCCTCGGGCGGCGTGTCGCCGTCGTACGTCGCGGCGCGCACCTGCGTCAGCCGCAGCTTGCGCAGGGCCCTGAGCTGGTCGGCGGCGAGTGCCTTGGTCGGGGTGAGATACAGCACGGTGCCGCCGGAGAAGATCTCCGTGACGGCCGGCACCAGGTAGGCCAGGGACTTTCCGGACGCGGTCCCTGTGGCAATGATCACGTTTTGGCCACGTTTAACCAGCTCGGCGGCTATAAGCTGGTGTTCCCAGAGGCCGGAGACCCCCTGCAGGCCCAGGCGCGAGACCAGCAGATCGGGAGCCCATTCCGGCCACCTTGCCTCACCTGCCTGACGTGCTGGAACATGCTCCACATGAGTCACGCGCCCCCGGCGTGCGGGAACCGCGAGCAGACGGGTGAGAAGGTCGCCTGTTCGGGCAGAGGACGAAGAAGTCGGAGTCACTGGTTTCCAGTTTGGCATCTGCGGGGAGAGTCGCCCGGAGTCGTGATTTCGTATAGACACGGAGTCGTAGCGTGGTTGAATGCCGCGCATCGGGTCGTGCCTCTGGACTACCAGGATGCATGACCTGTATCGAGACCTACGCAAGTAAGGCGCTGGAGGATCTGTGGATCTGAAGTTGGACCACCATTCCGAGGACAATCTCACCATCGTCGATGTCGAGGGTGAGATCGACGTCTACACCGCGCCCAGACTGCGTGAGCTGCTGATCGACCTGGTCAACAAGGGCAACTTCCACCTGCTCGTGAACATGGAGAAGGTGGACTTCCTCGACTCGACGGGCCTTGGCGTGCTGGTCGGCGGCCTCAAGCGGGTGCGGGCGCATGACGGTTCCCTGGAGCTCGTCTGCACGCAGGAGCGCATCCTGAAGATCTTCCGCATCACCGGCTTGACGAAGGTCTTCGGGATCTATGCCTCGGTCGAGGAGGCCAAGGAAGCCCACGGCCGGGACAAGTGACGGCCGAGGACTCAGCAACATGGCCACCGTCGAGCTGACGTTCAGCGCTCTGCCCGCCCACGTGCGTACGGCCCGGCTGGTCGCCACGGCCATCGCCCGGCGCACGGGAGTGGCGGAGGCGATCCTGGACGAGGTGCGGCTCGCCGTCGGAGAGGCGTGCTCGCGGGCTGTGGAGGCGCACCGCCTCCACTGCCCGGGGGAGCCGGTACGCATCGAGTTACGCGATGACGCGGGGCGTTTCGAGGTGACGGTCACCGACGCCGCCCCGAGCGAGGACGTGACGCCTCAGGTGCTGGAGGCGAACGGCAACCTCATGCCCGAGATCGACAATCTGGGCATCGCGGTCATCGCGGGACTGGCCGACGACGTCGAGGTGCTCCCCGGGCCGAAGGGCATGCGCATCCGCATGAGCTGGCCCGCGTCGCCCAACGGCATCGCCGCCCTCTGACCCCGAGAGCCTCCGAAAGCCTCCGAGGACCTCCGAAGAGAGCCCAGAGCCTCCGAAAAGATCCGAGGAGGGTCTTCAAGCATCCTCGAAGACCTTCGGCGCCCCTTCGAGGCGAGGCCCTCGAGGCGGAACCTTCGAGCAGATCGAGTGTCGCCCCCGGCGTGACACTCGATCTTTTGCTATGCCCGGCCTAATTTCGGATGGCCTGAAACTAGGGACAAGGGAGTACCGTAACCCGGGCGACCATCGCCGCGACGCCTCTGACTCCGCTGGTCAAAGCACCTTCATAGCGGTGCAAATGTTGGTCCATTACTGGACGCCGCCTCGATTACGGGGCACAAGGGCCTTCATATCCGTGGCGTCGCTGCGTAGACTCCCGGCACCGGCCAAGGTATTGCGGATGCAACCGGAAGCGGCACTTGCCAACCGCCCGGAAGTGCGCCGCACGGCCAGTCGGATCGTCGGCGCCGTCCGGGCAGGACCGAAACCCCGTCTGGCCGAGGAGGACGGATGTCTGCCTATCACGCCGCTGGCGAGAGCGCAGCGGTAGCGTTGAACGGTTCCCATCTCACCCTTGTCATAGTCGTCGCCGTCGTGGCTCTGCTCGCTCTGGCCGTCGCGGGCGGCCTGGTGCGCGAGGTGCTCGCCGCAGGGCAGGGCACCGAGCGAATGCAGAACATCGCGCGTGCCGTGCAGCAGGGCGCCGCCGCCTATCTCACGCGGCAGTTCCGGACGCTTGCGATATTCGTCGTCATCATTCCGTTCCTGCTTCTGCTGCTCCCGGCGGGCTCGACCGGCGAGCGAATCGGGCGGTCCGTCTTCTTCGTCGTCGGCGCGGTGTTCTCCGCGCTGACCGGTTTCATCGGCATGTGGCTCGCCGTACGCGGAAACGTCCGCGTCGCGTCCGCCGCCCGCGAGTCGGGTGAGAAGACCGCGATGCGCATCGCGTTCCGCACGGGCGGCGTCGCCGGCATGTTCACGGTCGGCCTGGGCCTGCTGGGCGCCGCGATCGTCGTGCTGGTCTACAAGGGCGACGCGCCGAATGTCCTCGAGGGGTTCGGCTTCGGCGCCGCGCTGCTCGCTATGTTCATGCGTGTCGGCGGCGGCATCTTCACCAAGGCCGCCGACGTCGGCGCCGACCTGGTCGGCAAGGTCGAGCAGGGCATCCCTGAGGACGACCCGCGCAACGCCGCCACCATCGCCGACAACGTGGGCGACAACGTCGGCGACTGCGCCGGCATGGCCGCCGACCTGTTCGAGTCGTACGCCGTCACCCTGGTCGCGAGCCTGATCCTGGGCAAGGCCGCGTTCGGCACCGAGGGACTGGTCTTCCCGCTGATCGTCCCGATGATCGGCGTGATCACGGCGGTCATCGGCATCTTCACCACGGCTCCCCGCTCCAACGACCGTTCCGGCATGGCCGCCATCAACCGCGGCTTCTTCATCTCCGCCGCCATCTCGGCCGTGCTGGTGGCCGTCGCGGCGTTCGCGTACCTCCCGTCGAGCTTCGCCGAACTGTCCGGCGCCTCCGCGGACGTCGCCGCGCTCACCGCCGACCCGCGCCTGATCGCCATCGGCGCGGTGCTCGTGGGCCTTGTCCTGGCCAGCGCCATCCAGATCCTCACCGGCTACTTCACCGAGACCAACCGGCGCCCGGTGCGGGAGATCGGCGAGAGCTCGCTCACCGGTCCCGCCACCGTCATCCTGTCCGGCATCTCGGTCGGCCTGGAGTCCGCGGTCTACTCCGCGCTGCTGATCGGCGGCGCGGTCTACGGCGCCTTCCTGCTCGGCTTCGGCAACGTGACCGTGGCGCTGTTCGCCGTGGCCCTCGCGGGCACCGGCCTGCTGACCACGGTCGGCGTGATCGTGTCGATGGACACCTTCGGCCCGGTCTCCGACAACGCCCAGGGCATCGCCGAGATGTCGGGCGACGTCGAGGGCGAGGGCGCCCGCGTGCTCACCTCCCTGGACGCGGTCGGCAACACCACAAAGGCCATCACCAAGGGCATCGCGATCGCGACCGCCGTGCTCGCGGCGACCGCACTGTTCGGCTCGTTCCGCACCGCGGTCGAGGGCGAGCTCGCCAAGGCGACGCAGGGCGTGAAGGACGCCCTGGGTTCGTTCGCCAACTTCAGCCTGTCGGTGGACGCCCCGAACGCCCTGGTCGGCCTCATCGTCGGCGCGGCCGTGGTGTTCCTGTTCTCCGGCCTCGCGATCAGCGCCGTCGGCCGCGCCGCCGGCCGGGTCGTGTACGAGGTGCGCGAGCAGTTCCGCACCAAGCCGGGGATCATGGACGGCAGCGAGCTGCCGGACTACGGCCGCGTGGTGGACATCTGCACCCGCGACTCGCTGCGCGAGCTCGCTACCCCCGGCCTGCTCGCCGTGCTGACCCCGATCGCGGTCGGTTTCGCGCTCGGGTACGCGCCGCTCGGTGCCTACCTGGCCGGCGCCATCGCGGCCGGAACGCTGATGGCGGTGTTCCTCGCCAACTCCGGCGGCGCCTGGGACAACGCCAAGAAGCTGGTCGAGGACGGCCACCACGGCGGCAAGGGCTCGGAGGCGCACGCCGCCACCGTGATCGGCGACACCGTCGGCGACCCGTTCAAGGACACCGCGGGCCCGGCCATCAACCCGCTGATCAAGGTGATGAACCTGGTCGCGCTGCTGATCGCCCCGGCCGTCGTCGCGTACGCCGACAACGTCGCGGTCCGCGCCACCGCGACGGTCGTCGCTGTGGCGATCGTGGTCGGCGCCGTGGTCGTCTCCAAGCGCCGCGCTACGGGCATCGCCCCGTCCGGCGAGGCCGACGAGGCCTCCCGTGCCACGGAGCCCGTCGCCCACTGACGCGGCCCCCGGCACGGCCCGAAGGTCCCTCGCTCATGGAGCGGGGGACCTTCTCCATACACTGAGCACTTATGGACAAGCCGAACGGGGGCAGGACGCTGGCGCTGATCCTGCTGACCATGGCGGTGATGATCGCGGTGATCGTGGGCCTCGCCATCTGGGCCATGCCATGAGCGCCCGGACGCTCGTCGTGGTCAGGCACGCCAAGGCCGGCCACCCGCCCGGTCTCCCGGACAGCGAACGTCCGCTCACTCCCGGCGGTGAACGGGACGCCCGGGCGGCCGGGGAGGAGATCCGGCGATTCGCCCCAGGGCTCACCTCAGGGCTCACCCCGGGGCTCGTCCTGTGCTCGCCGTCGGTCCGCACCCGCAGGACCGCCGAGCTGCTCGGCCTCGACGCCCCCGTCGAGATCGAACGCGACATCTACGAGGCGTACCCCGACGACCTGCTCGGCGTGCTGCGCCGTACGGACGGCGAGATCGCGTCGGTGGTGCTCGTCGGCCACAACCCGGGCGTGCACGAGCTCGTCGCCGCCCTGACCGACGCCAGGCTCGACGGCTTCCCGCCCGGCGCGTACGCGGTGATCGAGCTGGACGTGCCGTGGGAGGACGTCGCCCCCGGCACCGGACGGCTGGTCCATGTGAGCCGCACCTGATTGCGGCCTGGCACGGCGGGTAGTAAGAAACGCCTGCCGCTCAGGAACGTCGTACTCGCCAGGGCGCCGAGGCTGGAGGATCCACGCCTCGCGCTCGGTTTCGGCCTGACCGGGGCCGCCTGCCTGGTGATCCCGCTGCTCACGGGCCTGCTCACGGGGCACCCAGCGGGCGGCGCGACGGTCGGCCTCGGCGCGTGGCTGGTCGCGGCGCGGGCCATCGCGAACCCCGCGGGCATGCGCACGCCCTACCTGCTCGGCGTCGTGCTGTCGGTCGGCGTGGGGACGTCGCTGGGGATCCTGCTGTCGGGCAGCAGCTGGCTCATGGTCCTGGTCGCCTCGGCCCTTGCCGGGCTGGGCGGCCTGGTGCGCCCGATCGGCGTCACCCCGGCGCTCACGCTGCTCCTGACCGCCGCCAACCCGCTGCCGCTCGATCCCGTGCCGCACACGGGCCTGCAACTGCTCGGCGGTCTGCTGGCGGCCGTCCTGCTCACCCTGCCCTGGCCGTGGCGGCGCACCCGCCCGGTCGTCACGATGCTGGGCGAGACGGCCGACACCCTGGCCGGGCTGGTCGAGGCCGTGGCCGACCCCGCGGTGGGCCAGGACGAGTGGGACGAGCGCCGCAGGAAGGCCGCCGACGCGATCGCCGAGGTCCGCATGGCCCGGGCCCGCCGCGTCCGGTGGGAGCGGTCACGGGCGGCCGAGGAGGTCGCGCTCGCGTTGGGCCGGGTGTTCCACGAGATCATCGCGTTGCGCGGGCTGTGCGACACGCTGGCCCGGCGTGCGCCCGGCGCGGCGGACCAGGCGGGGCTCTGCGACCTCGTGGGCTCGCTGTCCGCAGCGCTGCGGGCCTACCTGGCCGAGTGCCCGCCCGAGCACGTGCCCGTTGTGGACTTCGGCGATCGGGTCGACCGGCTGCACGACCGGGCCGCGGGCGGCGAGCGCGAGATGGTCGTGCTCGTCCTCCTCCGGCAGATCGCGCACAGCGCCAGGCGGATCCAGGAGGCGCTCGACGGCTCCACCGAGGCGGCGCGCCGCCTGTGCGCGCCCGGCCTCGATCTGGCCACGCTGGCGGTTCCCCCGTCGCTCGCCTTCGACGACCCGCGCGTGCGGCACGCCCTGCGGGTCGTGCTCGGCACCGCCTTCGCCTCGATCGTCATCGTGCTGTTCAAGCCCGCGTTCCCGCACTGGCTGGTGATCGCGGTGCTGGTCACCATCCAGCCGACGTACGGGGAGACGCGGGCCAAGGTGTGGGCGCGGGTGGGCGGCAGCACGGCCGGCGGTCTGGTCTCGGCCGCGATCCTGCACTTCGCGCCGGGTCACTGGACGCTCGTCGCGCTGATCGGGGTGTCGGCCGCGCTGGCGTTCGGCCTGGCCCCGACGCATCAGGCCTACTGGGCGACGTTCATGACGATGTGCGTGCTGCTGCTGCTCGACTTCCAGGTGCCGCAGACCGCGCGGATCGCCGAGTCGCGGGTCGTGCTGACCGTCGTCGGCGGCGTCATCGCCATCGCGTGCGCGCGGCTGCTGTGGCCGCGGGGGGAGACGGAACGGCTGGCCGAGCGGGTCGGCCGGATGCTCGACTCGCACGCGGCGGTCGCCCGGACGCTGGCGCAGCTGGCCAGGGGGAAGGCGGGCGCCGAGCAGGTCGAGGAGCGGATCAGGAAGGCCGCGGTGGACGCCGAGATGGTCGCGGGGGCGCTCGGCTACATCGCCAAGGAACCCGGCGGCACGGCCCCCGACGCCGTCGACGAGGCCCTGGAGGCCGCCCAGCGGGTCCGCGACGACCTGCTGACGCTGATCTCGGTGCTGCGCGACGAGCCGAACGGCGCCGGGCCGGTCCCCGACGTCCTGGACGCCGTGGCCGACCACCTCAGGGCCGCCGGCCAGGCCGTGCGGGCGCGGGAGCCGTACGAGCCGGCGGCGGAGGTGAGCCGGGGGCTCGCGGACGACGCCGTGTGGGTCGGCGCCCAGGCCGAGCGCCGCCTCAGCGAACTGGAGGCGGACGCCACAGAGCCGGGCTCGGGGCGGGCGCTGCTGCGCACCGCCGCCGTCGACCAGGCGCTGCGCTCGCTGGACGCCGACGCCGTACGGCTGTGCGCGGCGGCGGCCGACGCCTTCGCGAACAGGCCCTGAGGCCTCAGCTCATGGCGGGCGGCATGCCGTCCTCGGCGTCGGCCGCCTCGACCTCCTCACGGGAGATGCCGAGCAGGTAGAGGATCGAGTCGAGGTAGGGCACGTTGACCGCGGTGTCGGCGGCCTGCCGCACGATGGGCTTGGCGTTGAACGCGATGCCGAGCCCGGCGACGGCGAACATGTCGAGGTCGTTGGCGCCGTCGCCGATCGCGACGGTCTGGCTCAGCGGAATACCCGACTCGGCGGCGAAGCGCTCCAGCGCACGTGCCTTGCCCGGCCGGTCCACGATCTCGCCGACGACCCGGCCCGTGAGCCGGCCGTCGACGACCTCAAGGGTGTTGGCGGCCGAGTAGTCGATGCCGAGGTCGGCCACCAGGGAGTCGGTGATCTGGGTGAAGCCGCCGCTCACGATGGCGAAGCGGTAGTCGAGCCGCTTGAGGGTCCGCACCAGCGTGCGCGCGCCGGGGGTGAGGACGACCTCCTTGACGACCTTCTCGAAGACCTCCTCCGACAGCCCTTCGAGCAGCGCGACCCGCCTGACCAGCGACTCGGCGAAGTCGAGCTCGCCGCGCATGGCCTCGTCGGTGACCCGGGCGACCTCGTCCAGGCACCCGGCGTGCCGGGCCAGCAGCTCGATGACCTCGTTCTGGATCAGCGTCGAGTCGACGTCCATCACGATGAGGCGCTTGGCGCGGCGGTGCAGGCCGCTGCGCTGCACGGCCACGTCCACCTGCTGCGCCGCCGCCTCCGCGGCCAGCTCCGCGCGCATCGCCTGAGGGTCGGCGCCGGACACGGCGAGCTCGATGCACGTCACCGGATAACTCGACAGCCGCTCGATCCTGTCGATGTTGGCGCCGCTCGCCGCGATCCGGCCGGAGATCCCGGCCATGGCGGCGGGCAGCAGCGGCGCGCCCAGGACGGTGACGTGCAGCCGTCCGCGTCGCCGCTTCTCCTTGGAGGTCGTGCCGGTCGCGATCTCCAGGTCCATGTCGAGGTCGGCGGCGACCTGCTCGACGGCCGTCCACAGGCCGCCGATCGTGCCTCCGGTGCCGGTGGGCGGCCCCCCGGCGTAGGCGACGAGCACGCCCAGGGTGAGGCGGCCTCGGATGACGACCTGCTCCACGTCGGCCACGACGACCGGGAACCCGGCCAGTACGGAAAACAGCCGCGAGGTGACGCCCGGGCGATCCGGACCGGTCAGCGTGATCAGGAGCGTGCGCTGGTTCACGTTGTTTGAGGTTACTGCGCCGCTTGTCATGTGCGCGCACGAGGTTCACGATGCGGACGCCTTCATGCCCCCGCCCTGAGGCTCCGCTGTCATTTCCGCATGTCGTCATGGTGGTGGGCCGCGGAACGGGCCGGGAGAGACGGGACGCCTCACCGCGGCCGGCACCCCCCGAGGAAGGACGCGACGCGCATGACGATCTCTCTGCAGTCCCAACACTCCCTTGGCTCCGGCCGCTACACCGTCGGGTTCGCCGAGAGCGCCGCGGACCTGCGTGCCGCTCAGCGCCTGCGCTACGAGGTGTTCGCCGGGGAGATGGGCGCCCGGCTCGACTCCCCGCTGAGCGGGCTCGACGCAGAACCGCTCGACGCGTACTGCGACCACCTCCTCGTCCGCGAGGGTGACACGGTGGTCGGCACCTATCGCCTGCTGCCGCCCCGCCGTTCCGACCGGCTCTACTCCGACTCGGAGTTCGACCTCGGCGCGCTGAAGGGCCTGCGCGGCGACCTGGTCGAGGCCGGGCGCACGTGCGTGCACCCCGACCACCGCGGCGGCACGGTCGTCGCCCTGATGTGGGCGGGGATCGCGCACTACATGACCAGTCGCGGCCACGCCTGGCTGGCGGGCTGCTGCTCTGTGCCCCTGGACGACGGCGGCGCGGTCGCCGCCGGAGTCGTCGACCGGGTCCAGTTGGGGCCTGAGGAGTATCGCGTCACGCCGCACACGCCCTGGCGCGACGCCGGGGTCCCCCGCCCCGACAGGTTCGTGCTGCCGCCGCTGCTGCGCGGTTACCTGCGACTCGGCGCGTGGATCTGCGGCGCTCCCGCCCACGATGCGGACTTCGGCACCGCGGACTTCTTCGTGCTGCTCTCCGTGGCCGACGCCGACCCCCGCTACCTGCGGCACTTCCTCAGGCAGTCGCGGTGAGCACGGTCGCGCACCTGCCGGCGGCCTCCTCCGCCTGGCTGCCGGTGTCTCCCTGCGCGCCGGACGTCTGCCTGCGCGCGCAGGCGCGTACGGCCGGCCCCCTGCGCCGGGCCGCCCGGCTGGCGGGCGCGGCCGCCGTGCTGCTCGCCGGTCTGCCGATCGCGCTCGCGCTGGGCCGTACGGCGTGGCGCGGGGCGGTCACGACGCGCTGGTCGCGTCTGCTGCTGCGGGCCCTCGGCATCAGGATCGTGACGCGCCGCGGGTTCTCCTGCATCGGGGGTTCGGCGCGGGCGCGAGCCGTACCGGAGGAGGACGGGCCCGCCCTGCTCGTCGGCAACCACGTCTCCTGGCTCGACCCCCTGGTCGTCACGGCGACCTTCGCCTGCCGCCCGCTCGCCAAGGCGGAGGTGGGCAGGTGGCCGATCGTCGGCACGCTCGCCGCCGGGGGCGGCGCGCTGTTCATCGACAGGGACCGGCTGTCCGCCCTGCCAGGGGTCGTCGCGGACATGACCGCCGCGCTGCGGCGCGGCGAGAGCGTGGCCGCGTTCCCCGAGGGCACGACATGGTGCGGACGCGAGATGGGGCGCTTCCGGCCCGCGGTGTTCCAGGCGGCGCTCGACGCGGGGGTGCCCGTGCGGCCGGTGGCGCTGCGTTTCCTGGAGGACGCCGCGGTCGGCCGAGACACAGTGGCCCGCCGAGGCACAGTGGTCGGCCGAGGCACAGTGGCCGGCCGAGGCACAGGGGCCCACGGAGGCACAGGGGCCCACGGAGGCACAGGGGCCCACGGAGGCACAGGGGAGCGGGCCGCCCTTTCCACCCGGCCGTCGTTCGTCGGGAACGACACGCTGCTCGCGTCCGTCCTGCGGATCGTCGCCACCAGGGACCTCGTCGCGGAGGTGACGGTCTTCCCCGCCGTACGGCCGGACCTCCCGGCCGCGTACGGCGGGCCGGTTCACCGGAGGGAGGCCCGGACGGCGCTGGCGCGTATCGCCGAGGCTCAGGTCAGGACGGGGCTCATGGAACCCGAGAAGCAGGCCGTGGCGGCCTGACGGGGGCTGTCACACGATAGCGGCGCCTGCCCGGGGGCCGGGCGGGCGCCGTGAACGACGGACGGATGTCAGCGGGTGATCGAGGTCTTCGACTTCACCCAGCCGATGCTGTCGCCGAACTCGCTGAGCAGCTCCCTGGGGTCGGTGTTCGTCGACGTGTCGACGACCGCGCCGCCGAAGTAGCCGTAGAGCTTGCCGCGGGCGGATCCGCTCACCTGGGCCTTCGCCCAGAACGTGTAGCTGTTGCCCTTCTTGAGACCGGGCAGCACGCACAGGGCTCGGGTCCGCTCCCGCGTGCAGTGCTCGTGGTAGTTGGAGCCGTGCGGGACGTAGATCCGGGTCTTGGTGACGTTCTTGGGGAACTTGACCGCCAGGAAGATCTCGTCGGTCTTGGTCCTGAGGTTGTTGATGAGCCTGACCTTGAACGAAACCACCCGCCCGGCGCGGACGCCGTAGGGATAACTGACCTGGATGCGGACGGGCGCCGAGGTCGCCGTGGTCGCCGCGGACGCCGTGGACGAGGTGGCCGCGGCCGACGACGCGGCGGAGGCGGGCGCGCCGGACGCGACCAGCGCGCCCGCGGCCAGTGGCACGGCCAGCAGCGCGATCGGCTTGCCGATGAGGGTACGCATGCGGTCAGCCTTGACGATCGAGATCACGGTTGGATCACGTATCAGAGGATGAGATGGCTGTCGCCGAACTCGTGCCAGAGGTAGCCCTCCTCCAGCGCCGCCTCGTACGCGCGGGCCAGCACGCCGGTCCCGGTGATCGCCGACAGCATCATCAGGTGGCTGGAGCGGGGCTCGTGCAGGCCCGTGACGAGGCCGTCCACCGCTCGCACGCCTCCCGCCGGCGTGACGACGTGCGAGGTCCAGCCCGACGCCGCCCGCACCGTCCCCGGGGCGGGGGCGTCGAGGGCGGCGGTCTCCAGCGCCCGTACGACGGTCGTGCCGACGGCGATCACCCGGCCCCCGTGCTCGCGGGTGATGTTCACCAGCCGTGCCGTCCACGGGGAGACCGAGAACCACTCGGGATAGGGCGGTTCGTCCTTCTCCGGAGACGCGACCCCGGTGTGCAGCGTGATCGGCGCGACGCCGATCCCCCGGCTGACGAGTTCGGTGACGAGCTCCGGGGTGAACGGCCGGCCGGCGCTGGGCATCTCCGCGCTGCCCGGCTCGACACCGAAGACCGTCTGGTAGTCGGCGAGCGGCCAGTCGCGCCGCACGTAGCCGTACCGGATGGGCACGCCGTGCGCGGCGAGGTAGGAGAGCACGTCGCGGTCCAGGTGGGCACGCCACAGGCGCGGCGTCTCCTGCGCCAGCAGGCGCAGCGTGGCCCCTCCCGGGAGCGGCAGCCACTCGCCGGGCGCGGCGCCGGAGTAGGGCTCCGTCGCCGTCGCCGTACGGCGGCGCAGCTCGACCAGCCACTCGCCGGACGCGAGGCGGCCGGAGAAGTGGACGGCCAGCCGGTCGAGCCGCACCGCCGCGGGCAGGGTGGCGGAGTTGTTGACCACCAGCAGGTCGCCGGGGGACAGCAGCGTCGGCAGGTCGGCGAAGACGTGGTGGCTGACCTCGCCGGTGTCCCGGCGGGACACCAGCAACCTGACCTCGTCGCGGCGCAGCCCGCGCGCCTCCGGCGGCTCGTGCGCCTCCAGCGGCGCCGCCAGCGCGAACTCGAACGACCCCGCCGCCCCGTACGGCCGGATCGCCGGGCCGGGGGCGGTGGTCGTCGCGGGGGGCTCGGTCCGGGCCTGGACGGCGGTGTGGGGGTCTCGGGCGGTCATTCCAGTTCTCCTCGTGTGAAGCGGCCGGGGGCGGGTCGGGTGCCCACGAGACGCAGCAGCGCCGGGACCACGCTCTCGGGCGGCGGCGCCGCACCGGCCTCCTCCGGGCCCACGGCGTCGGCCAGCATGCGGGTGCGCATCTCGCCCGGGTCCACCCACCAGACCGCCACGTCGGGCTCCTCGGCGGCGAGGACGTTCGACACCTGGTCGAGGGCGGCCTTGGTGGCGCCGTAGCCGCCCCAGCCCTCGTACGCCTCGACGGCGGCGTCGGAGGAGATGTTGAGGATCGCGCCCCGCCGCTTGCGCAGCGCGGGCAGCGTCGCCTGCACCAGCGCGAGCGGCGCGATCACGTTCGTCTCGAACAGCGCGCGCAGCGCGTCCAGCGGATAGTCGGCGAGCCTGGGCAGCGGGGCGGGGCCGAGCCCGCTCGCGTTGTTTATCAGAAGGTCCAGCTCGGGCACGGACTCGGCGAGCCTGGCCACATGCGCCGGGTCGGCGACGTCTCCGGGGATGGCCCGGGCGCCGAGGTCGAAGGCCGCCGACATCAGGTCCTCCTCGCCGCGCGCGGTGAGCAGGAGTGACCAGCCGTCGGCGGCGAGTGCCTTGGCGAGAGCCAGTCCCAGCCCTCGCGACGCTCCGGTGATGAGTGCGTGCTTCATGCGCTTCACGCTAGGAATCAGCACGTCAGGCGCACATCGGACCGAGGTCCGGCCGTCGCTCGGCAGTTGGGTCTAGGTCCTGCGCCCGACGCGGGCCCCTCGGACGTGCACCTAGTCTGTGTCCCGTGTCCGAGCCTGCCGACCCCGCTGCCGCCTCCGCGCGGGACCGCGACGCGGTGCTGCACGCGGTCAGCTCGGCCGTGCTCGCCGTCACCCGCCACCTGTCGGTCCGCGAGGTCCTCCAGGTGATCGTGCGGTCCGCGGCGCGGCTGCTCGACGCGAAATACGCCGCGCTCGGCGTGCCGGACGACGACGGCGCGTTCGCCGAGTTCGTCGCCGAGGGCATCTCCGACGAGCAGTGGGCGGCCATAGGGCCCACCCCGCGCCAGCACGGCATGCTGGGCGCGATGCTCCGCGAGGGGACGCCGGTGCGGCTGCCCGACATCCGAAGAGATCCCCGGTTCGAGTGGTGGCCGAAGGCCCATCCCATCCTCAAGGACTTCCTCGGTGTGCCGATCACGGACGGCGGCACGGTCCTCGGGATCATCTTCCTGTCCAACAAGCGGACGCCCGGCGGGTTCGACGAGGCCGACGAGGAACTGCTGACGTTGTTCGCGGCGCACGCCGCCATCGCGATCACCAACGCTCGGCTGTACGAGCGGGGGCGCGAGCTCACGGTCGTCGAGGAACGCACCCGGATGGCCCGCGAACTGCACGACGCCGTCAGCCAGAAGTTGTTCTCGCTGCGGCTGACCGCGCGGACCGCCGCAGCGCTCGCGCGTACGGACCCCGAGCGGGCGGCCGAGGCGATCGAGCGGGTCGAGCGGATGGCGGGAGAGGCGCTGACCGAGCTGCGCGCGGTGATCGTGGAGCTGCGCCCGGCCGAGCTGGACCGGCACGGCCTGGTGGAGAGCCTGCGCAAGCAGGCGGCCCTCCTCGACCGCCTGCATCCCATGACGGTCGCGTTCTCGGCCGAGGGCGAGGCGCCTGACGAACACGGCCTCGACCTGGCGCCCGAGATCGAGGTCGCCGTGCTCCGGGTCGCCCAGGAGGCGCTGCACAACGCCGTACGGCACGCCGGGGCCGCCCGAATCGACATACGGCTCGCGCACCGGGAGGACGCGCTGGTGCTCGAGGTGACCGACGACGGCGTCGGATTCGACAGCGCCGGACCCAACGGGGCAGGCGTGCACGGCTTGGGGCTGCCGTCGATGAGCGACCGGGCCCAGGCCGTCGGCGGCACGCTGACGGTCTCCTCCGCGCCCGGCCGAGGCACGACCGTACGACTGGAGGTGCCCGCGTGATCCGCGTGCTCATCGCCGACGACCACCCCGTCGTACGGCAGGGCCTGCGTACGTTCCTGGAGATCCAGGAGGACATCAGCGTCGTGGGGGAGGCGGCCGACGGCGCCGAGGCGGTCGAGATGACCGGCGCGCTCGCCCCCGACGTGCTGCTGCTCGATCTGAAGATGCCGGTGCTCGACGGCCTCGGCGCGCTCGCGGAGCTGTCCGGCCGGGACGTGCGGGTGATCGTCCTCACCTCGGTCAGCGACCGCGGCGACGTGGCTCCGGCCATGCGGGCGGGCGCGGCGGGCTTCCTCTACAAGGACGTGGACCCCGGCGCCCTCGTCCAGGCGATCCGGGCCGTGTACGGCGGGCAGGTCCTGCTCGCGCCGGAGGCAGCCGAGGCGATGCTGGCCGGCCCGGCGGACCGCGAGCAGGACGGGGCGGGGGCCGCGCTGACCGACCGGGAACGCGAGGTGCTGCGGCTGCTCGCCTCCGGCCGTTCCAACCGCGAGATCGCCCGTGAGCTCGTGGTGGCGGAGAAGACCGTGAAGACCCACGTCTCCAACGTGCTCATGAAGCTCGGCGTGCAGGACCGCACCCAGGCCGCGCTCTTCGCCGTACGCCACGGCCTCGCCTGAGCGTCCGCCGGCTCACCCGGCCCACTCACCCGGCCCGCTCACCCGGCCCGCTCACCCGGCCCGCTCACCCCGCCAGGCGGGCGCCGCGCCGCCAGACGGCCCGGATGTTCAGGGTGTCGCCGATGACCGTGGTGGGGTCGCCGTCGACCAGGAGGAGGTCGGCGCGCAGCCCCGGGGCGATGCGCCCGCGGTCGTCCAGCCGGAACCGCCGGGCGGTGGCGCCGGTCGCGGCGTGGAGCGCCGCGGACGGGGCGAGGCCGGCGCGGACGAGGTACCCCAGTTCGTGGTGCACGCTCGCGCCGTGGGCCAGCCCGCCGAGGAACGGCACGGGAATGGAGGTGTCGGTGCCGACAAGAATGTCCACACCGGCCTCGTGCAGGGCCGCGACGGACGCCAGCACGTCGTCGAGCCTGCCCTCGGGGTAGCGGTTGAAGCTGCCGCGCAGGGTCTTGTCCCACCGGTCGTCGAGACGCCTGCTCACCCGCGGGTCATCGGCCAGCGCCTCGCCGGTCATCCCCATCAGCGAGGCGTTCAGGCACACGCAGGCGACGACGAAGGCGCCGGAGTCGGCGATCATCCGGATGATCTCGGGGGTGTGCGGGCGGTCCATGAACAGGTGGGCGAGGCCGTCCACACCCGCCTCGATCGCCATGCGGGTGGCGTCGACGGTGAGCGCGTGGGCGATGGCGAGCATTCCGTGCCGGTGGGCCTCCGCGACGCCGGCGTTCAGCGTCGCCTGGTCGAGCATGGGCAGGCCCGGATGCCCCTCGACCGTCCCGTCGTCGACCATGAACTTGATGTAGTCCGAGCCCGAGGCCACGAGGCGAGGGATCCACGCCACCGCCTCCTCGGGGGTGGTCACGTGCGGCACTGGAGGAGGGCCCGCCTGCCACCGGTCACCGGGCCCGCCGTTCTCCGCGGACGCCTCGCCGCCGCGCCCGAGGAAGGGGCGGATGTCGAAGTCCTCGGGGACCAGTTCGCTGGGATGCCCGCCCGGCGCCGTGAGGCCGAAGCCGGCGGAGCGGACGTCGGCGAACGTGTCGTCGTCCTCGATGTGGGCGCGGCTGTGCCGGGTGTGCCCGCCCTGCATCTCGAGTTCCGTCGTCACGCCGAACGTCAGGGCGAGCGCGAGGGAGTCCTCGCTGGTGTGGACGTGCGCGTCGATCAGGCCGGGGAGAAGGGTCGCCCCTGCGGCGTCGACGACCTCGGCGTCGGAGGGCATGTCCCCTCCCACGGCGAGGATCCGCCCGTCGCCGACGAGGACCCCGGCGGGGCCGATCGGCCTCTCGCCGTCGAACACCCGGGCGTTGACGATGGCTGTCTTCATGGTCCTTCCGATCTGCCGAGGCGATGCATAGGGACCTATGTAAACAGATACATAGGCCCCTATGCAATTGCCGCGTCCGGTGTCGATAGCCTTTTGCCGGGCGGGGGCGGACGGGTGCCCGCGGGGGCCTGCCGTCACGTGCCCATGGCGGACGGCCGGGTGGATCGGGAGAGGGGCGCCGATGGAGGGCGAGGAGGAGCGGTGGGTTCCGGAGCGCTATGTCGCCTTCTGGATCAACAGCTCGTCGCGGAAGGTGATCCGCCTCCATGAGCTGCGGCTGCGTCCCCTCGGGCTGAGCATGGCCAACGCCGCGGTGCTCCTGACGCTGGCCGAGGGCGGCCCGCTGTCGCAGAAGGACCTCACCCGGTTGGCGCGGGTCGAACAGCCGACGATGGCCGAGATGCTGTCGCGGATGGAGCGCGACGGTCTGGTGTGCCGGCAGCGCAATCCCCGTGACCGGCGAGGGAGTCTCTTCTCCGTCACCGACCTGGCGCGGGAACACCTCGACCTGGTGCGCGAGGCGCTCGTCCAGGGGGAGCGGGACGCGCTGTCCGGTCTCACCGGGGAGGAGGCGGAGCAACTGATCCGGCTGCTCCGGCGGGTGGCCGACAACGTGGACAGGGCCGCCGCCCCGCTCCAGTCACCCGAGAGAAAAGGGTAGTTCGTCTCGCGAATTGGTTACTCTGGGCCGGTGAGCAAGGATGTCGGCGGCCAGATCGGGACGGTGGCCGCACTGGTGCGGTCCACGTTCCTGGTGAACGCCGTGTATGCGAATTCCGCCCGGGAGTACGGCCTCACCCAGCAGCAGGGCCAGTTGTTGTGCGTCCTGATGGCGCAGCCCTACGGCATGAGCGAACTGGGCGCGGTGCTCGGCCTGGCGAAGTCGAGCCTGACCGGTCTGGTGGACCGCAGCGAGCGCAACGGACTGGTGCAACGCACTCCCGACCCGCAGGACTCCCGTGCGGTGCGGGTGTCGCTCACCGGGCAGGGCGCCGAACTGGCCGACGAGTTCTACGCCGAGACCTGCCGCCGCGTCGAGGAACTGGCCTCGGGGCTGGCGCCGGCGGAGCGCGACACGCTCGCCGCCCTGCTCGGCCGTGTCGTGACCGACAACAAGGTTCCCACCGTCTTCCTGGAACCGGACGCCACACGCTGAATCCGAGAAGGGATTGCAGTTCGTGCCACGAACTATTATGTTCGTGGCACGAACTACGGTCCTTCGTGGAAAGGTGGAACCTTGTCGGCACATGACGTCGTCTTCGGGTTCGGCGCGCATTCCGGCATCGAGGACATACCCGAGCTGTTGCGCATGGTCCAGCAGGCCGACCGGGACGGGCTCGACATCTTCACGTTGTCGGACCATCCCTACCTCGGCGGACGCGTGGACGCCTACGCCGCGCTGGGTTTCATCCTCGGGCGTACGCGGCACATCGCCGGCTTCGCCAACGTCACCAACCTGCCGACCCGGCCCGCTCCCATGCTGGCCAGGACGGTGACGTCGTTGTCGGCGCTGTCGGGCGGCCGGGTCGTGCTCGGCATGGGCGCGGGCGGGTTGTGGGATCGCATCGCCGACATGGGGGTGCCGCGGCTGTCACCCGGCGACGCCGTGGACGCCTTCGAGGAGGCGATCGTCCTGGTCAAGCTGCTGTCCGGCGGCGGCCCTCCGGTCACCTATCAGGGCAAGCACTACCAGGTGAACCGGATCGAGCCGGCCCCCGTGCCCGCGCCGCCCGTGTGGACCGGATCGGTCGGCCGCAAATCCCTGGCCGCCACCGGCCGGGTGGCCGACGGCTGGATCCCCGGCCACGCGGCCGACTGGCTGAGCGAGCGCTATCGCACGTCGCGGCCGGTCATCGACGAGGCGGCGGCGTCCGTCGGGCGCGATCCGCGCGAGATCCGCACGGTCTTCAACTTCCCCGGCCGCATCACCGACCGGCCGCTGCCCGCCACCCGTGACTCCGAGGGCCGCTGGATCGGCGGCTCCGTCGGGCAGTGGGTCGAGGAGCTGACCGGGGCCGTGCTGGAGCACGGCGCGTCGGGCTTCACGCTCTTCTCCGCCGACCACGGCGCCCCCGACCTCACCCTCCTGGCCCGCTGGGCCCAGGACGTCGTGCCCGCCGTCCGCGAGGCGATCGCGAAGCGGTGAGCCGGTCCGGGCGCGCGTCAGACCTGGGATTCGACGATCGCGTTGTGCGCGGCCACCCTGGCCCGCCGTACGGCACGGTCGAGGTCGCGCAGGGCCTGCCCGCGGGCGGCGATCTGCCCGGAGGTGAGCCCCCGCTCGTCGGCGAGGCGGAGCGCGGCCGACAGCCGGGCGGCGAGGGCGCCGACCCGGTGCGCCCTGCCGGGATAGCCGGGGGCGAGCGCCTCGCCCGCGCGGTCGAGCATGTCCGGCACCGGGAAGCCCTGCGCCGGGCCGCCCACGCCCAGCAGCGCCTCGGTGGCGGCCATCATGCTGGTCCGCAGCGCCTGCTCCGCCTCGGCCAGCGACGGCACGTCGGGCGGGACGGCCGAGGCCTCGGCCACGGTCCAGCGGATTCCGGAGTACGACGAGCCGCGCCGGTCGGCGGACGGCACGAGACCGAGACACCGGCCGGACAACACGGCCACGACGGCCTGGCCCGCGTCGATCGCGGCGCCGTTGAAGGCGGGCGGACCGGTGAGCCCGAGCGGGTCGCCGGGCACCGGCAGGGCCAGCCGGAACGCGCCGAGGCCTTCGATCCGCCGGTCGACGAGGTAGGCGAGCAGGGGGGTCTCGACGTCATCCGTCGCCACCACCTGGGGCCCGGCCTCGCTCTCGACGCGGTCGAGGGCGTGCTCCAGGCTCACGTGTCCCCCGAGCCAGGCATTGCCCCAGGCGACGAGCGTGGCGGAGATCGGTGAATCGATGCGCACCCGATCCACGATATGTGGTCGGACTGCCATAGTTTTATCTCAGCGAACCACGGGAGGGGGACCACATGGGCGGTCAGGTGCTTCAGCTGCAGGACGTGGCCGTCCGCAGGGACGGCGCCGCTCTGCTGCGCGGCATCGACTGGAGCGTCCGGGAAGACGAGCGCTGGGTGGTGATCGGGCCCAACGGCGCGGGGAAGACGACGCTGCTCCAGGTGGCCGCATCGCTGCTGTTCCCGTCCGAGGGCTCGGTGGAGATCCTCGGCGAGCGGCTCGGCCAGACGGACGTGTTCGACCTGCGGCCCCGGATCGGCCTGGCCAGCGCGGCCCTGTCGGAGCGCATCCCGCCGGACGAGAAGGTCATCGACCTCGTGCTCACCGCGTCGTACGCGATCCTGGGCCGGTGGACGGAGGAGTACGACTCCCACGACGTCACCCGGGCGGTCGAGCTCATCGACCAGCTCGGCTGCGCCCACCTGATCCGGCGGCGCTTCGGGACCCTGTCGGAGGGCGAGCGCAAGCGGGTGCAGATCGCCCGGGCGCTTATGCCGGACCCCGAGCTGCTGCTGCTCGACGAGCCCGCCGCCGGGCTCGACGTCGCGGGCCGCGAGGACCTCGTACGCCGCCTCGGCGCGCTGGCCCGGGACCCGAAGTCGCCCACGATGGTGCTGGTCACCCACCACGTGGAGGAGATCCCGGCCGGGTTCACCCACGTGCTGCTGCTGCGGCACGGCTCTGTGGTCGACCAGGGGCCGATCGACTCGGTGATGACGCCGGAGAACCTGTCCGCGACCTTCGGCGTGCCGCTGCACCTCGACCGCGGCCAGGAGGGCCGCTGGTACGCCCGTCCCCTCTGACCTCCACGCGGAGCCCGGCGCCTACCCTTGGCGGATAGCCGTACGAGGGAGAGGTGCGAGTGACGCCGTGGGAGGCGGCCGCGGTCTTCGCGGCCGGTGTCGGGGCCGGGGCCATCAACGCCGTCGTGGGATCGGGTTCGCTCATCACGTTCCCGACGATGCTGGCCGTCGGCTTCCCGCCGATCGTCGCGAACGTGTCCAACAACGTCGGGCTCGTGCCCGGCGGCGTGACCGGGGTGCTCGGCTACCGCGCCGAACTCAAGGGCCAGCGCGAGCGGCTGCTCCGGCTCGGCGTCGCGTCCGTGATCGGCTCGCTCACCGGCGGAGTGCTGCTCCTGATCCTGCCCGCCGAGGCGTTCAAGGTCATCGTCCCGGTGCTCATCGCGGTTGCCTGCCTCCTCGTGGTGTTCCAGCCGAGGATCAACGAGTGGCTGGCCGTACGGCGCAGGCCCCACCCCCACGGCGGGCCGTGGCTGTGGCTGGGCGTCCTGGGCGCGGGCATGTACGGCGGCTACTTCGGCGCCGCCCAGGGAATCGTGCTGATCGGCCTGCTCGGCAGCTTCCTCGACGAGGACCTGCAACGGGTGAACGCGGCGAAGAACCTGCTGTCGCTGCTGGTCAACGCCACGGCGGCGGTGCTGTTCGCGTTCATCGCGCCGGTGGACTGGGCCGCCGTGCTGATGGTCGCGCTCGGTTCGGCCGTCGGCGGCTTCCTCGGCGCCCGCCTGGGCCGCCGGCTCCCCGCACCCTTGCTGCGGGGATTCATTGTTGTCGTGGGAATCGTGGCGATAGTGAAGCTGGTGTCCTGAAAGGGTATGTCTGCCCTTGTGAAGGGCGACCGGGTGGAGATCGTCATCGATGCGGGGGGCACCCCGCGCACCTACGAGGTGGTCGCGACCAGGGCGGGCCGCCGGATCGAGATCACGACGGGCCGCGGAGTGGTCGAGGTCACCGAGGTCACGCGGGCGGGCACTCCCGTCCGCACCGCGAGGTTCATGTCCAACCGCGTCCTCGCGCTGGTCGAACATCCCGCCGACGACCGCGGCCCGGACACCGGCTGACCCGGGTCCGGGGCGCGGAACGCGCCGATGTGGGATTACGCGATGTGGGATTACTCCGCGGGACGGACCTGGACGACGCCGTCCTGCCGCAGCCGGGTCTGAAAAGCCGGCTGGCGCGACGTCGCGGGACCGTGCATGACCCGGCCGTCCGAGATGCGGAAGGCGCTGCCGTGCCACGGGCAGACGATGCAGGCCTGGCCCTCCTCCATCGCGACCCGCCCCTGGTGGAGAGGGCCGGCGAGGTGGGAGCAGTTGTCCGCGAGCACGCTCACGTCGTCGCCGAGGCGCAGGACGAAAAGGTCGATGTAGCCGAGCCGCCGCCGGACCGGCCGCCCGTTGGGCAGGTCCTTGAGCGCGCACAGGTCGTGCCAGCCGAGCGGCATGAGGTGGCCGACCGACTCCGCGTGATTGGCCCCGGCGGCCTGGCGATAGGACATGTGGCTGCCGAGGTGCGCACCCGCGGAGGCCGCCGCAAGTCCCGCATACGCCAGCATGCGCCCGGCGCGTTCGCGTCCCGTCACCCGTAAGAAAAGAGAGCCCGTGTAGCAGAGCGCCGCGGCGGCGTTCGTCATGGCGTGCACCAAGCCCACGCGCTGCTGTTCGCGATGGAGGGTGGACCAATCCGTGAGGCCGGCCGCCACCGTGGGAACGGCGCTGCCCAGTCCCGCCAGGATCAGCGTCCGCGCCGCGCGTGAGCCCGTCTTGGTCATGTCCACCACGCTCGCCGACAGCCAGCAGCCGAAGGTCGTCACGGCGAGCGCCGGGTGCAGCGGGTGTCCCATGGGCACGCCGTGCAGGACGTCCCGGAGCCTGCCCGGGCCGAGTCTGCGGCGGACCTTCTTGGATATGACGGTGATCGGCCGATCGAGCACGGTGGCCCGCTCGAGCCCGTCGAGGAGCTCTGCCGAAGGGACCCTCCGTGCCGTCCGGCCCGAACGCGGCCTGGTCGTCTCTTCCATATCTCGCCCCCTAACACGGGATCACGTACCCCCGCGTCACAGGTGTGAACATGGACAGGCATGAGACGGTATATGCGAGTTTCGGCCGGGACGCTCCCGGTCAGGGTGCCAGATGACCCCGGGCGACCGAGCCGGCGACCAGCCTCGCGGCGTACTCGCCGAGCGTGGGTGACCCCTCCTCGATGAGCCGCACCTTCTCCATCACCTGACGGGCCGTCACCTTGTAGAGCGGCCAGGTGCCGCCCTCGTTGTGGTGGTTGGCGATGATCGGCGCGAGCCGGTCGAGCGCCCTGGCGAACCTCGCCTCCGGTGTGCGCCGCTCCTCGAACTCGTCCCACAGGCCGCGCAGCCGCGCCCCCTGGTCCTCCGGTAGCAGCCCGAAGATCCGGTCGGCCGCCGCGCGTTCGAGGGCGGCCTGCCCCTCGACCGCGACGGGGTCGTAGATGAAGGTGTCGCCGGCGTCGATCTCCACGATGTCGTGGACGAGCAGCATCGCGACCACCCTGGGGATATCGGTTTCCGGGGGAGCGTGCTCGGCCAGCGTCATCGCCATCATGGCCAGATGCCAGGAGTGCTCGGCATCGTTCTCCCGGCGCGAGCCGTCGATCAGCGAGTTCCGGCGGATGACGCGCTTCAGCTTGTCGATCTCCATGTGGAAGGCGAGCTGAGACTGCAGCCGTTCGTGGATGAGCGCGGTCGTCACCCGCGCAAGCCTAACCGGTCACGATCAGTTCGTCCCCGATCCGGCGCCGCGCGCCGTCCGGTCCATGAAACGCACGCCCTTCTCCCGCCAGGCGACGCGGCCCGCCTTGTCGTACGGTGAACCGGGCGTCAGACGGTGAAGAGGCGGCCGACCTCCTCCAGTTCGCGTACGAGGTCGAAGCGGGGGTCGCGGTAGTGGCGGGCGCCGAAGCCGGTGCGGCTCACCGTCCATTTCAGTTCGCGCGCCCACCTGTCCTGGTCGGCGCACAGCGCCAGGTCGGCCATCGTCATCCGGCTTTTGATCAGTGATAACCAGGCGGCACCGGGGGGATTCACCAAGAGACTCCTTTCGGAGGGGTGCCAAGTGGAGATCTCGTCGTCCTGAATTCGTCGTACGGAGGGCGCGTTCCATCCCAGGAACGGCCTATTCGTGTTCGCTGCTCGTGCGATGCGAGCGCCGCGACGCCCGCCGAATGTCGAAATCCCGCTGGCCCGGATGCCTCCCGTTGTCACGCGCACCCGAAGCGGCCGGCGCCCCTCGCCGGGCGCGTGCCCCGGATGGGGAAACGGGTCTCGGAGTATTTCGCCGGCGACCGCCGGCGCCCCCACACTCCGGAAGACCCTTCCCGCATCGATCGTGACTCAGGACGCAATGCCCTGCAATACTTGACGAAAAGAAATCCGCAAGAATCTTGTGCGGATACGCTGCAAATCACGGTGCAAGTTGCACGAGCGGGCGCGGTAATCTTCGAACAGGGCGCCCCTCACCCGAGCGCCCGATCCGCCAGGGCGCGCCCACCATCCGTGCGTCCACCGCAACCACCGGATTCACCGGATGAAGGAGGTCGGCAGGGGTGCCCGAGCACGGCAGTCCCACCGTCCGCCGCCGTCGGCTGGGGCAGGAACTGCGCCGGTTACGCGAGCGCGCCGATCTGACGGGCGACCAGGTCGCCGCCCGGCTCGGCTGGTCGGCAGCGAAGATCAGCAGAATCGAGACGGCGCGCACATCGCCTCGCGTGAGCGATGTTGAGGCACTTCTAGTGATCTACATGGTAGATTCCCGCCAACGCCAAGAGCTGCTCGCCCTGCACCGGGACGCGACCCGGAAGGGCTGGTGGGAGGATTACCGCGACTCCCTGCCCAAGGAATACACGACGTTCCTGGGCCTGGAGGCCGAGGCCACGGCGGCACGTGACTGGGAACCCCAGGTGGTGCCGGGTCTGTTCCAGACAGAGGCGTACGTCCGAGCCATGATGGAGAGCGGACAACGGAGCACCCTTGAGGCGCCGGGCGGCGTCCGCAGCCGGATCGAGGTCCGGATGGCGCGCCAGCAGGCGGTTCTCAGGGCGGAGAGCCCGCTGGCCATCTCGGCCGTTCTGGAGGAGTCGGTCCTGCTGCGCCGGTTCGGCGACCACGAGGTGATGCGGGAACAGCTCAGGCGGTTGATCGAGGTGTCAGAGCTGCCGAACGTCGAGTTGCGGATCCTGCCGCTCGACGCGGACCACCCGATCAACACCGGGGCGTTCTCCCACCTCAAGCTGCCCGAGTTCCACGACGTCGTGTACCTGGAGGCACTCCTGGGCGGGCGTCTGGTCGAGGACGAGGCGATCGTCTACCGGTACGAGGTGGCATTCGACTACCTGGAGACGAAGGCTCTCGACGTGGACGAGTCCCGCCGGTTCTTGGAGAAAACTGTCCGTCACTGGCGCTAGCCAGCTCTAGACCGCCCCGGAAACCCGCGCGAAATGATTTCCGGGGGGAGAGAAACATTGTCCATGAACTCGATTGACCTGTCCGGCGCCGCCTGGTGGAAGAGCAGCCGGAGCGCCAACAACTGCGCCTGTGTGGAAGTGGCCGTACTGCCCGACGGCCACGTGGGTGTGCGCGACAGCAAGGACCAGGACGGTCCCGCTCTCGTCTTCACCTCCGCGGAATGGGACGCGTTCATCGGTGGCGTGAAGGACGGCGAGTTCGACCTTTGACGAGTTCGGCCTTTGCCGAATTCCACCTTCAGCGAGTCCGGCCTTTGTGAGCAGGCCTTCCGCGAGGCGAGTCCGGCCGGATATTCCGACCTCGGAGAACGGCGCCTGCGGGGCGCTCGTGACGACGGTCGCGGACGCGCGTACGGCCCGCGCCCGGAAAGGGGCGCGAGCCGTACGTGAGGGGGAGGGGGTCAGGCGACGCCGAGCCCCTGCGCGACGCGCTGGCCGAGGTCCTTGTGGATGTTGGTCCAGTAGTCGACCACGCGCTTCTTCATGTCGGCGGTGACCTCGGGAGCCGAGGCGTGGCCGACGATGTTGCTCACCATGTGGTCGCGGTCGACGTCCGAGAGCACGTTCTCCCACAGCGCGCGCGGCTGGACGTAGTCGTCGTCCTCGCGGTGCCTGACGTGGGCGCTCCGGACGATCTCACCGGTGACCCGGTAGTTCTCGCCCTCGTAGAGCGACGGGTCGGCCGCGGGGCCGTTGACGCTGTTCGGCGCGTAGACCGGGTCGCCCGGGTTGCGGTAGCGCATCTGGCCGTCGCGGTTGTAGCTGTGCACGGGCACCTTCGGCGCGTTGACCGGAAGCTGCAGGTAGTTCGGCCCGATGCGGTAGCGGTGGGCGTCCGGGTAGGAGAACAGGCGGCCCTGGAGCATCTTGTCCGGGGAGGGCCCGACGCCCGGCACCAGGTTCGCCGGCTCGAAGCCCGCCTGCTCGACCTCGGCGAAGTAGTTCTCCGGGTTGCGGTTCAGCACGAACCGGCCGATGGTGATCTCCGGGTAGTCGGAGTGCGGCCAGACCTTGGTGAGGTCGAACGGGTTGAACCGGTAGTCCGCCGCGTCCTCGAACGGCATGATCTGGACGTTGACCTTCCAGGCCGGATGGTCGCCGTTCCTGATGGCGGTGTGCAGGTCGCGGATGTGGAAGTCCGGGTCCTCCGCCACCAGCGCCCTGGCCTCGGCGTCGGTGAGGTTCTCGATGCCCTGCTCGGTCTTGAAGTGGTACTTGACCCAGAACTTCTCGCCGGCGGCGTTGTACCAGAGGAAGGTGTGCGACCCGAAGCCGTGCATGTGCCGCCACGAGCGCGGCGTGCCGCGGTCGGTCATGAGGAACGACACCTGGTGGGCCGACTCGGGCGACAGCGTCCAGAAGTCCCACTGCATGTTGTTGTCACGCGTGTGGGTGTCGGCGCGGCGCTTCTGCGAGTGGATGAAGTCGGAGAACTTCGACGGGTCGCGGATGAAGAAGATCGGCGTGTTGTTGCCGACGATGTCGTAGTTGCCGTCCTCCGTGTAGAACTTGATCGCGAAGCCGCGGGGGTCGCGCACGGTGTCGGCGCTGCCCAGCTCGCCGGCGACGGTCGAGAACCGCAGGAAGAGCTCGGTCTCCTTGCCCTTCTGGAACAGCGTGGCCTTGGTGTACTGGCTGACGTCCTCGGTGATCCGCAGCACGCCGTACGCGCCGCCGCCCTTGGCGTGCACCACGCGCTCGGGGACCCGCTCCCGGTTGAAGTGGGCCATCTTCTGGATCAGGTAGTGGTCCTGCAGCAGCAGCGGGCCGTTGGGGCCGACGGACAGCGAGAACTCGTCACTGGGAGCGGGAATCCCGGCGTCGGTGGTGGTGATGGGCCTGTCGGTCATGGGGCTGTCCTCCGGGGTCACTTCATGGAACTGCGTGCGGAAAGCGACGGAAAGCAGGGACGCGAGACTCAGACGCGGGCGGAATCGGGCTGGGCGCTGCCGGCCTCGGGCCGGCACGGGGGGCACAGGCCCCAGTAGATGACGTCCGCCTCGTCCACCAGGTAGCCGGCGTCCGACGCCGGCTCCAGGCAGGGCGCGTGCCCCACCGCGCAGTCGACGTCCGTGACTCTTCCGCAACTGCGGCAGACGAGGTGGTGGTGGTTGTCGCCCACCCGCGTCTCGTACCGCGTCGGGCTGCCCGCGGGCTCGATGCGGCGGAGCAGTCCGCCGCGCTGCAACGCGTTCAGCGAGTCGTAGACGGCTTGCAGGGACACCTGGCCGACGCGTTCGCACACACCGCGATGGATGGCTTCCACGTCGAGGTGGTCACCCCCGCACACGGTCTGCATGATCGCCAGCCGTGCCGCGGTCACCCGCAGTCCGGCCTGACGAAGGCGCCCGGCGTCGTCCACAGCCCCCACGTTAGCAGCAAACTTGAATGGTTCAAGTAAAGGAACTCTCCAAGTTACTTGCCTCGGGATCTCCCGCGGGCTCCCCGGATGTCGGCGGAAGGTGGCATGCTCGGGTGCCGTGAGACGTCAGCCCCTCGCCCTGTCCCTGTTCGCCCTCCTCGCGGCTCCCCTCCTCGTCGCGGGGTGCAGCCCGGCGGAGAGCGAGCCCGTCCCCGGCGCGTCGCAACCGGAGGTCAAGACCACGACGCCGTCTCCCAAGCCGCAGCGGCGGCCCTTCACGATCTCCTTCGCGGGCGACGTGCACTTCGAGGGCGTCCTGCGCAACCGGCTCAACGCCGACCCCCGTACGGCGCTCGGGCCGATCGCCGCCGTGCTGCGCAGATCCAACCTCACCGCGCTCAACCTCGAGACCGCCATCACCACCGCCGGTACGCCCGCGCCGGGCAAGCAGTTCACCTTCCGCGCCCCGGCCACGGCGTTCGCCGCGCTCAAGGCCGCCGGGGTGGACGTCGTCACGATGGCCAACAACCACGGCATGGACTACATGGAGAGCGGCCTGCGGGACACGCTCGCCGCGATCAGGTCCTCGAAGTTCCCCGTCATCGGCATCGGCGCGAACGAGACCGAGGCATACCGGCCCTACCGCCGGACGGTCAACGGCAACCGGGTGTCGATCATCGGCGCGACCCAGGTGCTCGACGAGCAGTTCATCCAGGCGTGGACCGCCTCCGGCGACAAGGGCGGGCTCGCCTCGGCCAAGAACGAGCCCCGCCTCCTGCGTGCCGTACGGCAGGCCCGCAAGAACTCCGACACCGTCATCGTGTTCCTGCACTGGGGCACCGAGCTGGTCAAGTGCCCGACGCCGGTGCAGCGGAGCCTGGCGGACAAGCTCGTGGCCGCGGGGGCCGACGTGATCGTGGGCAGCCACGCGCACATCCTGCTGGGCGGAGGTTACTCCGGGCAGTCGTACGTGCAGTACGGCCTGGGCAACTTCGCCTTCTACAACTGGGGTCCGGACACCGGGACGACCGGCGTGCTCACCCTCACGATCAACGGCAGGAAGGTGCTCAAGGACCAGTGGACCCCCGCCCGGATCAACGGGGGCGTGCCGATTCCCGTGACGGGCGGCGCCAGGCAGCAGGCGCTCGGCGCCTACCGTGCGCTGCGCGGCTGCACCGGCCTGTCGGCCGCACCCGCCGACTCCTGACGGCGGTGCGACGGGATTCTTGCCGCAAATCAGACGACTGGTCGATAAGCGCTGACCCAGGCGCGTGAAACATGCAAGATGGGTGAGTGTCCAGCCGGTACGTGAGGGAAGCAGGCGGCCCCGCTTTCGCCGTCGAGCGTTGTGCTGCCGTCGAGACCTGTGCCACCGCCGAGAAATGGGGCCGTGGGGGTGGTGAGGGAATGTCGCCGCGCTCGTCGCATCCCGGTGAGCCGCTGCGCCGGCGTCCTTCGCAGCGTCGCAGCGCCCGCAGAGTGGAGCGGATGCTCGACGCCTGCGCCGAGTTGCTCGACGAGGGCGGGTACGACGCGCTGACGACCACCCGGGTGGCCGAGCGGGCCGGGGTGGCGATCGGCTCGGTCTACCAGTTCTTCCCGGACAAGCGGGCGCTCAGCCAGGCCCTGACGCGGCGCAACGTCGAGTTGTTCGTCGCGCGGGTCGGGGGTCGCTTCATGGTCGAGGACTACGCCGGCTGGTGGGACGCCGTCGACGCCATCATCGACGAGTACGTCGAGATGCACCGCAGTGTGCCCGGGTTCCGCTCGCTGCACTTCGGCGAGGTCTTCGACCTCGACCTCCTCGACTCCGTGGCCGACAACAACACCGTGATCGCCGGACGGCTGCGCGCGTTGCTGCTCGCCGAATTCGGACTGGCGGACAGCGAGGATTTGGACCGTGCCATTCTCGTCGCCGTCGAGGCGGGGGACGCGGTGCTGAAGCTCGCCTTCCGGCACGACCCGAACGGCGACCCCGGAATCGTGGCCGAGGCCAAACAGCTCGTCCGCGGATATCTGTCCCGCCAGCTCGCCTCCGCCGTCTCGCGACGCGCGTGACGGTCCGCGTCCTCGTGGTGCGGGCGGCTCACTCGCGGGGGCGGCGGGGATCGTCCGGCGCCTGCGGGCCGGGTACGGCCCGGGGGACGCCGATCGAGGGCCACAGATTCGGTGCGGTGCCCTGGATGTAGGCGGTGTTCTGCCAGGACCTGGTGCGGGTGCGCGGCGGTATCGTCAGCTCCCGCGTGTCGTCCTCGTCCGTCAGGCTCGGCTGTCTCTTCCCGCTCGCGCCGGCGTGGCATCTCAGGGTCGCCGCAGGCTCGACCCTCAGCTCCATCATCTGCAGCTTGGCCTGCAGCCGGGCCAGTTCGGCGCGGGCCTGGTCGAGCGCCTCGTACTGGGCCGTGACGAAGCCGGCGAAACCCGGAACCACGGCGGCGAGCACCGTTGTGGAGGCGAGAGTCAGTATCACCCGCTTGGACATGCTGTAACGCTCCTCGCCGAGCTCCGATTGGCACAGGCATGGTGCGATATGCCCGACTATCTGCCGAGAAAAGCGCATGGTAGCCAAACGTGTACTAACTGTTGCTTCGGCAATGCCTGGTGTTGTCCTGCGAAAACAGGCCGGGATCGGTAGCCTCGGCTCTGTGGCACATGTGACAAATGAGCAGGTGGACCGACTGCTCGAACAGGCCCTGCTGCTCGATGACCACGGTGCCCTCGCCCGCCGCCTCGACGCGCTGGCCCAGGGGTACGAGTCGGGAGAGATGTCCAGGGCGGCGATCCTCATGCTCGCCGCGGAGGAGTGGCGCCAGGCCGGTCAGCCCGCGGCCGCCCTCGACCGTTACCAGAGCGCTCTGGAGGACGGCGGCGAGGTGCCGGTGGACCCGCGTGCGGGCATCGCCGACACGCTGTTCGAACTCGACCGGCCCGAGGAGGCCAGGGCGCTGATCGCCGCGGTGAGGTCAGGGGACTGGAACCCGGCCACCGCGCTGACCGTCGCCGAGACGCTCGTGGCGTACGGCGACCTCGACGCGGCGCACGAGTGGGCCACCGACGGCATCCGCGCCTGCGGCGCGACGGGGTCGGGCATCCGCGACTCGCTGCTGCGCACTCGCTACCGCATCCGGGTCGATCTCGGCCTGCCGGAGGACGACCTCGACGCCCTCCTCGACGTTTCCCGCTGAGCCCTCTCGGCACCCCGGATACGGCTGCGGGCCTCCACCCGGTCAGGTGGTGTGAGGGCATGGAAAAGGGGCCGTGGATCACGGCCCCTTGGTCACGTTGTCTTCGGTTTCGCCGTCTTCGCCGTCTTCGGTATTTCGGCGGACGAGGCCGGATGGGAGCCGCGGGGGAGCCGGGGCGACGCCGATCACCCCGGCCGGCCGGTGCTCGCCTCTCTCCCCGCCCGGCGAACTCGCTCCTCGTGCGGCCCGGTCGCCGAACCCGGGCCGTCGGCCGCGAGGCCGCCGTTCTCGCGCGTCGTACGGCGGATTGAGGGTTACGGCAGGAGTTTCTTGCCGGTCGCGGTGGCGAAATCGGTCACCGCGCGCGTGCCCGTCGCCTTGGTGAGAGCGGCCGGGGCGGTGATGTCACCGTTCTGCTGACGCGAGGCCGCCTTGGGGTACTCGCGCAGCCGCGGCACGTGCCGGCCGTCCGCCGCGTCGGGCTGCACGCCCGCGGCGGCGCTCCGCCCGCGCGCGTCGTCGTTCCGATGACGCTTGTCCTTGGCCTCCTTCTTGCGCTCACCCTCCGGCAGGGAGGCGTTGCGCGTGCCGGTCACGGGCCGGCCGGCCTGACCGGCCCGCGGGGCCGGCTGGTTGGCGCTCTGGTCGGCGGCCTGGTTGGCGGCCTGGGCAGGCGCCATGGCCCCGGGCTGCTTGCGGGGGTGGTGCGCCTTGCGGTGGCGGCGGTCCTTCACCGGGAAGGTCTGCGTGCTCTGCTCCTGGCCCGACGCGGCGCTCTGCGAACTGGTGCTGTGCGACTCGCCCTGGGACGCGAGAGCACCCTGTGCGCCCTGGTTCCGCGCCTCCGGCCTCTGCGCTCCCGAGTTCTGCGCTCCCGGCTTCTGTGCCCCCGGCTTCTGCGCTGCCGGCTTCTGCGCTCCCGGCTTCTGCGGTACGGAAGCCTGGGCGGAATCGCCCCGGGAGGCCGAGCCCGCCGGCTCGTCCTGCGGCTTGGGATGCCGGTGGGTCTTCTTCTGATGCCCCTGCGCGAGGGGATGCTCCCGCTCGTGCGCGGCCGGCGCGGTCCGCAGCGCCTGCGGCGCGCAGGTGTTCGCGGTGCTGGGCTTGGCGGGTGCGACGGCGAGGAGGGGCACGGTGCTCCTGGCCGGGAACAGGGTCTTGGCGTCCGCGGCGGGAACGGCGGGCGCGCGGCGCGGTTCGGAGACGGTCGTGGCGCCGGCCACGGCGTTGTGCACCGGAGCGGAGACCGCCTTCGCGGGAGCCGAGAGGGTCGTGGCGTCGGCGGGAAGCGTCTTCGCGTCCGCCGGTGCGGGCAGTGCCGTCGTGCCGCCGGGAACGGCGGGAGCGGCCTTGGCCGCGCCGGGTGCCGCACCGGGCATCGCGCCCGGCAGCGTACGGGGGCCCGGCACGGCCGGCAGCGCCGCGGGCCCCGGGACGGTCCTGGCGACCGTGGACGAACCGGTGGGAAGCGAGTTGCGCCCCTGCCCGGCGGCCGCTCCGGCCGCGTCGGCGATGCTCAGCACGCCCGCCGCCGGAAGGGTGGTCAGTCCTCCCGTCAGGTCGCGGCCGGCGACGTCATGGCTGGTGACGTCGCGGCCGGTGGCGTCGTGGCTCTGGGCCCGGCAGGCGTCGGCGAGCGCGCCGTCCTTCGCCATCGCCGGGCCCCCGGTCAGCCAGCTCACTCCGGCAGTGACCGCAGCAAGCGCGACGCACCGCCCTCGAATACTTCGTGAAGTCCTGGACATCCACGTCCCCCTGATCGCGTACGGTAGTCCGACGAACGCCGAACGTAGCAGCGAGGGGAAAGGGCGGGGCGCGCTTGCCTCAATGGTGGGGAAGACCTTACCGAGCGGGCCGGATCGTCAGCGTGTCACCTGCTGCGTCAAAGTCGACGATTACCTCGTCGCCGTCCCTGATGGTCCCCGACAGCAGCTCCTTGGCGAGCTTGTCGCCGATGGCCGACTGGATCAGGCGGCGCAGCGGGCGCGCGCCGTACAACGGGTCGTAGCCGGTCAGCGCGAGCCAGTCGCGGGCGGCGGGCGTGACGGTCAGCTTCAGCCGCCGGTCCGACAGGCGCCGCGCGAGCCGGGCGACCTGCAGGTCCACGATCTGCGACAGCTCCTCGGTGCCCAGCGCGTCGAACACGATGATGTCGTCGAGCCGGTTGAGGAACTCGGGCTTGAACGACGCCCGCACCGCGTTCATCACCGCCTCGCGCTTGACCTCGCCCTCCATGGTGGGGTCCACGAGGAACTGCGAGCCGATGTTCGAGGTGAGAATCAGGATCGTGTTGCGGAAGTCGACCGTGCGGCCCTGCCCGTCGGTGAGCCGGCCGTCGTCGAGCACCTGCAGCAGGATGTCGAAGACCTCGGGATGGGCCTTCTCGATCTCGTCGAGCAGCACCACGGTGTACGGCCTGCGCCGCACGGCCTCGGTGAGCTGGCCGCCCTCCTCGTAGCCGACGTAGCCGGGCGGCGCGCCGACCAGACGGGCCACGCTGTGCTTCTCGCCGTACTCGCTCATGTCGATGCGGGTCATGGCCCGCTCGTCGTCGAACAGGAACTCGGCGAGCGCCTTGGCCAGCTCGGTCTTGCCGACGCCGGTCGGGCCGAGGAAGAGGAACGAGCCGGTCGGCCGGTCGGGGTCGGCGATGCCGGCCCGGGCACGCCGTACGGCGTCGGAGACGGCCTGGACGGCCTGGCGCTGGCCGATCAGGCGCTCGCCCAGCTCGTCCTCCATCCGCAGCAGCTTGGCGGTCTCGCCCTCCAGCAGCCGCCCGGCGGGGATGCCGGTCCACGAGGAGATGACCTCGGCGATGTCGTCGGGGCCGACCTCCTCCTTCACCATGGGCTCGGCCTCGGCCTCCGCCGTCTCGGCGGCCTTGGTGGCCTCGGCGAGCTCCTTCTCCAGGCGGGGGACGTCGCCGTACATGAGCCGCGACGCCGCCTCGAAGTCGCCGTCGCGCTGGGCCCGCTCGGCCGCGCCGCGCGCCTCGTCGAGCTGCTTCTTCAGCTCGCCGACCTTGTTGAGGCCGGCCTTCTCCCGCTCCCACCGGCTGACCAGGGCGTTGAGGTCCTCCTGGCGGTTGGCCAGCTCCTCGCGGAGCTTCTCCAGGCGCTGCCGGCTGGCCTCGTCGGTCTCCTTGGCGAGCGCGAGCTCCTCCATCTTCAGGCGGTCCACGCTCCGCTGGAGCTGGTCGATCTCCACCGGCCGCGAGTCGATCTCCATGCGCAGCCGCGACATCGACTCGTCCACCAGGTCGATCGCCTTGTCGGGAAGGAAGCGCGCCGTGATGTAGCGGTCGGAGAGCGTCGCGGCGGCGACCAGGGCGCTGTCGGAGATCTGCACCTGGTGGTGCGCCTCGTATCGGCCCTTGAGCCCGCGCAGGATCGCGATCGTGTCCTCGACGGTGGGCTCGCCGACGTAGACCTGCTGGAACCGCCGCTCCAGGGCCGGGTCCTTCTCGATGCGCTCGCGGTACTCGTCGAGCGTGGTGGCACCGATCATGCGCAGCTCGCCGCGGGCCAGCATGGGCTTGAGCATGTTGCCCGCGTCCATCGCGCCCTCGGCGGCGCCCGCGCCGACCATCGTGTGCAGCTCGTCGATGAACGTCACGATCTGGCCGTTGCTCTCCTTGATCTCGTTGAGCACGGCCTTGAGGCGTTCCTCGAACTCGCCGCGGTATTTCGCGCCCGCGACCATCGCGCCGAGGTCGAGCGCGACCAGGCGCTTGTTGCGCAGGCTCTCGGGCACGTCGCCCGCGACGATCCGCTGGGCGAGGCCCTCGACCACGGCGGTCTTGCCGACGCCGGGCTCGCCGATCAGCACGGGGTTGTTCTTGGTGCGGCGCGACAGCACCTGGACGACCCGGCGGATCTCGCCGTCGCGGCCGATCACCGGGTCGAGCTTGCCGGAACGCGCCCGCTCGGTGAGGTCGACGCCGTACTTCTCCAGCGCCTGGTAGGTGTCCTCGGGCGTCTCGCTGGTCACCCTGGCGTGCCCGCGGACCTTCTCGAACGCCTCGAGCAGCGCGTTGGGGGTGGCGCCCGCGGCCTTCAGCAGGTCGGCGACCTGCCCGCCGTCGGTGGCGAGCCCGACGAGCAGGTGCTCGGTCGAGACGTACTCGTCCTCGAGCTGCTTGGCCCGCTGCGCCGCGGTGTTGAGCACGGTCAGCAGCTGGCGTGAGCTGGACGGCGCGCTCACGGTGGAGCCCTGCGCCTTCGGCAGCCGTTCGAGCAGCTCCTCGGCCTGGGCGCGCAGTTGCCGGGGGTCCGCGCCGACGGCCTGCAGCAGCGACCCGGCGATGCCGCCGTTCTGCGCCAGCAGGGTCGTCAGCAGGTGCGCGGGCGCGACCTCGGGGTTGCCGTCGGCCGCGGCGCGCCGGACGGCCGCGGACAGGGCCTCCTGGCTCTTCTGGGTGAACTTGTAGTCCATATGTGAATGCCTCGTTTCGCCGATCAGGCAGGTGGCAGTTCGTAGCGGACCAGTGCCCGCAACATCGTGAGCTCACCCCTGAGCCGGGTGACCTCCTCGCGCAGGCGCATGTTCTCGGTTTCGAGTTCGAGGATGCGCTTGATGCCGGCGAGGTTGATGCCGTGCTCCTGGGAGAGCCGCTGGACCTCGCGCAGAAGCACGATGTCCCTTGTCGAGTACAGCCGCCCCCGCCCCGCCGTACGGCCGGGGCTGACGAGCCCGAGCCGGTCGTACTGGCGGAGCGTCTGCGGGTGCAGCCCGGACAGCTGGGCGGCTACGGAGATCACATAGACGGGGGTGTCGTCGGAGATGTCGAAAAACCTGGCATCCATCGGCTCACTCGCTTCTGGCCTGCTTGATCAGCTCTTCGCGAAGGTCCTGGCCCTCCGTGGCGTTCCTGAACTCCTCGAGGGCCGCGCGGGCCTTGTCGTCGAGGTTCTGGGGCACCGTGACCTGGACGGTGACCAGCAGGTCGCCCTTCGTGCCGTCCTTGCGGGAGGCCCCCCGGCCGCGCACCCGGAACGTCCGTCCGTTGGGCGTTCCCTCCGGGATGCGCAGGGTCACCGGCATCCCCCGGAGCGTCGGCACCTTGATCTCGGCGCCGAGCGCGGCCTCGGGGAAGGTGACGGGGACCGTGACGGTCAGGTTCTCCCCGCTGCGCCCGAACACGGGGTGCGGCTTGACGTGGACCAGCACGTAGAGGTCGCCGGCCGGGCCGCCGTTCTCACCGGGCGCGCCCTTGCCCTTGATCCTGATGCGCTGGCCGTCGCCGACCCCGGCCGGGATGCGGGCCTGGATCGTACGGGTGCTCTTGCCGCGCCCGCTGCCCTCGCAGACGGGGCAGGGGTCGTCGACCACCAGGCCCCGGCCGCGGCAGTCGCGGCACGGCTCGGAAAAGGCGAAGTTGCCGAGGTTGCGGCTGGCCGCCCCGGTTCCCTCGCAGGTCGGGCAGACCCGTGGGGTGGTGCCCGCCTTCGCCCCCGTGCCGCCGCAGGCGGTGCAGGCGGCAGAACTGGTGAGCCGGAGGGACACGGTGGTGCCGTCCACCGCCTCGCCGAAGGCGAGCGTCACCTCCGACTCGACGTCCTGGCCGCGCCGTGGCCGGGCAGTCGTCGTGCGCGTGCCCGCTCCGCCCCGGTTGAACAACCCCCCGAACAGGTCCCCGATCCGCTCGCTCGACCCCGAGCCGCCGAACAGGTCGCCGAGGTCGAAGTTGAAGCCGCCGCCGGCCCGGGTCCCGCCCGCGCCCGCGTAGCCGCCGAGCCCCGACCCGAAGAGCGTGCGCGCCTCGTCGTACTCCTTGCGCCGCTTGACGTCGGAGAGCACGTCGTAGGCCTCGGAGACCTCCTTGAACTTATCCTCGGTCTCCTTGTTCCCCGGGTTGGCGTCCGGGTGGTACTGGCGGGCGAGCTTGCGGTACGCCTTCTTGATCTCCTCGGCGCTCGCGGTCTTGGGCACACCAAGGACGGCGTAGTAGTCCTTTTCCAAGTAGTCCTTGGTGCTCATCTATTGCTTCCTTCGCACGAAAGGGGAGTGATTCGGTGTTCCCGCGGCTGTCGTCGCGGGTGCCCTCGCGGGTCTCTCCCGATCTTCGCCGATCGGGAGAGACCTCCGCGGTTTCAGTTCTCGTCCGGTCCGCCGGACTCGCCGGAGCCGGCCGCCGTCTCCTCCGCCGTCTCCTCGCTCGGCTCGGCGACGGCCACGCGGGCGACGCGCAGGATCCGCTCGTTGATCCGGTAGCCCGGCTGGAGGATCTCGACGCACGTCGGCTCGGTCACCTCCGCCGAGTAGCTGTGCAGCAGGGCCTCGTGCACGGTCGGGTCGAAGGGCTCGCCCTTCGCGCCGTACGCGGTCAGGCCCAGCTTGCCGACGGCCGCCTCCAGCGACTCGCTCACCTTCGCGAAGCCGCCGGTGAGCTCGCCGTGGTCGCGGGCGCGGCCGATGTCGTCGAGCACCGGCAGCAGCTCCGTGAGCACGCTCGCGACGGCCTGCTCCCTGACGGTGATCCGGTCGCGCTCGACCCGCTTGCGGTAGTTGCTGAACTCCGCCTGGAGCCGCTGCAGATCGGCGGTGCGCTCGGCGAGCAGGTCCGTCGCGGACCCCTCGGCGGGCGCCGCCGCCGTCTCCGTGCCCTGGTCCGCGGGGGCGCCCTCGGGCGCGTCCCCGGCGGACTCACGGGCCTTGCCGGTCTCCGGGTCGATCTTGCGGTTGTCGCGGATCACCGGCTCCTCCTCGGAGCCGTTCTCACGCGGGCTCACTTGCGGCCGCCCTCCCGCTCGTCGTCGACGATCTCAGCCTCGACCACGTCCTCGTCGGCCTTCGCCTGGGCGCCCTCCGCGTCCGCGCCGGGTGCGGCGCCCTCGGCGCCGGGCTGCGACTGGGCGTAGATGGCCGAGCCCATCTTCTGGCTGACCGTGGCGAGCTTCTCGGCCGCGGTGCGGATGACCGGGATGTCGGTCCCCTCCAGCGCCTTCTTCAGCTCGGCGAGCGAGTCGTTGACCTCGGTCTTCACGTCGGCCGGGACCTTCTCGTCGTTCTCGCGGAGGAACTTCTCCGTCTGGTAGGCCAGCGCGTCCGCGTTGTTGCGGACCTCGGCCTCCTCGCGGCGCCGCTTGTCGTCCTCGGCATAGGACTCCGCCTCGCGCATCATGCGCTCGATGTCGTCCTTGCCCAGGGCCGAGCCGCCGGTGATGGTCATCGACTGCTCCTTGCCCGTGCCGAGGTCCTTCGCCGACACGTTCACGATGCCGTTGGCGTCGATGTCGAAGGTGACCTCGATCTGCGGGATGCCGCGCGGGGCAGGGGCGATGCCGGTCAGCTCGAAGGTGGCCAGCTTCTTGTTGTACGCCGCGATCTCGCGCTCGCCCTGGTAGACCTGGATCTGCACCGACGGCTGGTTGTCCTCGGCCGTGGTGAAGACCTCGGAGCGCTTGGTCGGGATCGTCGTGTTGCGCTCGATGATCTTGGTGAAGATCCCGCCCTTGGTCTCGATGCCCAGGCTGAGCGGGGTGACGTCGAGCAGCAGGACGTCCTTGACCTCGCCCTTCAGGACACCGGCCTGGAGCGCGGCGCCGATCGCCACGACCTCGTCCGGGTTCACGCCCTTGTTGGGCTCCTTGCCGCCGGTCAGCTCCTTGACCAGGTCGGACACGGCGGGCATGCGGGTGGAGCCGCCGACCATGACCACGTGGGCGATGTCGGAGACCTTGATCCCCGCGTCCTTGATGACCTGGTGGAAGGGGCCCTTGCAGCGCTCGAGCAGGTCGGCGGTGATCCGCTGGAACTCCGCCCGGGTCAGCTTCTCCTCCAGGTGCAGCGGGCCCTCGGAGGAGGCGGTGATGTAGGGCAGGTTGATCGTGGTCTCGGTCTGGGCCGACAGCTCGATCTTGGCCTTCTCGGCCGCCTCGCGCAGGCGCTGGAGGGCCATCTTGTCCTTGGACAGGTCCACGCCGTGCGCGTTCTTGAAGCGGGTCACCAGCTCGTCGACGACCCGCTGGTCCCAGTCGTCGCCGCCGAGGTGGTTGTCACCGCTGGTGGCCTTGACCTCGACGAACCCGTGCCCGTCCTCCTGGCCGACGTCGAGCAGGGACACGTCGAAGGTGCCGCCGCCGAGGTCGAAGACCAGGATGGTCTGGTCCTTCTCCTTGTCGAGGCCGTAGGCCAGGGCCGCGGAGGTGGGCTCGTTGATGATGCGCAGCACGTTGAGGCCCGCGATCTGGCCGGCCTCCTTGGTGGCCTGCCGCTGGGCGTCGTTGAAGTACGCAGGGACGGTGATCACCGCGTCGGTGATCTTCTCACCCAGGTACGCCTCCGCGTCCTGCTTGAGCTTCTGCAGGACGAACGCGCTGATCTGCTGGGGCGTGAACTTCTTGCCGTCGATCTCGATCGACCAGTTCGTGCCCATGTGGCGCTTGACCGAGCGGATGGTCCTGTCGACGTTGGTCACCGCCTGCCGCTTGGCGACCTCGCCGACGAGAACCTCACCGTTCTTCGCGAACGCGACCACGGACGGCGTGGTCCGCGAGCCCTGAGCGTTCGCGATGACCGTGGGCTCGCCGCCCTCGAGAATCGAGACGACGGAGTTGGTCGTCCCCAGGTCGATACCTACCGCACGTGCCATGAGTACGTCCTTGTAGTCAAAGTTGAGTCGGTCAGACTCAAATACTAGCCCCGCCGAGGGGTCTGTCAAACAGCTTGAGTCTATGGGGCTCAACCCTGGAGCGCGCGGATTTCATCCCGTCATCGCGAACCTGTGTGGCCTGTCCTGTCTGCCCCGTCCGGGGTGGAGGACTCCGGACGGGGGGCATCGTCTACTTCGCGCCGTCCACGACCTTCCGGCCATCGAGCGGGGCCTTGAGGTGCACCTTCGTGGTCTTCATGATCGCGATCGCGATGCAGACGGCGTCGGGTGAACGCCGGTCCTGTCCCTCGTACAGGGTGACGGTGACCTCGCGTGCGGTCTCGGTCACCTCGACGCGGTCGAGCACGGTGCAGGGCTCCACCCCGGACCACCACACGACGTCGAGGGACCTGCCGTCGCCGGTGGGGGTGGCGCTCTCCCACGGCACCTTGCGCGGATTCAGGGTGGGGCCGGCCGGGGTCACGGGAGACGGCGCGCCAGATGGTGCCGTGCCGGGCGGCGAGGCCGGTGCGGGTGTGCTGTGATCGGCCCCGGCGCCGGAGGGGGAGCCCTCGGGCTGCTCGGGTGATGCCGAGGTGGAGGAGGTCCCTCCGCAGGCGACCGCCAGGAAGAGGAGGGCCACGAGCCAGAGCTTTCTCATGCCCCTTACACGGCTGTAAAGAGCCGCAGGTTCACCCGCCGCGACCGCCCGGGGCGCCGCTCCCGCGCCCCGCACCGAAGGCCCTTTGCGCGGCCGGGACGGGTACGTGATCATGTCGGGAGCCGCCGGACGGGCCGCCTGCGACGGCGGATTCGAGAGGGGACGCGGATGCGCAAGGCCACGGGAGCCGCGGCTCTGCTCGCCGGGCTGGCCGCCGTCGTCCTCGCGGCGCGCTCGACGGACATCGCCGGCCTCCTCGCGCGCGTACCGCTCGGCGGCGTGCTCGTCCTCGGCGGGCTGGTGCTGCTGATGGCCGGACTCGTGCTGCTGGCCACGAACTCCAGGTCCGTGCGTACGTCGCCCTCCCCGATGCGGGTGCTGTCGGTCTGGTGGATCGTCGGCGGCCTCATGGGCGTCGCGGTCTCGACCTGGATCGCCACAGCGGCCCTCACGGCGATCGCGGGAGCGGATCCCGCCCTTCGGCTGGACGCGATCAAGAGCGGCCTGACGGTGGGCGCGGGAGCCGCCGGAGGCGTGGCGCTCCTGCTCGGTGTCCGCCGCCAGTGGCTGGGGGAGCGCACGCAGGTCTACCAGGAGTACGACGCGACGGAGAAGCGGGTTACGGAGCTCTACTCGAAGGCCGTGGACCAGCTCGGCTCCGGCAACCCTGGCGTGCGCATCGCGGCCATGTACGCCCTGGAGCGGCTGGGCCGGAACAACCCCGAGCACCGCCAGGCCGTCATGGATGTGCTCTGCGCGTACCTGCGGGCCCCGCTGCCGACAGGCGCGGTGGATGACCCGGTGGACCGGGCACGCGAGCCGGCCGGGGACGCGGCCGGTGCCGGGGACCACGCCCCGGGCCGGGAGCACTCACCGGACCTGGAGGCCCGCCTGACCGCACAGCGGATCGTCGTCCGTCATCTGAAGTCCTCCGGTGGCACGTACGGCGACGACGGCGATCACTGGCCGGGCGTCGCCGTCGACCTCACGAGGGCATCCCTGGTCGACTTCGACGTGAGCGGCAGCGAGGTCGAGGCGGCGAGCTTCGCGCAGGCGGTCTTCTCCGGCAGGACGGCCTTCACCGACTGCCGCTTCCGCGGCAGGGCGGACTTCACCGGCGCCGAGTTCCGGGGCTTCGCCGACTTCGGCACCGCGACGTTCTTCGGAGCGGACTTCGCGGGAGCCGGATTCCGGGGCGGGGTGAGCTTCGCGTACGCGCTGTTCAGGTTCGACACCGACTTCGGCGGAGCGACGTTCACGGACGCCGACTTCGGCGGGGCCCGATTCGGCACGGCGAGGTTCGCCGGGGCGAGCTTCGACGGCCTCACGAGCTTCGAGAACAGCGAGTTCTTCGCGGGCCACTTCGAGGGCGTGACCTTCGACGGCGGCCTGGACTTCGGCTCCGCGATCTTCCGCTGCGGTGTTCGTTTCCGCTATTCGGACTTCGCCGGCCCCACCTCCTTCGCGGGGACGTTCTTCGGCCGGGCCGGTTTCCGGCACTGCGCGTTCCTCGACGACGCGTCCTTCGCCGGCGCGGCGTCGCGCGGCATCGCGTACAAGACCGACCCCGAGGCGGCCGCCGTGCGATTCGAAGCGGAGCACAAGGGCCTATCGGTCGTCCAGCGGAGCATCAGAGCGTTCACGGTCAGGGTTCAGGGAGGCGAGCCGCGCGGCCTCCAGCGTCTGGACCTGGCGGACACGCACTTCAAGGGCTCCGTGGACTTCGGCGGCGCCGACATCGGCGGCGGCGAGCTGTCCGGCGTCACCTTTCCGCGCACCACCGCGACCGTGCGCGTCTGGCCTCCGGCCTGGTGCGAGGTGCCGGATCCGGCGGACCCCGCTCGCGGCACTGTGGCCCGATCCGCCGCCGCGCCGCGGCGGTGACCGAGCAGGCGCTCATACATTGACGCGCCTCTGTCGCGAGGCTAATTTCATCACATGATGAATTTATCGGATCCCGCGATCGCCGTACGGGATCTGCGGGTGGTCAGGGGTGGGGCGGAGGTCCTGCACGGCCTCACCTTCGAGGTGCCGCGAGGGCAGGTCACCGGCCTGCTGGGGCCGAGCGGCTGCGGAAAGACGACGCTCATGCGGGCGATCGTGGGCGTCCAGACCGTGTCCGGCGGCGAGGTGAGGGTGCTCGGCGAGCCGGCCGGGAGCGCGGGCCTGCGCCGCAGGATCGGCTACTCGACGCAGAGTCCGGCGGTCTACCGGGACCTGACCGTGCTGGAGAACCTGCGCTACTTCGCCGCCGTGCTCGGCGCGCCGAAGGACGACCCCGAGCGGGTGCTGGCCGAGGTGGGCCTCGCCGACGCCGCCCACCAGCTCGGGTCCACGCTCTCCGGCGGCCAGCTGGGCCGCGCCGGGCTCGCCGTGGCCCTGCTCGGCCGTCCGGAACTGCTCGTGCTGGACGAGCCGACGGTCGGGCTCGACCCCGTGCTGCGGCAGGAGCTGTGGACGCTCTTCAACCGCCTGGCCGAGGGCGGCGCCACGATCCTGGTGTCCAGCCATGTCATGGACGAGGCCGCGCGGTGCGAGCGGCTGATCGTGCTGCGCCAGGGGGAGATCCTCGCCGACGACACCCCCGGCGCCCTGCGCGCGCACACGGGCACGGCCGACCTGGAGGAGGCGTTCCTGCGCCTGATCGAGGAGAGGGCGGCGGCATGAGTCTCGCGATCACCCTCGCCACCGCGAGACGGATCATGACGCAGCTCCGCCACGACCGGCGGACGGTCGCGCTGATGGTCCTGGTGCCGACGCTGGTGATGATCCTGCTCTACTACGTGATGGACGACGAGCGGTCGTTCGGTCACTGGGCGCCGATCCTGCTGTGCGTCTTCCCCTTCCTGGTGATGTTCCTCATCACCTCGATCGCGACCCTGCGCGAGCGCACGTCGGGCACGCTGGAGCGGCTCATGGCGATGCCGCTCGGCCGGCTCGACCTCCTCCTCGGGTATGGCCTCGCGTTCGGGCTGGCGGCGTGTGTCCAGGTGGCGCTGGCGCTGGCCGTCTCCCTCACCTGGCTGGGCCTGGACCTGCCGGGCCCGCTGTGGCCGCTGGTGCTCGTCGCCCTGCTCAACGCCCTGCTCGGCACCGCGCTCGGCCTGCTGTGCAGCGCGTTCGCCCGTACGGAGTTCCAGGCCGTGCAGTTCATGCCGCTCGTGATGATCCCCCAGATCCTGCTCGGCGGGATCCTCGTGCCGCGTGGGCAGATGGCGACCGTGCTGGAATGGATCTCGGACGTGCTGCCCATGTCGTACGCGATCGAGGCGATGGCGCACGCGGTCGCGGACGCCGACCCGGGCGGCGAGTTCTGGCGCGACGTCGTCGTGGTGGCGGGGTCGGCCGTGCTGGCCCTTCTGCTCGGCGCCGCCACGCTGCGCCGCCGTACCTCCTGACCGAATCCCCTGAGTGCCGCCGTACGCCCCGGGCATGGGCTCAGCGCGTCCGGCGGCGCCAGGCCGAGGGACTGACGCCGTGGGCGCGCTTGAACGCCACGCTGAAGGCGAACGCGTCCTCGTAGCCGACCTCGCGGGCCACGGCGGCGACGGTGGCATCGGTGTCGCCGAGCAGATCGGCTCCCAGGGTCATCCGCCAGCCGGTGAGGTAGGTGAGCGGGGGCTCGCCCACCATGCTCCTGAAGCGCGCGGCGAAAGCGGCGCGGGACATGCCCACCCCGGCCGCCAGCTCGGCGACCGTCCACCGATGAGCGGGACGGTCGTGCAGCAGGCGCAGCGCCTCGCCGACGGAGGGATCGGCCAGCGCCCGGTGCCAGGAGGGGAGCGGAGCCTCCGGCCCGGCGCACCAGGCCCGCAGCGCCAGCACGAGCACGAGGTCGAGCAGCCGGTGGAGCACGGCGTCCTGGCCCGGTTCGTCGCGGGCGACCTCGGTGGCGAGCAGATCCAGGGCCGCCCGGGTGCGCGGCCCGGACGGCACGACCGCCAGCGGCGGCAGCATGCGCAGCAGCCGGACGCCGGCCTCGCCGCGCAGTTCGCAGGCGCCCCTGAGCATGATCGTGGCTCCGGGCAGGCCGTCGCCGTAGGTGCGCGGGCCCAGACTCCGCCGCGCCCCGGCCGCCCCCTCGCCGCCGACGACGTGTTTCCTGTCGCCGTGGATCACGGCCTGCGGCGGGGTGGACGGATCGTCGGCGATCGTGTGCGCGTGGGCACCGCCGATGAGGGCGATGTCACCCGGGGCCAGGCGCACCGGGGCGACGCCGGCGTCGTCGAGCCGGACCGACGCGTGGCCGCCGAGCGCGGCCACGACGGTGAGAGGAGGGGCACCGGTGAAGGCCAGCGCCCACGGCGGCCGCTGGATCAACTGCCGGACCAGGGCGTTCCTGGCGTGAGCCCGGTGGAGCAGATCGCTCAGCACGTCCATGTCGTCACGGTAGACGATCACAAATGGATGGGCGACGTTCTCCCATGGATCGTCTTCGCTTCCCCCGGTTTGCTTGAGCCATGGAGAAGATCCTCGTTATCGGCGGCACCGGCAAGACCGGTCGTCGCGTCGTCCGGCGGCTGAAGGCCGCCGGTGTGCAGGCCCGTACGGCGTCCCGGACCGGCGGGGACGTCCCCTTCGATCTGGGCAGGCCGGAGACCTGGGCTCCCGCGCTCGACGGGGCCGCCGCCGTCTACATCGTCGAGCCCGACCTGCGGCCGGGCCTGGACCGCCGGGCGCGCGTCCCCGCTCTCGTGGCCGAGGCGGTGGCCGCGGGCGCGCGGCGGCTGGTGCTGCTGTCCGCCTACGGCGTGGGCGAGGCCGGTGACGATCACCCTTTGAAGTCCGCGGAGCAGGCCGTGCGCGACTCGGGCGCCGGCTGGACCATCCTGCGGCCCGACTGGTTCTCGCAGAACTTCAGCGAGGCCTTCTGGCGGCAGGGGATCCTCGCCGGGACCCTGGCCCTGCCCACCGGCGACGGGCGCACCCCGTTCGTCGACGCCGAGGACATCGCCGAGGTCGCGGCGGCGGCGCTGACGCACGAGCGCCACAGCGGCCGGATCTACCGTCTGACCGGCCCGCGGGCCATCTCCTTCGGAGAGGCGGCCGGCCTCGTCGGCAGGGCCACGGGGCGCACGATCCGGCACGTCGACGTCGATCCCGAGGTCTTCGTGGAGCGTCAGGTCGCGAACGGCGTCCCCTCCGGCGTCGCGCGGCTGCTCACCGGCCTCCTCGTGGACATCCGCGACGGGCGGGGCGCCACGCCCTCCGACGGCGTGGAACACGCCCTCGGCCGGCCGCCCAGGCGGTTCGAGGACTACGTCGCGGAGACCGCCGCCGCGGGCCACTGGAACTGACCCTTCCGGCCGGCGCGTGGCGCAGCGCATTCGGCTCCGTCCGGCAGGGTCGGTAGGCTGCGGGGAGATCCCGGCGAAGCCCAGAAGAGGTGCAGGAATGATCGCGATTCTCGGGACCGGAAAGATGGGCGAGGCCCTGCTCTCCGGGCTGGTACGCGCCGGTCTGCGGCCGGAAGAGATCGTGGCCACGGCCCGCAGGCCCGAGCGGGCGGAGGCGCTGCGCGAGCGGTACGGCGTGCGGGTCGCGAGCAACGCCGAGGCCGCCAAGCTGGCCGACACTGTGATCCTCGCGGTCAAGCCGCAGGACATGGGCGCGCTGCTGACCGAGATCTCCCCGCATGTGGCCGCCGACCGGCTGGTGATCTCGGTGGCCGCCGGCATCACGACCGCGTTCGTGGAGGCGAGGCTCGGGGACGGTGTGGCGGTCGTCCGCGTCATGTCCAACACGCCGGTCCTGGTGGACGAGGCCATGAGCGTCATCTCGGCCGGGGCGCACGCCTCCGAGGAGCACCTCAAGCGCACCGAGGAACTGCTCAGCCCGGTGGGCAAGGTGCTGCGCATCCCCGAGTCGCAGCAGGACGCCGCCACCGCCCTGTCCGGCAGCGGCCCGGCGTACTTCTTCTACCTGGTCGAGGCCATGGTCGACGCCGGGATCCTGCTGGGCATGCCGCGCGCCGCCGCCCTCGACATGGTCACCCAGTCGATCGTCGGCGCCGCGATCATGCTGCGCGACTCCGGGGAGCACCCGGTGATCCTGCGCGAGGCCGTGACCTCGCCGGGAGGCACCACGATCTCCGCCATCGCCGAGCTGGAGCGCCACAAGGTGCGGGCCGCGTTCCTCGACGCGATCGAGGCGGCCTGCGAGCGCAGCCGACGCCTCGCCGCCGGCTGACCTACGGCGCTTCCTCCTGAGGTTGCCCCGGTTGCCGCACTATGCCCTGCGCTGACCGGCGTTCCCGGGACGGCGGTTGACCATCGCTTTACGATTGGCGGGTGACGTCTCGTCGCGGGATCGTCCCGCTTCTCGCCGTCCTGCTCGCCGCCGGGTGCACGTCCTCAGAACCGCAGAAGGCCCCGGTGGCCGTGGTCACCAGAACCACCGTCAGCGAGGTCGTCGAGGCCCCGGCGACGGTGGGCGCGCGTGCGACGGCGACTCTGACCGCCCCCGCCTCCGGCACGGTCGCCCGCCTGTACGTCCAGGACGGCGACACCGTGAAGAAGGGCCAGATCCTGGCCAGGATCAGCTCCCCCCAGGCCAGGCAGCAGCTTTCGGCCGCGCGGAAGGCCGACAGGCAGGCCGCCCGCCCGGTGTCCTTCAGCGGTGGTCCGGTCAGCGTACGGCTGCCGCGCCCGCGGCTGCCGAGCTCGCTCGACGCGCACGTCGCCCGGTCGTTCGCCCAGGCCAGGAAAGCCGCCAGGTCGATCGGCGACCGCGCGGCCAGGGCCCGGCTGCTGGCCGCCATCGACGCCGCGGACAAGCGTCAGCGGGCCCAGCGGCGGGCGCTCGGCGAGGTGCTCGACGGGCTGACCCGCTCGCTCGACCAGACGCTTTCGCAGGTGAGCGGCCAGGTGAGTGCGGGGATGAGCGGGCTGAGCGCGTCGATGGCGTCCCTGCGGGCCGCGTCGAGGTCGCAGACCAGGGCGGCCGTGCACGCGGCCGAGCAGACCGTGGACGCCCTGGTCGTCAGGGCGCCGTTCGGCGGCGTGGTCACGCTCGGCGGCGCGTCCCCGGCCGCGGGCGCCGCCGGCCTCGGCGCGCTGGTCTCGCAGCTGCCGGCCGGGCTGGCGGGCCAGGCGGGAGCCGCGGCGGCCGCTCCCGCGGGCCGTTCCGGGGGGACGATCGCCACGGGTGTCCCGGTGGCCGCCGGGGACCCGATCGTCACGGTGACCGACGTGTCGGTGCTCACGTTGTCCGCGGACGTGGACGAGACCGACGTGCTGCTGGTGCGCAGGGGCACGCCGGCCGAGGTCGAGTTCGACGCGGTGACCGGCGCGACGTACACCGGCAGCGTGACGGGCGTGGGGGTCACCCCCAAGGAGGGCGCGACCGGCGGGGGCAGCTATCCCGTACGGCTGCGCCTGGGCCGGGGCGCCTACGACGACGGCAGCGCGGCCCCCGCGCCCAAGCCGGGGATGAGCGCCGTGGTGCGGCTGGCCGTACGCCGCTCGGAGAACGCCACCGCCGTGCCCGCGTCGGCGATCGTGACGAGCGGCCGGGAGACGATCGTGTGGGCGGTGCGCGGCGGCAGGGCCGAGCGGCGGGTCGTCCGGCTCGGCGCGCAGGGCGACGCGGTCGTGGAGATCCTCAGCGGGGTGTCCCCAGGTGAGCGGGTGGTCGTCAAGGGCGCCGACGCCGTACGCCCCGGCCAGTCGCTGTCGTGAGCCACGACGAGCGTGCCGGCGAACCCGCCACGGCACCGACCGGCGCATCCGTCCCGGCGTTCGAGGCGATCGGCCTCACCCGCTCCTACCGCCTGGACGGCGGGGTGCTGGTCGACGCGCTGCGCGGGGTGAGCCTGCGCGTCGACCAGGGGGAGTTCGCGGCGATCGTGGGCCCGTCGGGCTCGGGCAAGTCCACCCTGATGCACCTGCTCGGCTGCCTCGACCGGCCGACCTCCGGCACCCTGCGGGTGAACGGCGTGGACGTCGCGACGCTCGACGACGCGGGACTGGCCGATCTGCGCAACCGCACGATCGGCTTCGTGTTCCAGTCCTTCCACCTGCTGGCCCGCACGTCCGCGCTCGACAACGTGGCGCTGCCGCTGGTCTACCGGGGCGTGTCCCGCGCCGAGCGCAGGGAGCGGGCCAGGGCGGCGCTGGAGGCGGTCGGGCTCGGCCACCGGCTCACGCACCGGCCGTCCCAGATGTCCGGCGGCGAGCAGCAGCGGGTGGCGATCGCCCGGGCGCTGGTGGGCGATCCCCGGGTGCTGCTGGCCGACGAGCCCACCGGCAACCTCGACACCCGCAACGGCGAGGAGGTGATGGGCCTGCTCGAACGGCTCAACGAGGGCGGCGTCGCCGTCGTCCTCGTCACCCACGACGCCGAGGTCGCCGCCCGGGCCCGCCGCCAGATCCACGTACGCGACGGCCGGATCGAGCGCGACGCATGAGGACCGCCGAGGCGCTGCGGATGGCGGTGGAGGCGCTGCGGGTCAACCGGCTGCGCAGCACGCTGACCATGCTCGGGGTGATCATCGGTGTGCTCTCGGTCGTGATCCTCGTCGCCATCGGCACCGGGGCCAAGAACGCCGTCGAAAAGGAGATCTCGGGGCTCGGCAGCAACATCATCCTCGTCGTCCCCGGCCAGGTGGGGCTGGGCGCGGCCCCCACACAGAGCCGCCTCGACCTGTCGGACGTCGCGTACGTGCGGCGCGTGGTCGGCGACCCGTCGAAGGTGACGGTCGCGGTGAACTCCGGCGAGCCGGTCCGGGTGGGCCGGGTGGAGGTGTTCGCCACGCTCACCGGGACCGACGAGAACATGCCGCACGTCTTCGACCGGCCGCTGCGCCGGGGCCGCTATCTCACCGAGACCGACGTGGACACGCGGCGGCGCGTGGTGATCCTCGGCTCGGAGGTCGCGGCCAAGCTGTTCGGGGATGTGGATCCGATCGGCCGCCAGGTGACGATCGCGGGGGTGCGGTTCCGGGTGATCGGCGTCTACGAGACCGTCGGATCCACGTTCGGGGTGGCGCGGGATCAGGAGGTGCACCTGCCGGTCACCACCGCCCAGCGGCTGATCGGGCTGCCGAGGATCAACGGCATCGCCGTCGGCGCCTCCGGCCCTGACGAGATCGAACCGCTGCGGCGGCGGGTGGTGGCCGCCCTGGACGCCCGCTACCCGGGCGAGACGTTCTCGGCCGTCACGCAGACCCAGCTCCTCGGCACGATCGGCACGGTCCTCGGCATGCTGACCGGCGTGCTGGCCGCCATCGCCGGGATCTCCCTGCTGGTCGGCGGCGTCGGGGTGTCCAACATCATGCTGGTCGGCGTCAGGGAGCGCACGAAGGAGATCGGCCTGCGCAAGGCACTCGGCGCCAGGGGCCGCGACATCCTCGGCCAGTTCCTCATCGAGGCCGTGCTGCTGACCACGATCGGCGGTGTGATCGGCATCCTGACCGGAGTCGGCGGGGCGCTGCTGATCCAGGCGGTCTCGCCGGTGCCCGCGTCGATCACCTGGTGGTCGATCGTGCTCGCCTTCGGGGTCTCCGCGGCCGTCGGCGTCTTCTTCGGCGTCGCCCCCGCCCGGCGGGCGGCCGGGCTCGATCCCGTCGTCGCCCTCCGTACGGACTGAACGCCCGAGTGAACGCCGGTCACGGCCCGTGCGGTACCGTCACGGCATGAGTCAGGCGGTGCGGGTCGTCTGGGACGACGCTCTGGTTTCTTACGACTTCGGGCCCGGCCATCCGCTCGCGCCCGTACGCGTGGAGCTCACCATGGCGCTCGCCCGCGACCTGGGCGTGCTCGACGGCGCCGAGATGAGCGGGTGCGTCCCCGCCACCGAGGACGAGATCGCGCTGGTGCACAACCGGGACTACATCGAGGCGGTCAAGAACGTCTCCAAGGACGGCCGCCCCGACCTGCGCTACGGGCTCGGCACCGAGGACAACCCCGCCTTCGCGGGCGTTCACGAGGCGTCCGCCCTGGTCACCGGCGCGTCACTGGCCGCCGCCAGGGCGGTGTGGACGGGCGAGGCCGAGCACGCGGTCAACGTCGCGGGCGGGCTGCACCACGCCATGCCCGGCGCCGCCAGCGGCTTCTGCGTCTACAACGACCCGGCGGTCGCCATCGCGTGGCTGCTGTCGCAGGGCGCGACGAGGATCGCGTACGTGGACGTGGACGTGCACCACGGCGACGGTGTGCAGACGGCGTTCTACGACGACCCGAGGGTGCTCACGATCAGCCTGCACGAGAGCCCGCGCACGCTGTTCCCCGGCACCGGTTTCCCCCAGGAGACCGGCGCGGAGGGCACCGCGGTCAATGTGGCGCTGCCGGCCGGATGTGGCGACACCGGCTGGCTGCGCGCCTTCCACGCGGTGGTCCCGCCGCTGCTGCGCGCCTTCGCGCCGCAGATCCTGGTCACCCAGCAGGGCTGCGACAGCCACGCCCTCGACCCGCTGGCCCATCTCATGCTGAGCCTGGACGGGCAGCGCACGGCGTACGCCGCGCTGCACCGGCTGGCCCACGAGACCGCCGGCGGCCGGTGGATCGCGGTGGGCGGCGGGGGATACGAGCTGGTCCAGGTCGTGCCGCGGGCGTGGACGCATCTGATCGCCGAGGCGCTCGGGCATCCCGTCGAGCCGTCGACCGCCACACCGGATAGCTGGCGGACGTACGTGGAGACGCGCACCGGGGAGATACCACCCCTGACCATGACGGACGGGCGGCACCCGCAATGGCGGGACATTTCGGAAGGGTACGATCCAGCCGACGCCGTCGACCGGGCCGTCATCGCGACCAGGAAGGCGGTGTTCCCCTTCCACGGCCTGGACCCCATGCCCTGAGAAGTACGGAATCACGCCGAGCCGAGGAGCGCTGTACCTGTCGTGACCCCTCCCACCCGAGCCGAGTTGCGCGACCACCTCGTCCGGACCGCCATCGCGGGTGACGTGGCGACCAGCCGCGAGAACAACCTCGACCACTACCGGTCGCTCGCGCTGCGCGACCCGCACTACCTCTTCGGGCTCACCTTCGCAGGCGAGTGGTCCTACCGCGAGGTGCTGGCGCTCATGGCCGACAAGGCGGGGGTGGCGGCCGATCCCGGCCACCGCGAGGGCCCCGACACCATCGACCCCGAGCGGACCATCGACGCCGTCGAAGAGATGGGCGAGCGGATCGCCAAGGTGCTGCGGCGCGCCGCGCCCCGGATCGTGCTGGCCACCGGGCACCCGACCGGCCTGCTCACCGTCCACCTCGCGCTGGCGCGGTTCCTCGCGGAGAACGGGGCGACCCTGCTCTTCCCGGCCGAGGGGTGGACGTACGTCGGCGGTCTCGGCCGCCGCAGGCGGATCCGCTACCTCGACGGCGTGGCGATGCTGGAGGACCGGGGCACGTTCGTGCACACCCACGAGGCGGCGCCGATGGAGGCGATGCTCGCCGAGGAGCGGCCCGACTTCGTGATCGCCGATCACGGCTGGGCGGGGGCCGCGGGCGAGGCCGGGGTCGAGACCGTGGGCTTCGCCGACAGCAACGACCCCGCGCTGTTCGTGGGCGAGGCCGAGGGGAAGATCGCCGTCACCGTGCCCCTGGATGACAATGTGCTTCCCCGCTTCTACGCTCCGTTGACGGCGTACCTGCTCGCCCGGGTCGCCCGCAGCCTCTGACTCCCCTTCCGGACCTCCCAAACCGGGCATTTCGCGCCCGTTTTTGCGCCTGTGTGTCGACCGTTTGCCAACTTTTTTGTGTGCCTGGGCGACTCTAATGTGAGAGAAGTTGGTCCGTTCCAAGATTGAGGCGAGGGGCACGGCCCGGCTGCTGCCAGCTACTTTCCCGATTTTGACGGCACACGGCTCCGGTGACTGATGGAATGAGGGGTTTGCCTACTCGGAGTCCGGACTTACGCTGACGGCAGTACACGTGCGTGAGCAATGGCACCAGTGGGGATAACCCGGAAACACGTGCGGAAGAGGCGTCCGATGGGTGCAGGCGAAAGACCTCTCAGCGAGGTGAAGTTCCTGACGGTGGCCGAGGTGGCGACCGTCATGCGGGTGTCCAAGATGACCGTGTACCGGCTCGTGCACTCCGGGGAGTTACCGGCCATCCGTGTCGGCCGGTCCTTCAGAGTGCCCGAGCAGGCGGTCCACGACTACTTACGGGACGCGTTCATCGAAGCAGGGTGAACCGCGCAGGCGACCACGCTTGACGGCGGCGTGGCCGACTCCCGGCCGACGCGGGGTCCCCCGGGGGAGCGATCTACCACGGATCGCCGGTAGTCTGTTGTGCCGGTGTGCGCTCGCGCGCCGGTTTGACAGACACACCTTCACCTGGGGGTCCCGTGGGCTCTGTGATCAAGAAGCGCCGCAAGCGCATGGCCAAGAAGAAGCACCGCAAGCTGCTGAAGAAGACCCGCATCCAGCGGCGTAACAAGAAGTAGCCGAGACGGAGCGCGCACCGGTCCTCAGGGACCGGGCGACCGTGAACACGCACACCCCCGGCGAGGCGTCGATGACTCGTACTGTGCTGGTCACCGGTGTCTCCGGTCACATCGGCGCTCGTGTGGCGATCGCGCTCGCGGCCGACCCGGAGATCGACCGGGTCATCGGCGTGGACACGGCGCCGCCGCCATCCCCTGCCGGGGAGGACGGCGCGGTGCTCGGCCGCACCGAGTTCGTCCGGGTCGCGTTGCGCAGTCCCGACCTGGTCAAGGTCATCAGGGACGCCGACGTCGACACCGTCGTGCACCTCAGCCTGGTCAGCGGCCCCGGCGGCGGCCGGGTGAGTGGCACCGGCGGCGGCCGGCCGGCCATGAAGGAGCACAACGTCATCGGGACGATGCAGCTGCTCGCGGCGTGTCAGCGCTCCGCCACGGTGTGCCGGGTGGTCGTGCGGTCGACCACGGCCGTGTACGGCTCCTCGCCGCACGCTCCCGCCGTGTTCACGGAGGACACCGAGCCGGTCGAGGTGTCGCACTCCGGGTACGCGAGGGACGCCACCGAGGTCGAGACGTACGTGCGGGGCTTCGCCCGGCGACGGCCCGACGTGACGACGACGACGCTGCGGTTCGCCAACCTGATGGGGCCGGGCGTCGACTCACCGCTGACGAGTTACTTCTCGCAGCCGGTGCTGCCCACCGTGCTCGGCTTCGATCCCCGGCTGCAGTTCGTCCACGAGGACGACGCCGTCGAGGTGCTGTGCCGTACGGCACGGGCCGACCACCCGGGCGTGTTCAACGTCGCGGGCGACGGCGTCCTGCTGCTGTCGCAGTGCGCGCGCCGCACGGGCCGGCCGGTGATCCCGATGCCGTCCCCCGCCTTCCGCTTCGTCAGCGGGCTCGCCCGGGGCGCGCGGCTAGTGGACTTCTCGCCCGAGCAGCTCGCGCTCATGAGCCACGGCCGGGCGGTGGACACCACCAGGCTCGCCGCCGAGCTCGGCTGGCGGCCGAAGTACAGCACGGCGGCGGCGTTCGACGACTTCCTCAGGTCGCGCGGCGGTCCCGGCGACCTGCCGCGCGCCATGGTGGACTGGCTGGCCGATTTCGTGACAGGACGTTGATGGACGACTTCCAGGGCCGGCGCAGGGACGAAAGCACGGGCGAAAGCGCGGACGGGAGCACGGCCGACGAGCGGCTCGCCGAGCTGTTCGCGTTCCTGCGGCGCAGGGTCACCGGCGAGTACGAGATCGACGAGTTCGGCTTCGATCCCGAACTCAACGAGAAGGTGCTGCTGGAGGTGCTGCGCCCGCTCTACCGGCGCTGGTTCAGGGCCGAGGCCCTCGGGCTCGGCAACGTGCCGGCCGACAGGGGCGCGCTGATCGTGGCCAACCACTCCGGCACGCTGCCCGTGGACGCGCTCATGCTGCAGGTCGCGGTGCACGACGAGCTGGGCAGGCCGCTGCGCCTGCTCGGGGCGCACCTGGTCTATCAGCTTCCCGTGCTCGGGCACCTGGCCCGCAAGTCCGGGCACACGCTCGCCTGCCCGGAGGACGCCGACCGGCTGCTGCGCAAGGGCGAGGTCGTCGGCGTCTTCCCCGAGGGCTTCAAGGGCATCGGCAAGCCGTTTTCCGAGCGTTACCGGCTCCAGCGGTTCGGCCGGGGCGGGTTCGTCGCGTCGGCGATCAGAGCCGGCGTGCCGATCGTCCCGTGCGCCATCGTGGGGGCGGAGGAGATCTATCCCAAGATCGGCGACATTCCGTCGCTCGCCCGGCTGCTCGGCCTGCCCTACCTGCCGATCACGCCGCTGTTCCCCTGGCTCGGGCCGCTCGGCCTGCTTCCGCTGCCGTCCAAGTGGCTGATCGAGTTCGGCGAGCCGATCCGGACCGACGAGTACGCCCCGGAGGAGGCCGACGACCCCATGCTGGTCTTCGACCTGACCGACCACGTCAGGGAGACCATGCAACGGCAGCTCGACGCGCTGCGCCTGCGCCGGGGCCCGGCGTTTCCCCCGATCGTGATGTGACAACCGGGGCTCCTGCTGCTGTGGTCGCGTAGATCGGGACGAGTGGGCGACGGCAAGTTGCTGCTGACCTATTTCCCGAACGGCTCCGGCGGCGTGATGTCCTACAGCGCGGCCGCTGCGTTGCCGCGTAAGGGCGCCTGAGAATTATTGGGGGCTGGGTCTAACAAAGCGACCTACTGGTCGGTATGGTGTGCTCACTCTCACCCCCGGAGGAGCACCATGAGCAAGGGGCGGAACGCCGCCCTCGCCGGGCTCGCCCTCGGCCTGGCGATCGGCACCGCGCGACGCGTCCAGATCGGGCGAGCGAAGGCCGCAGCGGCTCAGAACGGTCCGTCCGGGCGCCGGGCGACGGTCACGACCGACGACGGGGTCCGTCTGGCCGTGGAGATCGACGACCACCCCGATCCCCGCTGCGCCGTCGTCTTCGCGCACGGCTGGCTGATGAACCGGCAGTGCTGGCAGCTCCAGCGCGAGGCCCTGGCAGGCCTGGGCGCGCTCGTCTTCTACGACCAGCGCGGGCACGGCGACTCCTCGGCAGGGGCGCTGGAGGCGTGCACGATCGACCGGCTGGGCGACGACCTGGCCGCCGTCATCGAGGCCGCCGTGCCGGAGGGGCTGCCCGTCGTCCTCGTCGGCCACTCGATGGGCGGCATGACGATCATGGCGCTCGCGGACCGGCACCCCGACCTGGTCGAGTCTCGGGTGGCCGGTGCGGCGCTGCTCAGCACCTCGTCCGGCGGGCTCGATGCCAGCACCTTCGGCCTCCCCGGGCCGCTCGGACGGCTGGCTCCCCGCGTCACGCCCTTGCTGTTCGAGAACATGCTGGCCCGCGCCGCGGTCATCGACGCGCGGCCGCGTGTGAAGGACTGGACGAACCTGCCGGTGACCCGGTACGTCGCCTTCGGCAAGGGGGCGAGCCGCCGGCACATCCGGCTGGTCAACGCGATGGCCGCGGCGACGCCCACGGAGGTCATGGTCGGGTTCTTCCGCGACTTCCGCGTGCACGACAAGTTCGCCGCGCTGAAGGCGCTCCAGCGGACGCGGACGCTGGTCATGGTGGGGGAGCGAGACCGGCTCACCCCGCTCGCCCACAGCCGCCGGATCGCCGAGGCGCTGCCCGAGGCCCGGTTCGTCCGGATCCCCGCCGCCGGGCACATGATCGGCTTCGAGCGCCCCGCGCTGGTGAACCGGGAGCTGGCCGGCCTGATCCAGCGGGCCGCACCGGGCTCCCCACCAGGCCCTGCGCCGGGACGGTCCGTGGCCTGACCGCCGTTCAGGTGCGTGCCGGGCGGAACCCCGGCCGCGCGGCCACGGGGGTGAGGTGCCCGGCCGCCTTAATTCCGCCGCGGAGCCCGCGCACCACTGAACCGGGTGGCCAGATCAGGCGATGACGTCAGAGAGCGGAGCGGTAGTGGCGGCGCAGGGCGATCCCGGCGGCGACGCCGCCCGCGATGGCTCCCGCGGTCGCGGCGATCGGCAGGCCGATCATCGTCGCCTTCCTGCCCGTGCGGAAGTCGCGGACCTCCCAGCCGTTCTCCCTGGCGTGCTCGCGCAGCTCGCTGTCGGGGTTGATGGCGTGCGGGCTCCCGACGAGGGAGAGCATCGGCAGGTCGTTGGCCGAGTCGCTGTAGGCCGAGCAGCGCGCCAGATCGAGGCCCTCGCGGCGCGCCAGCGCCCGGATGGCCTCGGCCTTGGCCGGGCCGTGCAGCAGGTCGCCGACGAGCCTTCCGGTGTAGGCGCCGTCGGCGGTCTCGGCGACCGTGCCGAGCGCGCCGGTGAGCCCGAGCCGCTGCGCGATGACCCGGGCCAGCTCCACCGGCGTGGCGGTGACCAGCCACACCCGCTGCCCGGCGTCCAGGTGCGCCTGGGCCAGCGCGCGGGTGCCCTGCCACACGCGGTCGGCCATCACGTCGTCGTAGATCTCCTCGCCCAGCCGGACGACCTCGTCCACCTTCAGCCCGGCGACGAAGGCGAGGGCCATCTCCTTGGCCTTGGCGATGTGCTCGGGGTTCTCGTTGCCCCGCACGCGAAACCACGCCTGGCCGAGGGCGAACTTCATGAGGTCACGGCTGGTGAACAGGCCGCGCGCCGCGAGTCCCCGGGCGAAGTGGTAGATCGAGGCGCCGCGCATCATGGTGTTGTCGACGTCGAAGAACGCCGCCGCCGTGAGGTCGGGGACGACCTCGGGGACGGACACCGCCGCGGCGGCCGCCACCTCGCCGGCGATCTCCGCCTCTTCCCGCCGTCGCAATAGCCGCCTCATGACTCATCAGCTTAACCGCCGGAGAGTGCACGGAACGGGAGCAGGACATGACGTGTCAACGTCCGGAACCGGTGAACGACTCGATATAACTCAGGTATTGGTTGGCCTTGTCGCGATTTTCCCGGTCGAGCTTCGGCAGCAGCGGCTCCACGAGATTGCGCTGCTCACGGGCGAACTCGCGCGCCTCGCCGTCGGCGCGCCCCTGCCGCGCCACCCGGCCCAGCGCGGCCCTGGTGGTCGTCTCCATGTCGTCGAGCGTCTGCCCGATGAGCCGGCGGCGCTCCGGGGTCGACGTGTCCAGCAGGGAGGCGGTCTCGGCCGCCCGCTGCCGCGCCGCGACCATCTGCCGCTGCGCCAGCTCCTCCTCGTCGTACGCGAGGTCGAGCACCGTCGACTCGGCCATCCTCTTCAGCGGGTACAGCACCTCTCCGGGCACGGCGTGGTAGGTGCGCACACCGGTGCCGAACATCCCCGCCAGCAGCACGCAGAACACCAGCAGGGGGCGCAGCCGTACGAGCAGGGACCGGCGGGGCCGGGGCCGCGGAGGTGTGGCGGGGGGCGCCGCGTGCCTTCCCGCCGTGTGCCTGCCCGCGGCGCGCTCGGCGGCATGGGCCCGCATCAGCTCGGCCCGCAGCCTCTCGCGGAACTCCGGTCGCGGGCCGCCGCCCAGCAGGGAGCGGAGGCCGGCCACGCGTGCGGCGATCCCGCGGATGCGGGCCGACGACCGGCCGCGCAGCGGGAAGCGGTGACCGGCGTCCTTGCGGGTGCGGGCCGACGATCGGCCGCCCGCGCGACGCGAGGGTCGCCACCAGCCCATCACCGCTCCCGCCATCCCCCGCTTGACGCCCAGCGGAGATCTGCTCGCGGGGGCCTCGGGAAGCGTTCGTCACCTCCCGGCCGGCCCGCGAAATCCGCCTGAAGATCCGACCTGCCACATGCCCAACGATGGGGTATGGGTAATGGTTACGGGGGGTCTCAGCCGAGATCGTCGGGGAGCGCCCGGGCGAGCGCCCTGATCGCCCGGAATTGGAGCGCCTTGATCGCCCCGGCCTTCTTGCCCATGATCACCGCCGTCTCCGCGAGCGACATCCCGTGCAGGAAGCGCAGGATCACGCATTCCTGCTGCTCCGCGCCGAGTTGCTTGATCGCCTGCATCACGCGCTCGTTGACCATGTTCGTGACGACCGCGTTCTCGGGGATGTGCGGGCCGTCCAGAGGCGTGTCGAGTATCTCGGCGGTGGTCACCTCGAGGCGGTTGCGGCCCGACTTGTAGTGGTCGGTGACGAGGTTGCGGGCGATCGTGACGAGCCAGGCGCCGAAGTCGCGGCCCTGCCAGGTGAACTCGGCGATGCCCCGCAGCGCCCGCAGGAACGTCTCGCTCGTCAGGTCCTCGGCCAGCGCGTGGCTGCCGACCCGGAAGTAGACGTACCGGTAGACCAGCTCCAGGTAGTGGTCGTAGAGCACGCCGAACGCCTCGCTGTCGCCGGTCTTGGCGCGCAGCACGAGGCTTCGCATCTCGTCGTGCTCGTGCTCCCGATCGGAGAGATCGGCGGAACGCGCGGGTTGCGCTGCTCCTGCTGCGACCGGAGGGGAAAGCCCGGTCAACGGCCACGTGTTCGGCATCCGTTATCCCATGGGGGAAGGGGAGTCGGCGTGCTCGAACACTCTAGAAATCAACGGGAGATAACACAATCCGTTCGGGTGGAGGAATCCACTTCAGGAGTGCAGACGCGGGTGGTGACATTCCCGGACAGGGTGACCGGCTACCGGTGGGAAGCCGATGTCCGGCAGCATGGGTGCCACCATGGAAGTCCTCGTCGCTCTCCTCGCGTTCGCCGGCGCACTGCTCGCCGGCATCACCACCGGCGTCCTCGTCGGGCGTCTCCGTGACGAGCCGGCCGGTTGGCTGATCGCCTGGAGCATCGCCACGGGCGCGCTTGCGCTGTCGCTCGGCGCCATAGCCGTCGGCCACCTCACCGGATTCGGGCCCGTGACGTTCCGGGTCTACCAGATCACCGGCTCGCTGCTGGCGCCGCTCTGGCTGGCGATCGGCGTCATCCAGCTCCTCGCGGAGAAGGGCGGCGCCCGTTTCGCCGGCTGGCTCCTCGGCGCCGCGCTGACGGTCGTGGGCACGGTGATCATGGTGCTCGACCCCGTCGTCACCGCCGGCTTCGGCAAGTCGCTGCCCGACGGGCCGACCCATTGGGATCTCTGGCCGGAGTGGCTGCTGCGGGGCGTCCACGGCCTGGTGGTCTTCATGCTCCTGCTGTGCCTCGCCATGGCGGTGATGGCCTGGCGGGACGGCGACGAGTACGACGTCGACAACATGAACGCGACCGTCGTGCTCGCCCCGGCGGGAATGGTGATCTCGGGTGTGCTCGAGTTCGGGCTCCCGGGCCTGGTCGTCGTCGCGGTGCTGGCCGCCTCCGCCGGAGGCGTCTGGTACGCCGTGGCCCGGCCGCTCGCGCCGTACGACGACGAGAGCGAGGACGACGAGGCCCCGGAGGAGGAGTGGCAGGGGCGCCGCGGCGGCCGCGCCGACAGCGCCCTGCGGGCCGAGACCCGCGTGCCCTCTGCGCCCTCCGGGCCGCCCGGGCCGCCGCGTGGAGCTCCGGGCGGCCGCCCCGCAGGACCGGGCGCGGTTCCCCCCGGGATGCCGGGAGCGGCCGGGGTTCCGGGAGCTGGGGGTCCGGGGGCGCCGCGCCGTTCCGGGCTCGGCGACCTGGTGGCCGAATACCGGGCGGGAGAGCAGGGCGAGGTCGACTACGCCGCCCGCATGCGGCCCTCGGACGGCCCCGCGCCCGGCGACGAGTTCGGCGGGCCCGCGACCGGCCAGCTTCTCGCCGCGGACCAGTACGGCCAGCCCCGCCGGCCCGAGTACGGCATGCCCGCGGCGTCTCCGGCCGAGCCCGACCGGGCGATGCCCGCCACGGGGGCCCTCTATCCGGGGGCGGAGGTCCCCGACCCGGCCGATCTCGCGGCGAGCTTCGGTGTGGGCTTCGGCGGCAGGTCCCGCCCGGCCGTGAGCCGCCAGGGCGGCGGGCAGGAGGACCGGCAGGCGCCGCAGCAGGCGGGCCGGCCCGCGGGTCAGGGCGGCTCGGTGAAACCGGCCCCCGGCATCTATGGCCTGCTGACCGTCTTCACGCTGCTCGACGGTTCGGGCGAGGCGTTCGACAAGCTGGCGGAGGAGACGGTCGAGGCCGTCCAGCGCAACGAGCCCGACACGCTGCTGTTCGTCTGTCACGCGGTCAAGTCGGCCCCGCTCCAGCGCATCGTCTACGAGCTCTACCGGGACGAGGTCGGCTACGGCGAGCACCAGCGGCAGCCGCACATGGAGCGGTTCGCGACCGAGCGGGTGAGGTACGTGCTGGCGGCCAACGTGATCGAGCTCAGCGTCAACGCCGCCAAGGTGGTCCCCCTGCCCACCCGCCAGATCCTCTAGACGCAGGCCCGCTCGATCATGACGGGGTCTCCACAGGGCGGTGGTGACCACCGCGTCGAGGTCGGCGTTGCGGACGCCGTCGATGCGGTAGAGGTTGGTCATCACCGTTGTCTGCCTGCCGTCGAGGGTCGCCCCGCCGCTGGTCCTGAAGCCGAGCATGTCGCCGCTGTGGCCCCAGAGCACCCCGCCGCAGGGCGGCGGCGTGCTCAGCAGCGCCAGATAGCCGGGCGGGCCGCTCGTGTGCTGGAGCAGGTGGCGTACGGTGATCTCGGGCGCCGCCGCGGGCAGGGGCAGAAGCGAGACCGCAGCCGGATCAGGGTGGCCGCATCGACTCCGGCCTCGGCTTCAGCGCTGCAGGGCCTCGCGGAGGCGGTTCTCGTTGACCCGCCAGTAGTCGTGCTGCACGCCGTCGATCAGGATGACGGGGATCATCTCCCAGTACTCGGCCTGGTCCTCCGGCGACGTGGTGATGTCGCGTTCCTCCCAGGGGACGCCCAGCTCCGCGGCAACGCGCTCGATCACGGCGCGGGCGTCGTCGCAGAGGTGGCAGCCGGGCTTGCCGAGCAGCGTGATCCGGTGGTCTCGAGGGGCCATGCTCTCGATTATCGCGATCCCTCCGGCCCGGAATGGAGACCGCCGCCCCCTCCTGGGACCCTTGGGTACGAGGGAAGCCGCGCACGATCGACTTTGTGCATAGCTTCACAAAGGCACTAACCTGGTACTCATCCGTCGCAACCGCTGTGCGGCCGGGGGCGCAACCGGCCGTCCGTCCCCCTGGAGCCCCGGCAAGTGATCCGCCGAATCCCGCAGGCCCGCGACCGCGGCATCCCCGACGCCACGGTGGCGAGGTTGCCGCTCTATCTGCGCGCACTCAACGGGATGGCCGAACGGGGCACGGCGACGGTGAGCTCGGAGGATCTCGCGCTCGCCGCCGGGGTGAACTCCGCGAAGCTCCGCAAGGACCTGTCCCACCTGGGGTCGTACGGCACCCGGGGCGTGGGCTACGACGTGCAGTACCTCATCTACCAGATCTCGCGTGAGCTTGGTCTCACTCAGGACTGGGCCGTGGCCATCGTCGGCGTGGGAAACCTCGGCCGGGCGCTGGCCAACTACGGCGGGTTCGCCTCCCGCGGGTTCCGGATCGCGGGCCTGCTGGACGCGGATCCGCACGTCGTGGGCGACCGCATCGCGGGTCTCGTCGTCGAGCACGCCGACGAGCTGGAGTCGGTGATCAAGAAGCGCGGAGTCTCGATCGTGGTGATCGCCACCCCCGCCACGGCGGCGCAGCAGGTCTGCGACCGTGTCATCGCGGCCGGTGTCACCAGTATTTTGAATTTCGCCCCCGTCGTCTTGGCTGTGCCTGACGGCGTGGATGTCCGTAAAGTCGATTTATCCATCGAACTGCAGATACTTGCGTTCCACGAGCAGCGCAAGGCTAATGGAGGGCCCATCATGGCCGAGGAGTGGCCGGACGGGGTGGTCATGTGAGTGAGCCATCGATCGGAGCGAGCTCATGAGTGTCCTCGTCGTCGGCCTGAGCCACCGGACCACACCGGTCGCGCTGCTCGAACGTGTCACGGTCAGCGGGGACGCCCTCGTCAAGCTGCTGCACGACGTGCAGTCCGACGAGAACGTGTCCGAGGCGCTGGTCGTCTCGACGTGCAACCGCGTCGAGGTCTACGCCGTGGTCGACCGGTTCCACGGCGGCGTCACCGCGGTGACGAACATGCTCGCCGCGCACTCGGGCCTGCCGCAGGAGATGCTCGCGCGGCACCTGTACGTGCACTACGAGGACCGGGCGGTCCAGCACCTGTTCACCGTCGCCTGCGGGCTCGACTCCATGGTGATCGGCGAGGGGCAGATCCTCGGCCAGATCCGGACGGCGCTGCGCCTGGCGCAGGAGGAGGGCACGGCCGGGACCACGCTCAACGAGCTGGCCCAGCACGCGCTGCGCGTGGGCAAGCGCGCGCACGCCGACACGGGCATCGACCGGGCCGGCGCGTCGCTGGTCGGGGTGGGGCTGACGCTCGCAGAGCGGGTGCTCGGCCCGATCACCGGCAGGCGGGCCCTGGTCGTGGGCGCCGGCTCGATGAGCTCGCTGTCCGCCGCGACGCTGTCCCGCGCCGGCGTGACCGACATCGTCATCGCCAACCGCACCCGTGAGCGGGCGGAGCGGCTCGCGGAGACGGTCGGCGGGCGGGCCGCGGACCTGGCCGACGTCCCCGCCGAGCTGGCGGAGGCCGACCTCGTCATCTCCTGCGTCGGCGCGGGAACCCGCACGATCACCGCGGAGACGATCGGGGACCGCGACAGGCCGCTGTTCGTCCTCGACATCGCGCTGCCCCACGACGTGGACCCCGGCGTACGGGACCTGCCCGGCGTGACGCTGGTCGACCTGGAGTCGATGCAGCAGGACGGCGTGGGCGACGACGTCTCCGACGGCGGCAGGGCCGAGGCGATCTGCGAGGTCAGGCGCATCGTGGCCGAGGAGGTCGCCGCCTACCTCGACGCCGCGCGCGCCGCGCTCGTCACCCCCACGGTCGTGGCCCTGCGCAGCAAGGCCGCCGGGGTGGTCGAGGCGGAGATGGGCCGGCTGCTATCCCGTCTGCCGGATATCGACGGGCGGATGCGCGACGAGATCACCCAGACTGTACGGCGGGTCGTGGACAAGCTGCTCCACGAGCCGACCGTACGGGTCAAGCGACTGGCCGCATCCCCGGGCGGCGACCAGTACGCGGAGGCGCTGCGCGAGCTGTTCGGCCTCGACCCGAAGACGCCCGAAGTCGTTGCGAGCCTGGAGGTGGAACAGTGACCGTCCCCCTGCGGCTCGGCACCCGCAAGAGCCTGATGGCGACCTCGCAGTCGCAGATCGTCGCCGACCGGCTGACCGCCCTGACCGGCCGGGAGGTGGAGCTCGTCGGCGTCACCACGTTCGGCGACGTGTCCCGGGCCCACCTGACCCAGCTCGGCGGCACCGGCGTGTTCGTCAACGACCTGCGCGGCCGGCTGCTCGCCGGCGAGGTCGACTTCGCGGTCCACTCGCTGAAGGACCTGCCGACCAAGCCGGACGAGCGGATCGCGATGGCCGCGATCACGCGGCGGGACGACCCGCGCGACGCGCTCGTCGGCCCGGTCAAGCTGCACGACCTGCCCGCCGGCGCCCGCATCGGCACCGGCTCACCGCGCCGGGTGGCCCAGCTGCGCCTGCTCCGGCCGGATCTCGACTACGTCCCCATCAGGGGAAACGCGGACACCCGCATCGGCAAGGTGACGTCGGGCGAGCTCGACGCCATCGTGCTGGCCGCCGCAGGGCTGGTCAGGATCCGCCGGGACGGGGAGATCGCCCAGGTGTTCGAGGTCGACGAGATGCTGCCCGCTCCCGGGCAGGGCGCCCTCGCCGTCGAGTGCCTGGCCGACCGTGACGATCTCATCGAGCTGCTGCGCGCCGTCGACGACCCGCCGACGCGGGCCGCCGTGGACGCCGAGCGCTCGGTGCTCGCCGCCCTCGAGGCCGGTTGCGCGGCCCCGGTAGGTGCTTTCGCCTCCGGTGACGGGCACATTCTCAATCTGACCGCCACCGTCGTCGCCGTCGACGGCGCACGGTCGGTGCGCAAGTCCGCCTCCGGACCCTCTACGACGGCCGTGGAGATGGGCCGCGAACTCGCGGCAGCCATGATCGCCGAGGGGGCCGACACGTTGATGGGGGAGCAGGCCCGTTGAGCCCCGCGAATCACAGCACGCAGACCCGGTCCGGGTTCGTCGCCTTCGTCGGCGCCGGCCCCGGTGACGAGAACCTGCTCACGTTGCGCGGCGCCGACCTGCTGGGCAGGGCGGACGTCGTCGTGCTCGACCGGCAGGCGTACGGCTCGCTGCTGCGCCACTGCCGCGAGGACGCCGAAGTCGTGGACATCTCCGCCGACGCGGCGGAGAACTCGGTGTCGCTGAAGACCATCCAGGCCGCCAAGGCGGGCCGCACGGTCGTGCGGCTGTGCTCGGGCGACCCGTCCTTCTTCTCGTCGGTCACCGACGAGGTGGCCGCCTGCGCCAAGGCGGACGTGGACTTCGAGATCGTGCCCGGCGTGCCGCCGGCCACGGCCGTGCTGACGTACGCCGGCATCCCGCCGGCGGCGTCGGTGCCGGAGTTCCGCATCGTGGACGCCGCGCAGGTGGACGACTGGGCCAAGCACGCCGCGTGCGAGGGCACGCTGGTGATCTACAACGGCGTCGCGGACGCGGTCCCGATCAGCAAGGCGCTGATCGCGGGCGGCAAGCCCGACTCGACGCCGGTGGCGGTGACCAGCGACGGCACGACCACCGAGCAGTACACGGTGGTGTCCACGCTCGGGCGGCTCGGTCCCGACCTCAAGCACGCCGGGATGACCGAGCCCGCGCTGGTCGTGGTGGGCGACGCCGTCGGCATGCGCGACCGCCTGTCGTGGTTCGAGACCAAGTCGCTGTTCGGCTGGCGGGTGCTCGTGCCGCGCACCAAGGAGCAGTCCAAGGGGCTGTCGGAGCAGCTGCGCTCGTACGGCGCGGTGCCCGAGGAGGTCCCGACGATCTCCGTCGAGCCGCCGCGCACGCCGCAGCAGATGGACCGCGCCATCAAGGGCCTGGTGACCGGCCGCTACGAGTGGGTCGCCTTCACCAGCGCCAACGCGGTCAAGGCGGTGCGCGAGAAGTTCGAGGAGTACGGCCTGGACGCCCGCGCGTTCGCCGGGCTCAAGGTCGCCGCCGTGGGCGAGGCCACCTCGCGTGCGCTGGTGGAGTTCGGCGTGAAGCCCGACCTCATGCCGACGGGCGAGCAGTCGTCCGAGGGCCTGCTGGCCGAGTGGCCGCCGTACGACTCGATGCTCGACCCGATCAACCGGGTGCTGCTGCCGCGGGCCGACATCGCGACCGAGACGCTGGTGGCGGGGCTGACCCAGCTCGGCTGGGAGTGCGACGACGTGACGGCCTACAGGACCGTGCGGGCCGCGCCGCCGCCCGCCCCGATCCGCGAGGCGATCAAGGGCGGCGGGTTCGACGCCGTGCTGTTCACCTCGTCCTCGACCGTGCGGAACCTCGTCGGCATCGCAGGAAAGCCGCACAACGTCACGGTGATCGCGGTCATCGGTCCGCAGACGGCGAAGACGGCCGAGGAGTTCGGCCTGCGGGTCGACGTGATGGCCGACAAGCCGTCCGCTTCGGCTCTCGCCGCAGCGCTGGCGGACTATGGTGCCAAGATGCGGCACGCCGCCGTCTCGGCGGGCGAGGTGCCCCGTCGTCCGTCCCAGATGCGCAGGGGCGCGCGGCGACGCGTGAAATGAACTGATTCGCATACGGCCCGCCGGGGACAGACATCCGGCGGGCCGGCGTTGATCCGGAGCGGGGAGACCATTGTGAACGCCCAATACCCGGTGGCGCGGCCCCGGCGGCTGCGCCGTACCGCCGCGATGCGCCGGATGGTCGCGGGGACGCGGCTGCACCCGGCCGAGCTCATCCTGCCGGTGTTCGTCAAGGAGGGCATCGCCGAGCCGCAGCCGGTGGGCTCCATGCCCGGGGTCGTCCAGCACACGCGCGAGTCGCTGCGCAAGGCGGCCCACGAGGCGGCCGAGGCCGGCGTGGGCGGGATCATCCTGTTCGGGATCCCCGCGCACAAGGACGCCCGGGGTTCGGGCGCCGACGACCCGGACGGCATCGTCCAGGTGGCGCTGCGCGACCTCGCCTCCGACCTGGGCGACGCGCTGGTGCTGATGACCGACACCTGCCTGGACGAGTACACCGACCACGGCCACTGCGGCCTGCTGACGGCCGACGGCGAGGTGGACAACGACGCGACGCTGGAGCGGTACGCGTCGGCGGCGGTCGCGCAGGCGGCGGCCGGATCCAGGATGATCGCGCCGAGCGGCATGATGGACGGCCAGGTGGGCGCCATCCGGGCGGCCCTCGACGCCAACGGCTTCGCCGAGATCCCGATCCTGGCGTACGCCGCCAAGTACGCCTCCGGGTTCTACGGGCCGTTCCGCGACGCCGCGGAGTGCGCGCCGCAGTTCGGCGACCGCAGCGCCTACCAGCAGGACCCGGCCGGTCCTATCGGCGAGGCGCTGCGCGAGGTGCGCCTCGACCTGGCCGAGGGCGCGGACGCCGTCATGGTCAAGCCCGCCCTGGCCTACCTCGACATCCTCCGGCAGGTGCGCGACACCGTCGAGGTTCCGGTCGCGGCCTACCAGGTCAGCGGCGAGTACGCGATGGTCGAGGCGGCGGCGGCCAACGGCTGGATCGACCGGGAGCGGGTGATCATGGAGTCGCTGATCGCGATCCGCCGCGCCGGTGCCGACATGATCCTCACTTACTGGGCCACCGAGGTCGCCCGCGGACTATCCTGACACCTCATCAGGGGGGTCCTGCCGCACCGCGATCGGGCAGAAGGCATTATCAGGTACGTACCGCGAGCATCTTGCGTATCGCAGGAGGGCAGCGGGTGTGACGCTTGTGGGGAGGAGCGCCATGGTGGGGGTACCGCTGGCCCGACGTGCGAAACGGCGTGCGCATCACGCGCCGCGCAAGATGACGTCGGTGCTCGAGTACGCGCAGTTGGGCTGGGCGAGCTGTATGGGCGCCCACCCGCTGAGCGAGGGAGGCAGGGCGTGCTCCTGTGACCGGGTCGGCTGTCCCGACCCCGGGATGCACCCGCTGTCGCCCGCGTGGCAGATGCAGGCCACGACGGACACGGCGCTGCTCACGCGGTGGTGGAAACAGGATCCGGACGCGAACGTGATCCTGCCCACCGGCAGGGTGTTCGACGTGTTCGACGTACCGGCCTCGGCGGGCCGCCCCGCCCTGGCCGCCATGGACGCCGCAGGCTTCGACACGGGCCCGGTCGCCGAGAACGGCGACCGGGTGCTTTTTTTCGTGGCGACGCGTGGGGCGCCCGAGGACGAGGACGAGTGGTGGTCCTGCAGCCTGGACGCGGGGCCCGAGACGATCGACAGCACGCCGGGGCTGCGCTGGCACTGCCGGGACAGCTACGTGCTCGCGCCGCCGTCCACCACGCCCACGGGCGGGGTCGTGAGCTGGATCAGGCCCCCCGACGGGCGTCCGCTGCCCGACCCGCTGCGCGTGCTCGACCTGCTCGCCGACTTCTGCGAGTAGGTCGCGTCCCGTGATCTTTCTCGCCTACTGCGGTCGCCCGGATGGCGCCTCGCCACGTTCTCGTCGTCGCCCATAGCTCCGCTATGGGCTCCTCCTCGGCCTTGCGATGCATCCATCTGGCCGATCCTCGCTACGGCAAAAGATCACGAGACGCTCCCCGTTCCCGGTAGGGGCCCCGCGTGGGTGGGCCCGTAATCTGGAGGGCGTGACTCGCACGCAGACCTCCGAGGACCTGTTCGACCGCGCCCGCCGGATCGTTCCTGGCGGCGTCAACTCGCCGGTGCGCGCCTTCGGCGCCGTGGGCGGCACGCCCCGCTTCATGGCCTCCGGTGAAGGGCCGTACATCACCGACGTGGACGGCAACCGCTACGTCGACCTGGTGTGCTCCTGGGGCCCGATGATCCTCGGCCACCGCCACCCCGCCGTCGTGGAGGCCCTGGAGGAGGCCGTCGCGCGCGGCTTCTCGTTCGGCACCGCGACCGAGGGCGAGGTCCTGCTCGCCGAGGAGATCGTCTCCCGGGTGGCCCCCGTCGAGAAGGTCCGCCTGGTCAGCTCCGGCACCGAGGCCACCATGTCCGCCGTACGGCTGGCCCGCGGCTTCACCGGGCGGGCGAAGGTCGTGAAGTTCGCCGGCTGCTACCACGGGCACGTGGACGCGCTGCTCGCCTCGGCCGGGTCCGGGGTCGTCACCTTCGGCCTGCCCGACACCCCCGGCGTCACCGGTGCCTCGGCGGCCGACACGATCGTCCTGCCGTACAACTCGGTCGAGGCGGTCGAGGAGGCGTTCCGCACGTTCGAGATCGCCTGCGTGATCACCGAGGCGTGCCCGGCGAACATGGGCGTCGTGCCGCCCGCCGACGGCTTCAACCGGCGCCTGCGCGAGCTGTGCACCGAGCACGGCGCGCTGCTGATCATCGACGAGGTGCTGACCGGGTTCCGCGTGTCCGCCTCCGGCTGGTACGGCATCGACCCCGTCGAGGCCGACCTCATGACGTTCGGCAAGGTCATGGGCGGCGGTCTGCCCGCCGCGGCGTTCGGTGGGCGGGCCGAGGTCATGGCAGCCCTCGCCCCCGAGGGGCCCGTCTACCAGGCCGGCACGCTGTCGGGCAACCCGCTCGCCTGCGCGGCCGGGCTGGCCACGCTGCGCGCCTGCGACGACGACGTCTACGACAGGATCGACGCGTCCGCGCTGGTCATCGGCAGGGCCGCCTCCGACGCGCTGGCCGCCGCCGGGGTCCCGCACCGCCTCCAGCGGGCCGGGAACCTGTTCTCGATCTTCTTCACCGACGCCCCGGTCACCGACTTCGACTCGGCCAGGACGCAGAACACCGACGCGTACCGCGCGTTCTTCCACAGCATGCTCGACCAGGGCGTCTATCTGCCGCCGTCGGCGTACGAGGCGTGGTTCCTGTCGGCCGCCCACGACGACGCGGCGCTCACCCAGGTCGCCGAGGCCCTGCCCCTGGCCGCCAAGGCCGCCGCCCAGGCCGCCGGGGTCTGACTCACTTCACCAGCTGGTCGAGATCCACCTCGAACGGGAAGGGCACCTGCACCGCCAGGTGCCCGTGGTGGATCCCGGTCGGCGTGTACGCGCCCGTGGCGGGGTCCCGTTCGTACACGTAGACGACGGGACGCCCGTCGCTCTCCTCCACCCGCCAGAAGTGCGGGATGCCCGCCTCGGCATACCGCAGCGGCTTGAGTTTGCGGTCGCGCTCCACCGACTCGGGGGAGACGATCTCGATCACGAGATGGACCTCCCGCGCTTCGTAGTAGGTACGGTTCATGTCCGCTGCGGCCTCGGCGTCGATGACCATCAGATCCGGGCACGGACGCGTCCGAGAGCCCAGCTTGACGTCCATCTGGTCGACGGCGGTCAGGTGCGCTGGGGACTGAGCGTTGAGACGTTCGTTCAAGCCGCGGATGAGGCTCTGGTGGAATCGCCGCTGGGGGGACATGAAGACAAGTGCTCCATCGATCAGCTCGACACGTTTGAAGAAGTCGGGCTCGCCGTTCGGGCCCTCCGAAGGCAGATGATCGAGGTCGTCCGCGCTCCACCCCCAGGGAGGCGGCGCCGGCCAGTACTCGAGTGCGCTGCTCACGTCGTGCACTTTAGTGTCATCCTCGTCACTCACGGTAGCCATTCCACTCAATCTCGTAGCCCACGCACATTGTCTCCTGATCCGCACGGCGAGGGGAGAGCCGGTGGGTGTGTGAGGCCGTGTCGAGCGGTGGGGGATTCGCCGGACGGGGCGAAGGTTCGGCTGATATCACTTTCTGTGGTGTCTGGTGAACCGAGCGGCGTCGACAACGACGTGCACATCTCCACCGCGCTGTCGTTCGCGGCCATGCCGGCGTGCTACGTCGTCCCGCACGTGGCCAGGCTGCTGTCGGCGACGCATTCGCTGGCCTACCCCTCGCGGCGGATGGCCGAGACCGGTCAGTTCACCGTCTATCTGATGCAGCCCGAGGCGTTCGAGGCCGGCGGCAGGTTCCTGCCCGCCGCACAGAAGGTGCGACTGCTGCACGCCTCCATCCGCCGTCACCTCAAGCGGGAGGACAGGTGGCCCGAGCCGGTTCCGATCTGCCAGGAGGACATGCTCGGCGGGCTGATGATGTTCAGCCTGCAGGTCCTGGACGCGCTGCACCGCATGGGCGTCCACATCACGACGGACGGGGCCGAGGCGTACTACTACGCCTGGCGGGTCGTGGGGGCGATCCTCGGCTGCGATCCTGCGGACATCCCCCCGGATCTGCCGGCGGCCCGGGAGTTCTCCGACCGGTACATGGTGCGCCACATGGGGCCGTCACCCGAAGGCGCGCACCTGATCCGGCAGTTGATCGAGATGTACGAGCAGGTCGTGCCGGGAAGGCTGCTGGACCCGGTGGTGCCCGCTCTCATCCGCTTCCTTGTCGGCGACACCGCGGCCGACTGGCTGGAGGTCCCCCGCTCCCGCTGGGACTCCGTCATCAAGGTCGCGCCCGCGCTGCTGCGCGCGTTGGAGAGCTTCGAGGACCGCGGGCCCTGGGCGGCGCAGCTGGCCGACCGGCTGGGGCATCTGGTGACGATGCTGGAGCTGTCGTCGCTGACCCGCGGGCGCGTCATGCACTACGCGGTCCCGCAGGAACTCAAGCCCCAGTACGGCATTGGCCCGGCGACGGCCCGATGGACGCCGCCACCTCCGGCCCGCCTGGGATGACCGTCGCGGGAGCCGTACGGGGGCGTGAGTTGGCGAGCAGGAGGCCGGCGAGGATGAGGGCGCCCGCGGCGATCGTGAGAGGGGAGATCGGCTCTCCGGTGAACAGCGCGGCGGAGGCGATGCCGAAGAACGGCACGAGCAGACTGTACGGCGCGACCACCGAGGCGTCGTAGCGCGCCAGCAGCCACCCCCACACGGCGAAGCCGCCGAGGGTGGACAGGAACGCGGTGTAGAGCACGGCCCCCACGCCCTCCGCCGTGAACGACGTCAGCGAGGACGATCCCTCGGTCACCAGGGAAAGCACCAGGAGGGGCGGCGCCGAGACCGCGCTGACCCAGACCATGAAGCGCAGGGAATCGGGCGGCGCGGCCTTGCGGGTGGCGACGTTGCCGAGCCCCCACCCGGCCGCCGCGCCGACGCACAGCAGGAACGCCCCGAAGGGGATCGCCCCCGACCTCGCGGCGACGCCGGCCGCGATCAGGCCGAGGCCGCCGAAGGCCACCGCCATCCCGGCGATCCGCCGAGGGCCGAGCCGTTCGCCCAGCAGCGCGGTCGCGAACAGCGTGGTGAACACGGCCTGCACCTGGACGACCAAAGAGGTCAGCCCGGCGGGCATCCCGGCGCGCATTCCCAGTAGGAGCAGGCCGTACTGGGCGACGCCCAGCGACGCGCCGGTGGCCAGCACCCACCGCCAGGGCACGCGCGGCCCTCCGATCACCAGTACGGCGGGGAAGGCGGCCAGCAGGAACCGGAGTGCGGCGTACGTCAGCGGCGGGTAGTGCTTCAGGCCCGTCTGCATCACGACGAAGGTGAAGCCCCAGACGGCGGCGAGCGCGACGGCGAGGGCCAGGTGGCGGGGGCGCATGGATCAGCGGGAGATCAGTGCGAGGGACGGCGCTCGCGGGTCTGCCTGGCCTGCCTCGCCAGGGTCTCCAGATAGGAGGTCTGCTCGGAACGGGAGGGCTTCGTGAAGAGCTTGTTGAAGATTCGCATGGCTATATCGTCGCATTGCTAAACAGTTGAGCGCAAACAAGTTTTTCTAAGGAGGACGGTTTAGACTGTCTACATGTTGGACCTGAACCGGTTGAAGGCCTTGCACGCCGTATCGGTCTACGGCTCCGTGGGCGCGGCGGCCGAGGCGCTGATGGTCACCCCTTCGGCGATCTCCCAGCAGCTCGCGAAGCTCGAACGGGAGACCGGCGCCGTCCTGATCGAGCGCAACGGGCGTGGCGTCAAGCTGACCGACGCCGCCGGGCTGCTCGCCGAGCACGCCGAGCGCATCCTCGCGCTCGTGGAGACGGCGGAGGCCGACTTCGAGGCGTTGCGCGGGGCGGTGGTCGGCAAGCTGACCATGGCCGCCTTCCCCACCGCGGCCCGGGGCATCGTGCCGCGCGCCCTGACCACGCTCAAGAGGCAGCATCCCGATCTCGACCTGCTCGTCTACGAGAGGGAGCCGGAGCGGCAGATCCGCGAGCTGGCACGCGGCGACGTCGACCTCGCCGTCCTGCAGGACTGGCTCAACCGGCCGATGGCGCTGCCCGAGGGCCTGTCGCGCACGGCGCTGCTCGACGACGTGGCCGACGTCGTCGTGCCGGCCGACCACCCCCTGGTGAACGCCGACAGGGTGCGGCTGAGCGACCTCGCCGGCGACAACTGGATCAGCTCGACCCCCGGCACGGTGTGTCACGACTTCCTGGTGTTCCTGCTGCGTTCCGAGGAGCGCGAGCCGCGGATCGTCTGCATGGCCGACGAGTACCCCACCCAGCTCGCGCTGGTCGCCGAGGGCCACGGCTGCGCGCTCATCCCCCGGCTGGGCCGGGGACCGCTGCCCGAGGGCGTCGCCGTCCTGGCCGTCCAGCCGCCGCCGGTGCGGCGCATCTACGCGGTCTGGCGGACCGACGCCGCCCGGCGCCCCGCGATCCGCGCCGCCGCCGACGCGCTGCGCTCTGCTGCCGACGCGCTGCGCACCGCGTGCTCAGAGCTGCCTGGCGGGTAGGCTGTCCAGGTCATGACAGAGATGACCATCGTTCACCTGCTCCGGCACGGTGAGGTTCACAATCCCCGTGGGGTCCTCTACGGCAGGCTGCCGGGCTACCACCTGTCCGAGACCGGCCGCCGCATGGCCGAGGTGGTCGCCAAGGCCGTCGAGGGCAGGGACATCGTCGCGCTGTGGAGCTCGCCCATGGAGCGCGCCCAGGAGACCGCGGCGCCGGCCGCCCAGGTCCTCGGCCTGGACGTGGCGACCGACGAACGGCTGACCGAGGCGGGCAACGTCTTCGAGGGCCTGCGGATGACCGGGAGCGACAACGTCTTCCGCGACCCCCGCTCCTACCGCCACTTCAGGAACCCGTTCCGTCCCTCCTGGGGCGAGCCGTACACCGCGGTCGTGGCGCGCATGAAGGCGGTCGTGGACGACGCGCGGGCGGCGGCGCGCGGCCACGAGGCGCTGCTCGTCAGCCACCAGCTGCCCATCTGGATCATCCGGCTGGCTGCCGAGGGCAGGCGGCTGTGGCACGACCCGCGCCGCCGCCAGTGCGCGCTCGCCAGCCTCACCAGCCTGACCTTCGAGGGCGATCGGCTCATCAGCGTCGGCTACAGCGAGCCCGCGGGGGCGCTGCTCAGGGCCGGTACGCCGCCCCAGGGTGAGGCCGCGCTGTTCGACAAGGCCGACGAGGCGCTCCCTGAGGCCCTTCGGGCGGGCTCGGAGGACGAGGAGACACCCGGGCCGCGATCCGTCTCCGGCATGTGACCCGGCGAACGGGGCACCCTCATCGGTCGGTAGGCTTACAGCTCTACCGGTTGTAGTACAAGGAGATCCTCCTCCCGTGTCCGCCAAGCGCCTGTCCGCCAACCGCGTGACCGTCAACCGCGCCACCGCCAAGCGCCTGACCGCGCTCGTCGCCGCGGCCGTGGCCGCGACGGCCCTCGCCGGCTGCGCGGGCGGCCAGGCGGCCCAGCCCCGCTCCGGCGACACGCGCTTCGTCGCGGGGGACGGCCGGGTCGAGTTCTTCGCCGCCGCGCAGCGTCACAAGGCGCCCGCGATCGAGGGGCAGACCCTCGACGGCGGCACGGCCTCGCTGACCGCGGGCAAGGTCCACGTGCTGAACTTCTGGGCCTCCTGGTGCGCGCCCTGCCGGGCAGAGGCGCCCACGCTCAAGGACATCGCGGCGACCACCAAGTCCAAGGGCGTGGAGTTCCTCGGCGTCAACTTCAAGGACCTCGAGGCGTCCGCGCAGGCGTACGACCGGGCGGTCAAGCCCGGCTACCCGAGCATCTACGACCAGAGCGGCAAGGTGCTGCTGCAGTTCCAGGGCACGGTGCCGCCCGCAGCCATCCCCTCCACGCTGATCATCGACGCCCAGGGCCGCATCGCCGCCCGCGCGCTCGGCGCGGTCAAGTACGACGACCTGCTGTCGGCCGTCACCAAGGTGACCGATGAGTGACCTCGGCAGCACCGTCGCGACCGGGTCGCTGCTGCTGGCCGCGCCGATCGCGGCGGTCGCCGGGCTCGTGTCGTTCGTCTCGCCGTGCGTGCTGCCGCTGGTCCCCGGCTACCTGTCGTACGTCACGGGCATGAGCGGCGACCCGAAGCGGGGCCGGATGGTGCTCGGGAGCGCGCTCTTCGTGCTCGGGTTCGCGGCCGTGTTCGTGCTGGGGGGCGCGCTGTTCGGCGGCCTCGGCGCGGCGCTGCACGGCAACGCCGACGTGATCACCAGGGTCCTCGGCGTGGTGACGATCGTGCTCGGGCTGGCCTTCGTGGGGATCGTCCCCGGTCTCCAGCGTGACGTGCGCATCCATCGGCTTCCCTCGGCCGGGATCGCGACGGCCCCGCTGCTCGGGGTCGTCTTCGGCCTCGGCTGGACGCCCTGTATCGGCCCGACGCTGGCGGTGGTGATGACGCTCTCGGTGAACCAGGGCAGCGCGCTGCGCGGCGCCGCCCTCGCCTTCGCGTACGCGCTGGGCCTCGGCCTGCCGTTCGTGCTGGCGGGGCTGGCCTACCGCAAGGCGCTCCACACGTTCAAGGCCGTGCGCCGCCACACCCCGCTGATCACCAAGGTCGGCGGCGCGATGCTCGTGGCCGTCGGCGTGCTGCTCGTGACCGGGCAGTGGTCGGAGATCATCGTCCACCTGCAGGTGTGGGTCGGCGGCTTCAGGCCGGTGATCTGATGGGCGCCCCCGACGACCTCGCCTCCGCCGTACGCGACGAGCCCGCGGCCGAGGAGCAGGCACAGGAGCAGGCCGAGCGGCAGGCGCAGGAGCGGACGAAGCCCGTCGGCCTGGGCCCCGTCGGATGGATGCGCTGGACCTGGCGCACGCTCACCTCGATGCGCACGGCCCTGATCCTGCTGTTCCTGTTCGCGCTCGGCTCGGTCCCCGGGTCCATCTACCCGCAGCGGAGCGTCGATCCGGGCAGGGTCGCGCAGTATTTCAAGGACAACCCGACCCAGGCGAAGTGGCTCGACCGGTTCTGGCTGTTCGACGTCTTCAGCTCGCCCTGGTTCGCCGCGATCTACCTGCTGCTGTTCATCTCGCTGGCCGGGTGCGTGTTCCCGCGCGCGCTGACGCACGTCAAGGAGATCCGGCGCCGCCCGCCGGCCGCGCCGCGCAACCTCCTGCGCCTGCCGCACAGCGAGGCGTTCGAGGGCGGGCTCACGCTGGAGCAGGCCGCCGCCACGCTCAGGCGCAGGCGGTTCCGGGTGGTCACCGGCGACGGCTGGGTGTCGGCCGAGAAGGGCTACCTCCGCGAGACGGGCAACCTGCTGTTCCACGTCGCGCTGCTCGTGCTGCTGTTCGCCGTCGGCGCCGGGGGCCTGTTCGGCTACCGCGGCAACGTGCTGGTGGTGGAGGGCGACGGCTTCTCCAACGCCGTGGCCGCATACGACCGCTTCATGCCCGGCAGCCGGGTCACCGCCGAGTCGCTCGAGCCGTTCTCCTTCACCCTGAAGGACTTCCAGGCCAGCTACGTCGCCGCGGGGGAGAAGCAGGGCCAGCCGCTCGACTACCTCGCCAAGCTGACCGTGCAGGACTCGCCGACGGCCGCGCCGCGCGAGGTGGACCTCAAGGTCAACGACCCGCTGGACGTGAACGGCACGCTGACCTACCTGATCGGGCACGGCTACGCCCCCACGTTCCGGGTGACCGACGGCAAGGGCCAGGTGGCCTACGACGGCCCGGTGCCGTGCCTGGCCGACGACCAGGCCACGTACACGTCCGAGTGCGTGATCAAGGTGCCGGACGCCCAGCCGACCCAGCTCGGATTCCTGGCGCGCTTCCTGCCCACCACCGTGCCGAACGGCGACGCCTGGGTCTCGATCTTCCCGGGGGCCGCGAACCCGACCGTGCAGGTCTTCCCGTTCGCCGGCGACCTCGGCCTGAAGTCGGGGCAGCCGCAGTCGGTGTACCAGCTCGACACCACGAACCTGAAGCCGCTCGGCAAGATGTCGGCGCAGCCGACCCCGCTCAACGTGGGCGGGACCAAGGAGCTCGCCGACGGCGCGGGGAAGATCCAGTTCACCGGCGTCAAGGAGTGGATCAGCCTCCAGATCACCTACGACCCGGGCCGGGAGCCCGCCCTGCTGGCCGCGGCCGCCGCGGTGATCGGGCTCGTGCTGTCCCTCACGGTCCGCCGCCGCCGCGTTTGGGTGCGGGTGAAGGACGGGACGGTCACGGTGGGAGGATTGACCCGCACCGAAGGCGGCGGCGCGGCCTTCGCCGAGGAGTTCACCCAGATCGTCACCGCCCTGCGCGGCGACCCGCCCGCGGGTGACCAGGACGGCGATCAGGGTGGCGATCGGGGCGGCGGCGAGCCGGACGAGCCCGGGAGGACCGGGCACGTCGCGCCGGACGCGCCCACCGGAAACGCTGCGCCGGGCGCCCGCCCGGACGAGGAGTGAGTGATGCCCGCCGAGGTCAATGAGAGTCTCGCCACGCTGAGCGACCAGCTCATCCTGGCCACCGTCCTGCTGTATCTCGCCGCGATGATCTGCTACGCGCTGGATCTCGCCTTCGGCCGGGCTCGCACGGTCGTGGCCGTACGCCGGCGGCAGCTGGTCGGCGCGGGCGGTCCCGCGCTGCCGGAGGACACGACCGGGGACACGACGGAGGATTCAGGCCCGCAGCCTGCCGCGTGGGCGGTCCGGGCGGGGACGATCGGCGTGGTCCTCACCTGGATCGCGTGGGCCGGCAACCTCGGCGGCATCCTCACCCGCGGCATCGCCGTCGACCGGTGGCCGTGGGCCAACATGTACGAGTTCGTGGTGGCCATCTGCTTCGCCGCCGTCACCGCGTTCCTCGCGCTGCTGATCCGCCAGCCGATCCGTTTCCTCGGCGCGTTCGTGACCGTGACCGCGGCGCTCGGGCTGGGCTTCGCCGTGCTGTTCCTGCACGTCCAGGCGGGCCCGGTGATGCCCGCCCTGCACTCGTACTGGATCGCGATCCACGTCACGGCGGCGATCGTGGCCAGCGGGCTGTTCATCCTGGCGGGCGTCTGCGCGATCCTCTACCTGATCCGCAAGGACGGACGGCCGTCGGTGCTGCCGAGCAGGGAGAGCCTGGAGCGCGTCGCGCACCGCGCGATCGTCATCTCCTTCCCGATCTGGACCTTCGCCGTCATCGCCGGCGCCCTGTGGGCCGACCGGGCGTGGGGCCGCTACTGGGGCTGGGACCCCAAGGAGGTCTGGGCGTTCGTCACGTGGGTGGTCTACGCCGCCTATCTCCACGCCCGGGCGACGGCCGGATGGCGCGGAAAGGCCGCGATGATCGTGTCGCTGGTCGCCTTCGCCTGCCTGCTGTTCAACCTCGTCGGCGTCAACATCTTCTTCTCGGGACTGCACTCCTACGCCGACGTGCCCCGGTAAGACGGGCGGCACCTGGGGGACAGGGGCGCCTGGTGAGGGATGGGCGGCGTCGGAGGGGGGATCAGTCCTCGTCGCGCAGGCGCCGCTCCAGGCTGCGCAGGAACTCGGGGTCGTCGTCGGGGCCGCGGGGCACGTCGGCGCTCTGGACGAAGCGGCCGCCGCCGCCCGCCGCGTACATGGCGTGCCGGGCACGGGGGCGGCCCACGAGGAGCCAGGTCAGCGCGCCCACGTCCGCCAGGAAGATCACGATGAGGACCCACATGAACTTGGGGAGATTGCGCACATCCTCCTCGGGGGTCGTGATCACGTCGAACAGGCAGTAAAGCCAGAGGGCAAGCAGCGCCAGGCCGATAATCACGCTAGGCATGCCCACACGGTAAGCCATACCGGCGACTGATCGTGTCGGCCTTCGGGGTGACGGAGGCAGCCCGGCATCGTACGGTGGACCGGTACACGGCATGCCGGGAACGCGGAGCCTGACAGAGGGGTGCGATGGCGGAGCCGGGCGACAGGGGCCGCCACCGGCGGGGGTCGCGGTGGTGGCAGCGAGGGCCCTACTGGTCCTCCCACCGCCGTAGCGACCTCCCCGAACGCCCTCCCGATCGTGCCATCGACCGTGTTTCCGACCGGGCCGCCGACCGTACGGCGGAGCGGACCCAGGACCGGCCCGCGGAACGGCCACAGGGCCGTCGCGCACAGTGGGATGCGCAACAGTGGGATGCGCAGTGGGGCGCCGACTGGACCGGATGGCCGCCGGAGCAGCCGGTGGACCGGGTCCACACCGTGACGGCGCCCGTGGCGGACGACCGGCCGCACTACACGTGGCAGGACTTCGAGCTCGACGACCTCCCGACGCGGGCCGCGCCCCACCCTCCCGACGCGCCCGACCTGCGGGACGGCAGACGGCACTGCGGGCCGCTGGAGCGCATCCTGCACCGCGAGTGGGACGCCGCGGAAGGGCCGCCCTCCGCCGACGCCGTACGGGCGGTGGACAGCCTGGCGAGCCTGCCCGAGCAGCTCAAGACCAAGCTCGCCATCGGGCTCGAAGGCATCTACGTCGGGCATGGCGGGGTGCCCGACCTGGACGACATGGGCTACCTGCGCGGGGCGCCGCTGCCGTCGGGACGGGCCACCTGGGACATCTGCGCCGGCGCGTACGGCGACCGCAAGATCGTGGTGGGGGACCGGCCGTCGCCCACGCCCGACGTGATGATGCACGAAGTCGGACACGCGCTGGACGACGTGGACGCCGGTCCGGGAGAGTGGGTCTCGGACTCTCCCGAGTTCGCGGCGCTCTACGAGGAGTGCCTGCCGCTGTTCGCGTCGTCGTTCCACCGGCAGCCCGGCGGCCTGGGATGCAAGGAGTTCTTCGCCGACGCGTTCGCGGCGATCGCGTCCCGGCAGCGTCCGGCCCTGGTCGACATGCTGGGCGGCGACACGCGGGCCGCCCTCAACGTCATGCTCTTCTTCAACCGGCGTTACGGAATCTAGGTGATTCGGATGTACGTGATCCGGCTCGGCGACGGCACGCTGCGCGTGCCCAGGTCACTCACCACGGACGACGGGCGCCTGATCGGCAACGCGTACGTGGAGGTCGCGCCCGGCGAGCCCGACTACGAACGCTGGCTGGCCGAGTCGGTCACCGAGGAGGAGGACGCCGAGCGGCGGCGCCGCTGGCGTGAGGGCGACGACGCGCTGGAGCAGGCGTTCTTGGCCTTCAAGGCGGAGCAGGACTGACGTTCCCGGCAAGGGAGCAGGACAGGCCGGGACGCAGACTCGAACATGGTGCTGACTCCGGTGACCCTGCGGCGTCCGGGTAGCGCGCAGGATCACCCGGTGCTGGTACTGCGTCAGACTCGCGGGGAGTCGCCGTTCGGCCGTTCGGCCGTGAGGACGTCCTCACCGCGAAGGAGGGCGTGCACTTCCGATTCACGGAACCGCCTGTGCCCCCCGGGGGTACGGATGCTGCTGATACGCCCGGCCGCGGCCCAACGGGTCACGGTCTTCGGGTCGACCCTGAAGAGAGCGGCAACCTCTCCAGGAGTCAGCAGTCGCTCGCTGCTACTCTCCACAATCTCTCCCCCTCGCGTCCCGCGTCCTGCAGCGGGCGGACAGGTAACCAGTGTGCCGAGCGAAGCCTGATTTATCCGTGGTTTTCGCAGAAGATCACGGGTTGTTACCGGCTCAGTGCCCGATTGTTATATGATAGAGCCTCTTTGGGGCGCTCATGGGTGTTTCTTTACAAAAGCGCCTTGTTGTGAACACTAGCAGTGCCCGCAGCAGATGCGAAGAGAGACCGGCGCGTCGGGAGAGTGACGTAACCTCGACGCTGTGCATCCGGTTGTCGTTTACACCCTTTCGCGCCTCGGTCTGTTCGCCGTGGCCCTCGGCGTCCTGTATCTCGTCGGCCTGCGGTCGTTCCCGCTTCTCCTGCTCGCGGTCCTGGTCAGCGGCCTGGCCAGCTACGTACTGCTGACCAAACAGCGCGACGCGGTGAGCGAGCGCATCGCCGGGAAACGGCGTGAGGCGGGGAAGAACTAGGTCGTCGGGAACATGCCGACGCGGGCATGGTACTCATGCCCGAGCTCCGTCGTGTCGCTTCCCACCAAAAGACCTGTCTTTACGGTCAGGAAGGCCTTTACCCCGATTCCCCTTTCCCGCGTGGGGTTCCAGCGCAACGCCCTGCCCGTGACCGGGTCGATCGCCCCGATGCCGGGCCGGCGGACCGCTCCGGGACCGGCCGTGTCGGCGCCCCGCGGGTTGTCCAGCCAGCGCTGGTGTCCGCCCACGTAGACGGCGGACCCCGTGACCGCGACCGCGTACAGGGAGTCGCCTCCGGTCAGGTTCACCCAGGTCGGACGGACCGCATCGCCCTTCGCGTACGTCTCGAACCTGGCGGCGGAGTCGCACAGCTTGGACGTGCGCGGCGCCGGCCCGCCGGTCGTGACGACCACGAAGTAGCGACCGTCGGGGGACAGGTCGAGCCCCCGCACGTACGACGGGAAGTCCGGCTTGCACGCCGGGGCGTACGCCTCGGTGCGCCAGTCGGCCACCCGCCCGGTCGTCAGGTCGATCACACCGAGCTGCGGGCGGCGCAGGCCGTCGAGCGTGGAGAACGAGCCGTCCACGACTAAGCGGTCGCGGACGGCCGCCATCGCGTAGATCCGCGGATCGCCGCGCCGCCCGTCGCCGGGCGTGACGGTGAACCGGGGGTCCACCGCGCCGGTCTCGGCGTCCACGCGGGCCAGCGCGGTGCGCGGGCTGCGGCCGATCCTGCTGAAGTCGCCGCCGACGTAGAGCGCGCCGCCCAGCCGGACCAGGCTGGTGACCTCCCCGCCGTAGACGGGGGCGGAGAAATCGTCGACGGGAGCGCCGTCGGACACGCGGAGGCGGGCCAGGCCCCGATAGGGAGCGCCGAACGCGCCGCCCACGTAGACCGTGCCGCCGGGACCGGCGGCCAGCGCGGCCACCGGCCCGTCGAGGTCCGGCGCGAAGTCGCGCAGGACGCGCCCGGTGTAGAGGTCGAAGGCGAAGACGTTCGCCCGCGGCAGGTCCTCCCCGCCCCGGGCCTCGCGGACCGCGCTGAACTCGCCGCCCACGACGACGGTGCGGCCGACCAGCGCGAACGCGGTGACGATGCCGTCCAGCACGTGCGGAGTGGTGTTCACCGGGTTCTCCGAGACCACGCGGGGCTGCGGCATCCCGGCGGACGCCGGGACGGCGGGGATGACGGCGGCGCATGTGACGAGCGATGCGACTGGGATCAGTGCGGTGGTGACGCGCATTCCCCAATTTCTAGCAGACGCTGCGTAATCGATGAACTACGTTCCGCTCATCCGGTGGCGGCGGTGAGGGGGCACGCCCGTCGCGGCCTAGGCTTGCGTGCATGACGCGCGCATCGCTGGACAAGCAGCCGCACGAGGTCGCCGCGATGTTCGATCGCACGGCCCGGCGCTACGACCTGGTCAACGACGTCCTCTCGCTCGGCCAGGACCGCCTGTGGCGCAAGGCCACCGCGGCGGCGATCGACGCGGGGCCCGGCGAGCTGGTCCTCGACCTCGCCGCGGGCACCGGCACCTCGACCGACGCGTTCACCGAGTTCGGGGCCCGGGCGATCGCGTGCGACTTCTCACTCGGCATGCTCCGCACCGGCGTCGAGCGGCGCGGCGGCTCCGGCCTGTACGGCGGGGGCGTGCGCGGGGTGACGTTCGTCGCGGGCGACGCGCTGCGCCTGCCGTTCCGCGACGGGACGTTCGACGCGGTGACGATCTCCTTCGGCCTGCGCAACGTGGCCGACACCGGGCAGGCGCTGCGCGAGTTGCTGCGGGTGACCCGTTCGGGCGGGAAGCTGGTGATCTGCGAGTTCTCCCGGCCGACGCCGAAGTCGTTCGACCTCGTCTACTCGCAGTACCTGATGAAGCTGCTGCCGCCGGTGGCCCGGATGGTCAGCTCGAACCCCGACTCCTACGAGTACCTCGCCGAGTCGATCCGGGCCTGGCCCGACCAGGAGGCGCTGGCGGGGATCATCCAGGAGGCCGGCTGGCGGAAGGTGGCCTGGCGCAACCTCACACTCGGCATCGTGGCCCTGCACCGGGCGGTCAAAGCGTGATGAGACGTGCTTGGCCATACCCCTCTGACACTGCGCGCCGGATAGGGGTTAGACTGCGGCGCGACAGTTTGTGAAGTTGTTCACAAAGGCACGAAGGTCTAAACCAATTCGAGGCCTTCCTTCCCTGGAACGGATAGGTCCCCCGTGAGCGAGCAAGCCCGCGTGACGCGGAGAGAGGTCGACGCCGACGTCATCGTCGTCGGTGCGGGTCCCGCGGGTGCGACGACGGCCTTCCACCTCGCGCGCGCCGGTCTCGACGTGCTGCTGCTGGAGAAGACGCGCTTCCCACGCGAGAAGGTCTGCGGTGACGGGCTGACCCCGCGCGCGGTGAAGGAACTCGTCGCCATGGGCGTCGACATCGACGCGCCCGGCTGGATCAGGAACAAGGGGCTGCGCGTCTACGGCGGCGGCGTGCGCCTCGAACTCGACTGGCCCGAGCTGTCGAGCTACCCCGACTTCGGTCTCGTGCGCACGCGCGCCGACTTCGACCAGATCCTCGCCAGGCACGCCGAGCGCGCGGGCGTCCGGCTGCGCGAGGGCGTGAACGTTACAGGCCCGGTGCTCGACGAGCGCAGCGGTCACGTCGTGGGCGTGACGGCCAAGGCGGACGGCGAGGAGGTGTCCTACCGCTCGCGGCTCGTGGTGGCGGCCGACGGCAACTCGACCCGGCTGTCGCTCGCGATGGGCCTGCACAAGCGCGAGGACCGCCCGATGGGCGTGGCGGTGCGCACCTACTACAAGAGCCCCCGGCACGACGACGACTACCTGGAGACGTGGCTCGAACTGTGGGACGGCGACCGCCTGCTCCCCGGCTACGGCTGGATCTTCCCCGTCGGCGACGGCACCTCCAACGTCGGCCTCGGCCTGCTGAACACCAGCGAGGCGTTCAAGAACATCGACTACCGCGACCTGCTGCGGCGCTGGATGAAGAACACGCCGCCGGAGTGGGGCTTCACCGAAGAGAACATGACGGGCCCGATCAGGGGCGCCGCGCTGCCGATGGGCTTCAACCGGCAGCCGCACTACACCCGCGGGCTGGTTCTCGTGGGAGACGCGGGCGGGTCGATCAACCCGTTCAACGGCGAGGGCATCGCGTACGCCATGGAGACCGGCAGGACCGCGGCCGAGGTGATCGTCCAGGCGCTGTCCCGGCCGACGCCCGCCCAGCGTGAGCGCGTGTTACTCGCCTACCCGCGTATCCTCAAAGACGCCCATGGGGGATACTTCACCATCGGCCGCCTGTTCGTCGAGGCGATCGGGAGGCCGGGAGTGATGAGCTTCGCCACCCGGCACGGGATGCCCCATCCCACCCTGATGAGATTCGCCTTCAAGCTGCTCGCTAATCTCACAGACCGGCGGGGCGACGTCTCCGACCGCATAATCAACGCCCTGTCGAAGGTGGCTCCGCCATCATGACCGAAGCCAGCATGACGCGAACCCGTATGACCGAAGCCCGCGAGACGACGCGCACATCGCCGCCGGCCCCGCAGACGGCCGTCCGGTCGGCCGCGCTCTCCGGCATTCTCGTGATCGCCCAAATTCACCGAGTAAGCGAGGACATGTAGCCATGGAGCTGTATGTGCCGATCGTGGTGCTCGCGGTCCTCGCGGCGGGATTCGCCGTGTTCTCCGTGAGCATCGCGCCCTTCACCGGGCCGAAGCGCTGGAACCGCGCCAAACTGGACGCTTACGAGTGCGGCATCGAGCCCACTCCGCAGCCGGTCGGCGGCGGCCGCTTCCCGCTGAAGTACATGATCACCGCGATGCTGTTCATCGTGTTCGACATTGAGATCATCTTCCTCTATCCGTGGGCGGTGGCCTTCGACAAACTCGGCGTGTTCGGGCTCGTCGAGATGATGCTGTTCATCGTCACCGTTCTCGTGGCGTACGCCTATGTCTGGCGGCGTCGCGGCCTCGATTGGGATTAGCCATGGGTCTTGAAGAGAAACTCCCGAGCGGGTTCGTCCTCACCACCGTCGAGCAGGTGGCCGGCTGGGCCCGGAAGAACTCCGTCTGGCCTGCGACCTTCGGTCTCGCCTGCTGCGCCATCGAGCTGATGGCCACCGGCGGCCCGAAGCACGACCTGGCCCGCTTCGGCATGGAGCGCGCCTCCGCGTCCCCGCGGCAGGCCGACCTGATGATCGTGGCCGGCCGGCTGTCGCAGAAGATGGCGCCCGTCCTCCGCCAGATCTACGACCAGATGGCCGAGCCCAAGTGGGTCATCGCGATGGGCGTGTGCGCGTCCAGCGGCGGCATGTTCAACAACTACGCCATCGTTCAGGGCGTGGACCACGTGGTGCCGGTCGACATCTACCTGCCCGGCTGCCCGCCGCGCCCGGAGATGCTGATCGACGCCATCGTGAAGCTGCACGACAAGATTCAGAACATGAAGTTCGGCGCGCACCGCGAGAAGCAGATCGAAGAGCTGGAGCTCCAGGCGCTGCGCACGCTGCCGCTGATCGACCAGGGGGCCGGGAAGTGACCACCGAGAACCTGCCCGGGCTGCCCGAGGAGCCCGTCGCCCGCAAGGGCATGTTCGGCGTCAAGGACAGCGGCGACACCTCCGGCTACAACCGCCTGGTCGTCCGCCGGCCGCCGAAGCTGTCCAGCAGCCGGCCGTACGGGTCGTACTTCGACGAGGTGGCCGACGCGCTGGAGCCGGCGTTCGCCGACGCCATCGAGCGTGTGGTCGTCGACCGCGGCGAGATCACCTTCCACGTGCGGCGCGAGCGGCTGCCCGAGGTGATGCAGCACCTGCGCGACGACGCCGCGCTGCGGTTCGAGCTGTCGCTCGGCGTCTCGGGCGTCCACTACCCCGAGGAGACCGGCGCGGAGCTGCGCGCCGTCTACCACCTGTGCTCCATCACGCACAACCGGCGCATCCGGGTGGAGGTCTCCGCCCCCGACGCCGACCCGCACATCCCCTCCACGGTTCAGGTCTACCCCACGCACGACTGGCATGAGCGCGAGACGTACGACTTCTTCGGAATCGTCTTCGACGGCCACCCGGCGCTGACCCGGATCGAGATGCCGGACGACTGGGAGGGGCACCCGCAGCGCAAGGACTACCCGCTCGGCGGAATCCCGGTCGAGTACCGCGGCGCCGAGGTCCCCGCGCCGGACCGGAGGAGGTCGTACTCGTGAGCATCCGCGGCGACCTGCACGAGTGGACGAGGGCAGCGAGGAGAGCGTCGTGAGCACCACCGAGACCGAGGGCCGGATCTACGACGTCGCCGGTCAGGACTGGGACGAGCTGGTCAAGACCGTCAGCGAGTCGGCCGACGAGCGCCTGGTCGTCAACATGGGCCCGCAGCACCCGTCGACCCACGGCGTGCTCCGGCTCGTGCTGACCCTCGACGGCGAGACCGTGACCGAGGCCCGCACGGTGATCGGCTACCTGCACACCGGCATCGAGAAGAACATGGAGTTTCGGACGTGGACCCAGGGGGTCACGTTCGTCACCCGCATGGACTACCTCGCGCCGATCTTCAACGAGACCGCCTACTGCATGGGCGTCGAGAAGCTTCTCGGGATCACCGACAGGATCCCGGACCGGGCGCAGGCCATCCGGGTCCTGACGATGGAGCTCACCCGGATCTCCTCGCACCTGGTCGCGATCGCGACGTTCGGCATGGAGCTGGGCGCGACCACGCCGATGCTGTTCGGCTTCCGCGAGCGCGAGATGGTGCTCGACCTGATGGAGTACATCACCGGTCTGCGGATGAACATGGCGTACGTCCGGCCGGGCGGCGTCAGCGTCGACCTGCCGGCCGGCGCGGTCGACAAGATCGGTGAGTTCCTCAAGATCATGCCGGGGCGGATCAAGGAGATGCGCAAGCTCCTCGACGCGAACCCGGTCTACACCCGGCGCACCAAGGACGTGGCCTACCTCGACCTGACCGGCTGCATGGCGCTGGGCGTCACCGGCCCCATGCTGCGCGCCGCCGGCCTGCCGTGGGACCTGCGCAAGTCGCAGCCCTACTGCGGCTACGAGACGTACGAGTTCGAGGTGCCGACGCAGAACACTTGCGACGTGTACGGCCGCTACCTCGTCCGCGTGGCCGAGATGGAGGAGTCCCTCAAGATCATCGAGCAGGCGCTCGACCGGCTGTCCGGTCCGCTCAAGGGCGGCCCGGTGATGATCGAGGACAAGAAGATCGGCTGGCCGTCGCAGCTCGCGCTCGGCCCCGACGGTCTCGGAAACTCGCCCGACCACATCGCCCACATCATGGGCAGCTCCATGGAGGCCCTGATCCACCACTTCAAGCTGGTGACCGAGGGCTTCCGGGTGCCGGCCGGGCAGGCGTACGCCTCGGTCGAGTCGCCGCGCGGCGAGCTCGGCGCGCACGTGGTCAGCGACGGCGGCACCCGGCCCTACCGGGTCCACTTCCGCGACCCGTCGTTCACGAACCTGCAGGCGGTGCCCGCGACGTGCGAGGGCGGCATGGTCGCCGACGTCATCTCCGCGGTCGCCTCGATCGACCCGGTCATGGGAGGTGTGGACCGATGAGTTACGGGCCCGAGGTCCGCGAGCGTCTGGAGACGGACGCCAAGGAGATCATCGGCCGCTACCCCCGGCCGCGTTCGGCGCTGCTGCCGCTGCTGCACCTCGTGCAGTCGGAGGACGGCTACATCTCCGACGACGGCCAGGAGTTCTGCGCCGAGATGCTGGGCCTGTCCAAGGCCGAGGTCGTCGGCGTCGCGACCTTCTACACCATGTACAAGCGCAAGCCGGCCGGCGAGTACAACGTCGGCGTCTGCATCAACGCGCTGTGCGCGGTCATGGGCGGCGACCAGATCTGGGAAGAGCTCAGCGAGCACGTGGGCGTCGGCCACGACGAGACCACCGCGGACGGCAAGATCACGCTGGAGCGGCTGGAGTGCAACGCCGCCTGCGACTTCGCGCCGGTCATGATGGTCAACTGGGAGTTCTTCGACAACCAGACCCCGGAGTCGGCCAAGCAGCTCGTCGACGACCTGCGCGCGGGCACGGAGGTCTCGCCCACCCGCGGCCCGCGCCGGCTGTGCACGTTCAAGGAGGCGTCCCGGGTCCTCGCCGGGCTGCCCGACGGCCTGGCCGGTGACGGCCCGTCGGCCGCCGGCCCGTCGCTGGAGGGCCTGAAGGTCGCCAAGGCCAACGGCTGGGAGGCCCCCAAGGCCGAGGGGAGCGCGGAATGACCACGCGGAGAGAACCCGGCGCAGTGAGCAGAGCGGTCCGCGAGGTACGAGCGGCCCGCGTAGCGAACGAGGAGCGGTGAACGACCAATGGCGACGCTGACACCGGTCCTCACCAGGAACTGGGACCAGGCGGACTCGTTCACCCTGGACGGGTACGGCGAGTACGCGGCCGCGAAGAAGGCCCTGGGCATGGACCCCGACGCCGTCATCCAGACGGTGAAGGACTCCGGCCTGCGCGGCCGCGGCGGCGCGGGCTTCCCGACCGGCATGAAGTGGGGCTTCATCCCGCAGGGCGACGGCAAGGCCCACTACCTCGTGGTCAACGCCGACGAGTCGGAGCCGGGGACCTGCAAGGACATCCCGCTCATGATGGCCAACCCGCACGCGCTGGTCGAGGGCGTGATCATCGCGTCCTACGCCATCCGGGCCAACTACGCGTTCATCTACATCCGCGGCGAGGTGCTCCACGTCATCCGCCGGGTGCAGGCCGCGGTCCGGGAGGCGTACGAGAAGGGCTACCTCGGGACGGACATCCTCGGCTCGGGCTACGACCTCGAACTCGTCGTGCACAGCGGCGCCGGGGCGTACATCTGCGGCGAGGAGACCGCGCTGCTCGACTCGCTGGAGGGCTACCGCGGCCAGCCCCGGCTCAAGCCGCCGTTCCCGGCGGTCGCCGGCCTGTACGCCTCCCCGACGGTGGTCAACAACGTCGAGTCGATCGCGAGCGTGCCGAGCATCATCGCCAACGGCGCCGACTGGTTCGCCGGGATGGGCACCGAGAAGTCCAAGGGCTTCGGCATCTTCTCGCTGTCGGGCCACGTGACCCGGCCGGGCCAGTACGAGGCCCCGCTGGGCATCACGCTGCGCGAGCTGCTCGACATGGCGGGCGGCATCCGCGAGGGCCACGAGCTGAAGTTCTGGACGCCGGGAGGCTCCTCGACGCCGATCTTCACGGCCGAGCACCTCGACGTGCCGCTCGACTTCGAGTCGGTCGGGGCCAAGGGCTCGATGCTGGGCACCCGCGCCCTGCAGATCTTCGACGAGACGACCTGCGTGGTGCGGGCCGTCCTGCGCTGGACCGAGTTCTACGCGCACGAGTCCTGCGGCAAGTGCACCCCGTGCCGTGAGGGCACCTACTGGCTCAAGCAGGTGCTCAAGCGGCTGGAGAAGGGCCAGGGCTCCGAGGAGGACCTGGCCACGATCACCGACATCGCCGACAACATCCTCGGCCGCTCGTTCTGCGCCCTCGGCGACGGCGCGACGAGCCCGATCCACTCGTCGGTGAAGCAGTTCCGCGACGAATACCTCAAGCACTTCGAGATCGGCGGCTGCCCGTTCGATCCCGCCGCTTCCACGGTGTGGGGGTCCAAGTGACAGTTCAGACGACGCAGCCGGAGCAGCCGGTCGTGGACATGGTCACCCTGACCATCGACGGCTTCCAGATCAGCGTCCCCAAGGGGACGCTGATCATCCGGGCCGCGGAGCTGCTGGGGATCCAGATCCCCCGGTTCTGCGACCACCCGCTGCTCTCGCCGGCGGCCAACTGCCGCCAGTGCCTGGTCGACATCCCCGACGCGGGCAACGGCCGCGGCTTCCCCAAGCCGCAGCCGTCCTGCGCGATCGAGGTCGCCGAGGGCATGGTGGTCAAGACGCAGCTCACCTCGCCGGTGGCCGAGAAGGCCCAGCGCGGCGTGATGGAGATGCTGCTGCTGAACCACCCGCTCGACTGCCCGGTCTGCGACAAGGGCGGCGAGTGCCCCCTGCAGAACCAGGCCATGTCGAACGGCCAGGGCGAGAGCCGGTTCGTCGAGCAGAAGCGCACGTTCGAAAAGCCCGTCCCGCTGTCGAGCGAGGTGCTGCTCGACCGCGAGCGCTGTATCCAGTGCGCGCGCTGCATCCGCTTCTCCGAGCAGATCGCCGGTGACCCGCTCATCGACTTCTTCGAGCGCGGGGCCAAGGAGCAGGTGGGCGTCGCCGACGGCGAGCCGTTCCAGTCCTACTTCTCGGGCAACACCATCCAGATCTGCCCGGTGGGCGCGCTGACCGGCGCGGCCTACCGGTTCCGCTCCCGCCCGTTCGACCTGGTCTCCACGCCGAGCGCGTGCGAGCACTGCGCGTCGGGCTGCTCGCTGCGCACCGACCACCGCCGCGGCAAGGTCACCCGCCGCCTGGCCGGGGACGACCCGCAGGTCAACGAGGAGTGGAACTGCGACAAGGGCCGCTGGGCCTTCACCTACGCCACCGCGCCCGACCGCCTGCGGTCGCCGCTGGTCCGTGACGAGAGCGGCAAGCTCGTCCCGACCTCCTGGCCGGACGCGCTGGCCGTCGCCGCCGAGGGCCTGCTGCGGGCCCGCGGCAAGGCCGGCGTGCTGGTCGGCGGGCGGCTCACGGTCGAGGACGCCTACGCGTACAGCAAGTTCGCCAGGATCGCCCTCGGCACCAACGACATCGACTTCCGGGCCCGTCCGCACTCCGAGGAGGAGACGCGGTTCCTCACCCACGCCGTGGCCGGCAAGGGCATCGAGGTCTCCTACGCCGACCTGGAGACGGCCCCGGCCGTGCTCCTGGCCGGGTTCGAGCCCGAGGAGGAGTCGCCGATCGTCTTCCTGCGCCTGCGCAAGGCGGCGCGCAAGCGGGGCCTGAAGGTCTACTCGCTCGCGCCGTTCGCCACGCCGGGCCTGGCCAAGATGAAGGGCACGCTGATCCGCACGCTGCCCGGCGCGGAGGCCGAGGCGCTCGGCGACCTGGTCGGCGGCGACCTGCTGCCCGCGGGCACGGTCATCCTCGCCGGCGAGCGGCTCGCCACCGCCCCCGGCGCCCTGTCCGCGCTCGTACGGCTCACGCAGGCGACGGGCGCCAGGCTCGCCTGGGTGCCGCGCCGGGCCGGTGAGCGCGGCGCGCTGGAGGCGGGCGCCCTGCCGGGCCTGCTGCCGATCGGCCGCCCGGCCGACGACGAGACCGCCCGCGCGGAGGTCGCCAGGGTGTGGGGCGTCGCCTCGCTGCCCGAGGCGCCCGGCCGCGACACGGCCGGCATCATCGAGGCCGCGCTGAACGACGAGGTCGACGCGCTGGTCGTGGCGGGTGTGGACCCCTACGACCTGCCCGACCCCGCACGGGCCCTGGCGGCGCTGGAGAACACGCCGTTCATCGTCAGCCTGGAGATCCGCGCCAGCGCGGTCACCGACCGGGCCGACGTGGTCCTGCCGGTCGCCGCGGTGGCCGAGAAGTCCGGGACGTTCGTCGACTGGGAGGGCAGGGGCCGCTCGTTCGGTGTGGCCACGGCCGTCCCCGGCCTGATGAGCGACCTGCGCGCCATCGCCTCGATCGCCGACCAGATGGACGTCCACCTCGGCCTGCCCGAGCCCGCCGCCGCCCGGCGCGAGATGGCCGCGCTCGGCGCGTGGAAGGGCACCCGCCCGGCCGCGCCCGCGGTCACCGGCCGCCCGGTGAGGGAGCCGCAGGCGGGCGAGGCCGTGCTGGCGACCTGGCACCTGCTGCTCGACGACGGCCGGATGCAGGACGGCGAGCCGTACCTCGCGGGGACCGCCCGCACGGTCGCGGCGCTGCTGTCGGAGGCGACGGCCGCCGAGATCGGCGCGGTCGACGGCGGCAAGATCACGATCGGCGACGACGTGGTCGTGCCGGTGCGCGTCGCGGACCTGCCCGACCGTGTCGTATGGGTGCCGTCCAACTCCGCCGGCCTGTCGGTCACGCGCGACCTGCGCGCGGTCGCCGGAGACGTCGTAAAGATCGGGAGCGTCTCGTGAACAACCCCGGACCCACGCTGAGCGACTTCGGCCACGATCCCCTGTGGATCACCATCATCAAGGCCGTCGCGATCTTCGTGTTCCTGATGCTGGGCGTGCTGATGGGTGTGTGGACCGAGCGCAAGCTCATCTCGCGCATGCAGCACCGCTACGGCCCCAACCGGGCAGGTAAGTTCGGCCTGCTGCAGACTGTGGCCGACGGCCTGAAGATGGGCCTGAAGGAAGACATCATGCCACGCACCGTGGACAAGGTGATCTACTTCCTGGCCCCGGTCATCATCGCCGTCCCGGCCTTCCTGGCCTTCTCCGTCGTGCCGTTCGGGCCGATGGTGTGGATGTTCGGCCACAAGACGCCGTTGCAGCTCACCGACCTGCCGGTCGCGGTCCTGCTGGTCCTGGCCACCGCCTCGATCGGCGTCTACGGCGTCGTGCTCGCCGGGTGGGGCTCCCGCTCGCCGTACGCCGTGCTGGGCGGCCTGCGCTCGGCCGCCCAGGTCGTGTCGTACGAGATCGCGATGGGCCTGTCCTTCGTCGCGGTGTTCCTCCAGGCGGGCACGCTGTCCACCTCGGAGATCGTGGCGAAGCAGGCGAGCGGCGGCACCTGGGACATCCTGGGGCTGTCCATCCCGGCGCCGTCCTGGTACGTGGTCTCGCTGATCCCGTCGTTCCTGATCTACGCGATCACGATGCTGGGCGAGACGAACCGCGTGCCCTTCGACCTCCCCGAGGGCGAGGGCGAGCTGGTCGGCGGCTTCCACACCGAGTACGCCTCCTCGCTGAAGTTCGCGATGTTCATGCTCGCGGAGTACGTGAACGTCTTCACCGTCTCGGCGATGGCGATCACGCTGTTCTTCGGCGGCTGGCGGGCCCCGTGGCCGATCTCCCTGTGGGACGGCGCGAACTCCGGCTGGTGGCCGATGCTGTGGTTCTTCATCAAGCTGGTCATCGCGTTCGGCTTCTTCGTCTGGGTCCGCGCCTCGCTGCCGCGTGTCCGGTACGACCAGCTGATGGCCTTCGGGTGGAAGGTACTGATCCCGGTCAACCTGGCCTGGATCCTGCTGGCCGCCACGTTCAAGGCGCTGCGCATGCCCGAGGCCGACCGGGCGATCATCCTGACCATCGGCGCGGTGGTCATCATCGGCGCCTTCGCGATCTGGCTGCGGTTCGACACGGTCAACCAGCGCCGCAGGGAGGCCAAGGCGGCCGCGATCGAGGAGGAGTTCGAGCAGTTGCGCGAGGAGCCTGCCGCGGGCGGGTTCCCGGTGCCGCCGCTCGACGCCCCGCACTACCACGGAGTCGTGCCCGCCGCGCGTCTCAATTCCGACGCCGCCAAGGAGGTGACCAGTGGGAGCAACTGATTGGCTGAACCCGATCAAGGGATTCGGCGTCACCTTCCACCACATGTTCAAGAAGCCGGTAACCGTTCAGTATCCGGAGGAGAAGCGGCCCACCGCGCCGCGCTTCCATGGGCGGCACCAGCTGAACCGGTGGCCCGACGGCCTGGAGAAGTGCGTCGGCTGCGAGCTGTGCGCCTGGGCCTGCCCGGCGGACGCCATCTACGTCGAGGGCGGCGACAACACCGACGAGGAGCGTTTCTCGCCCGGTGAGCGGTACGGCCGCGTCTACCAGATCAACTACCTGCGCTGCATCCTCTGCGGGCTGTGCATCGAGGCGTGCCCCACCCGGGCGCTCACGATGACCAACGAGTACGAGCTCGCAGACTCCAGCCGCGAGTCGTTGATCTACACCAAGGAGATGCTCCTCGCGCCGCTCGGACCGGGCATGGAGCAGCCGCCCCACCCGATGCGCCTCGGCGAAACCGAAGAGGACTACTACCGGTTGGGTCGAAGCAATGGGTGAGTCCATCACGTTCTGGGTGCTCGCGGTCGTCTCGGTGACCGCCGCGCTCGGACTCGTCTTCAGCCGCAGGGCCGTCTACTCGGCCCTCATGCTCGGTGTCGTCATGCTCTCGCTGGCGGTGCTGTACGCGGTCCAGGACGCTCCGTTCCTGGCGGCGGTGCAGATCATCGTCTACACCGGCGCGGTCATGATGCTGTTCCTGTTCGTGCTCATGCTCGTGGGCGTGGACTCCTCCGACTCCCTCGTGGAGACGATCAGGGGACAGCGGTTCTGGGCGGTCGTGGGCGGGGTCGGCTTCGCCGTCCTGCTCGCCCTCGGCATCGGCAACGCGGTCGTCGGTTCGCCCAAGGGCCTGGCCGCCGCGACGCAGGCGGGCAACGTGCCCTCCCTGGCCCAGCTGATCTTCACCCGCCACGTGTTCGCCTTCGAGGTCACCTCGGCGCTGCTGATCACCGCGGCGCTCGGCGCGATGGTGCTCGCGCACCGGGAGCGCAGCGAGGCCAAGCCGACCCAGAAGGACCTGTCCCGGCAGCGCTTCGTCACCTTCGGCAAGACGGGCAAGAACCCGGCGCCGCTGCCCGGCCCCGGCACCTACGCCCGGCACAACGCCATCGACATGCCGGCGCTGCTGCCCGACGGTTCCGTCTCGCCGCTGTCGGTCAACCGGTACATCGCCCGGTACGAGGAGTCCCAGGGCATCCTGTCTCCTGAGGTCGCCCAGGTGCTGGAGCAGGAGGAGGCCGCGCTGCGCGCGAACGGCCACAGCACGCCCACCGTGGCCGAGGAGGCCAGGGACGGCGGCCCCGACACCGAGCCGATGGAAGAAGACGGTGTCGTGGCGGGCCGGGTCGTCCGCCCGCGCGGTGAGTCCGCGACGGAGTCCCTGAGCGAGGAGGACGGCAAGTGACCACGCACTACCTGGTGCTCTCCGCGCTGCTGTTCGCCATCGGCGGCGTCGGTGTGCTCGTACGGCGCAACGCCATCGTGGTGTTCATGTGCGTCGAGCTCATGCTCAACGCCTGCAACCTGGCGTTCGTCACCTTCGCCCGGCAGAACGGCAACCTCGACGGCCAGCTCATCGCGTTCTTCGTGATGATCGTGGCCGCCGCCGAGGTGGTCATCGGCCTGGCCATCATCGTGACGATCTTCCGAACCCGCAGGTCCGCGTCGGTGGACGACGCCAGCCTGCTGAAGTACTAAGAGGTGGCCGTGGAACCCGCTGAGATCATCCAGCACTCCGGCGGAGCGATCGGAGCAGCCTGGCTCATGATCGCTCTGCCCCTGGTGGGAGCGGCGGTCCTCCTGCTTGGCGGCCGGAGGACCGACAAGTTCGGCCACCTGCTGGGCGTGCTCATGGCCGTCGCGTCCTTCGTGGTGGCGGCGCTGTCGTTCGCGCAACTGCTCGGCTTCGCCCCCGGCGAGCGCCGCCGCGGGATCGAGCTGTACGACTTCATCCCGGGCCTCGCGAAGGTGGGCCTGCTGGTCGACCCGCTGTCGATCTCGTTCTGCCTGCTGATCACCTTTGTGGGCTCGCTGATCCACATCTACTCGATCGGCTACATGGCGCACGACCCGAACAGGCGGCGGTTCTTCGCCTACCTCAACCTGTTCGTCGCGGCGATGCTCCTGCTGGTGCTGGCCGACAACTACGTGGCCCTGTTCGTCGGCTGGGAGGGCGTCGGCCTCGCGTCGTACCTGCTGATCGGGTTCTGGCAGCACAAGCCCTCGGCGGCGACCGCGGCCAAGAAGGCGTTCATCGTCAACCGCGTCGGCGACTTCGGCCTGCTGATCGGCATCTTCACGATCTTCGCGACGTTCCACACGCTGGCCTTCAACGACGTCCTCGCGAACGCCGACAAGGCGTCCTCGGGCACGCTCACCGCGATCGGCCTGCTGCTGCTGGTCGGCGCCTGCGGTAAGTCGGCGCAGCTCCCGCTGCAGTCCTGGCTCCTCGACGCGATGGAGGGCCCGACCCCGGTCTCGGCCCTCATCCACGCCGCGACCATGGTCACCGCCGGCGTCTACCTGATCGTCCGGTCCGGCCCGATCTTCCAGGGCGCCGAGACCGCGCAGCTCGTGGTGACGATCGTCGGCGTCGCGACGCTGCTCGCCGGTGCGATCATCGGTACCGCCAAGGACGACATCAAGAAGGCGCTGGCCGGTTCGACGATGTCGCAGATCGGCTACATGGTGCTCGCCGCGGGCATCGGCCCGGCGGGCTACGCCTTCGCGATCGCCCACCTGATCACGCACGGCTTCTTCAAGGCCGACATGTTCCTCGGCGCGGGCTCGGTCATGCACGCCATGAACGACGAGGTCGACATGCGCAAGTACGGCGCGCTGCGCAAGGTCATGCCGGTCACGTTCGTGACGTTCCTCATCGGCTACCTGGCGATCATCGGGTTCCCGCTGCTGTCCGGTTACTTCACCAAGGACGGCATCATCGAGACCGCGATGGAGCACAACGCCATCCTCGGCTGGCTGGCCGTGCTCGGCGCGGGCATCACCGGCTTCTACATGTCGCGCCTGGTGTTCATGACGTTCTTCGGCACCAAGCGCTGGGAGCCCACGGCCCACCCGCACGAGTCGCCCGCCGTCATGACCTGGCCGCTGATCATCCTGTCGGTCGGCGCGATCGGGCTGGGCGCGTTCCTGGTGCTGGGCAACCGGTTCATGACCTTCCTCTCGCCGGCCGTCGGCGCGCCGGAGGAGATGCCGTCGTTCCACCCGTTCAGCCTCACCGGTCTGGTCACGCTCGCGCTCGTCGCGATCGGCGCGGCCTTCGCCTGGGTCAAGTACGGCAGGGCCGAGGTGCCCGCGGTCGCCCCGCGCGGCTCGTTCCTCACCGTCTTCGCCCGTCGTGACCTGTACGGCGACGCCCTGAACGAGGCGCTGTTCATGCGCCCCGGCCAGTGGCTGACCCGCCTGGCCGTGTTCTTCGACAACCGCGGCGTCGACGGCCTCGTGAACGGCCTGGCCGCCGGAATCGGCGGCACGTCCGGGCGTCTGCGCAGGGTCCAGACCGGGTTCGTCCGCTCGTACGCGCTGTCGATATTCCTGGGCGCCGCCGTCCTGGCCGGTGCCTGGCTCGTCGTAGGGAACCTGTGATGCCCTGGCTTTCAACCCTGATGGGCGTGTCCGTACTCGGCGCGCTGGGCGTGACCCTTGTCCGCAACGACAAGCTCGCCAAGCAGTTCACCCTCGTGGTGTCGCTGATCGTGCTGGCGCTGACCGTCGCCATGGCGGTCCAGTTCAGCCCGAACGGCGACAAGTTCCAGTTCGCCGAGACGTACGACTGGATCCCCGCGTTCGGCGTCCACTACGGCGTCGCCGTGGACGGCATCGCCCTGGTGCTGATCCTGCTGTCGGCGGTCCTCGTGCCGATCGTGGTGCTCGCCTCCTGGCACGACGCCGAGGCCGGCAAGCGCTCGGTCCGGACGTACTTCTCGCTGCTGCTGGTGCTCGAGGCCATGATGATCGGCGTCTTCGCGGCGACCGACGTCTTCCTCTTCTACGTCTTCTTCGAAGCCATGCTGATCCCGATGTACTTCATGATCGGGTCGTACGGCGGGGCGCAGCGGTCGTACGCGGCCGTGAAGTTCCTGCTGTACTCGCTGTTCGGCGGGCTCCTGATGCTGGTGGCGGTGATCGCGCTCTACTCGATCGCCGGCAAGGGCACGTTCATGTTCTCCGACCTGGTCGGGACCATCCAGGACGTGACGACACAGAAGTGGCTGTTCCTCGGCTTCTTCATCGCCTTCGCGATCAAGGCGCCGCTGTGGCCGTTCCACACCTGGCTGCCCGACGCCGCCGCCCAGGCCCCGGCCGGCGCGGCCGTCCTGCTCGTCGGCGTGCTGGACAAGGTCGGCACGTACGGCATGCTGCGCTTCTGCCTCGAGCTCTTCCCCGACGCCGCGAAGTTCTTCACGCCGCTGGTCATCACGCTGTCGGTGATCGGCATCGTGTACGGCGCGATCGTGGCCATCGGGCAGACCGACATGAAGCGGCTCATCGCGTACACCTCGGTGTCGCACTTCGGCTTCATCGCGATGGGCGTGTTCGCGATGACCACCAGCGCGGGCTCGGGCGCGACGCTCTACATGGTCAACCACGGCTTCTCGACCGGCGCGCTGTTCCTGATCGCGGGCTTCCTCATCTACCGCAGGGGCTCGCAGTTCATCGCCGACTACGGCGGCGTGCAGAAGGTGGCCCCGATCCTCGCCGGGACGTTCCTGGTGGCCGGTCTGTCCAGCCTCTCGCTGCCCGGCCTCAGCACGTTCGTCAGCGAGTTCATGGTGCTGACCGGCACCTACCAGCGCTACGTCGTCCCGGCCGTGATCGCCACGGTCGGCGTCATCCTCGCCGCGATCTACATCCTGTGGATGTACCAGCGGACGATGAACGGCCCGACGGCCGAGTCGGTCAAGTCGCTGCCCGACCTCAACGCCAGGGAGAAGTGGGTGGTGGCGCCGCTCGTCGCGCTGCTGCTGGTGTTCGGCTTCTATCCCAAGCCGCTGCTCGACGTGATCAATCCCGCCGTGAAGGACACGCTGTCGAGCGTCTCCGTCACGGACCCGAAGCCGGCCGTACCCGTTGCTCAGGAGGGCCAGTAGTGAACGGCACCATTCAGGCGCCGAGTATCGAGTACGCCCTGCTGGCGCCGATACTCGTCGTCTTCGGCGCGGCGATCGTCGGCGTGCTGGTGGAGGCATTCGCCCCGCGCTACCTGCGCTCGGCGATCCACCTGCCGCTCACGCTGCTGTCGCTGGCCGGCGCGTTCGCGCTGGCCGTCTGGCAGGCGGTCAAGGGCGTGCCCACCAAGCCCGCCGCGATGGGCGCGGTGGCCGTGGACGGCCCGGCCCTGTTCATCTGGGGCACGATCCTCATCCTCGCCTTCGTGAGCGTGCTGCTCATCAAGGACGAGGAGCACTTCGTCGGCTCCGCGGCGGCCGTGCCCGGCTCCGCCGAGGAGGAGCAGTCGCTCGTCGAACGGGCCGCGCACACCGAGGTCTACCCGCTGCTGCTGTTCGCGGTCGGCGGCATGCTGCTGTTCCCGGCGGCCAACGACCTGCTCGTGGCGTTCGTCGCCCTCGAGGTCATGTCGCTGCCGCTCTACCTGCTGTGCGGCCTGGCCCGGCGCCGCCGCCTGCTGTCGCAGGAGGCCGCGGTCAAGTACTTCCTGCTCGGCGCGTTCTCCTCGGCCTTCTTCCTGTACGGCACGGCCCTCCTGTACGGCTACGCCGGGTCGGTCGACCTCGCGAAGATCAACCAGGCGCTGGGGTCGGTCGGCGGCCAGGACACGCTGCTCTACATCGGCGCGGCCATGCTCGGCGTCGGCCTGCTGTTCAAGATCGGTGCCGCGCCGTTCCAGGCGTGGAAGCCGGACGTCTACCAGGGCTCGCCCACGCCCATCACCGCGCTGATGGCCTCCGGCACCCTGGTCGCCGCCTTCGGCGCGCTGCTGCGGGTGTTCTGGGTCGGCCTCGGCGGTCTCGACTGGGACTGGCGCCCGGTGCTCTACGGTGTGGCGATTCTCACGATGGTGGTCGGCGCGATCCTCGCGATCACGCAGACCGACATCAAGCGGATGCTCGCCTACTCGTCCATCGCGCACGGCGGCTTCCTGCTCATCGGCGTCATCGCCACCGGCCACACCCGGGCGGAGAACACCTCGGCCCTGTCCGGCCTGCTGTTCTACCTGGTGGCGTATGGTTTCACCACGGTCGGCGCGTTCGCCATCGTCACGATGGTGCGCGACGCGGGCGGTGAGGCGTGGCACCTGTCCCGGTGGGCCGGGCTCGGCAAGCGCTCGCCGCTGCTGGCCGGGACGTTCGCGTTCTTCCTGCTGGCCTTCGCCGGCATCCCGCTGACCAGCGGGTTCTTCGGGAAGTACGCGGTCTTCCAGGCGGCCGTCGCCAACGGCGCCACCCCGCTGGTCATCATCGGTGTGGTGGCCTCGGCGATCGCCGCGTTCTTCTACGTCCGTGTGATCGTGCTGATGTTCTTCAGCGACCCGGCCGCCGACGGCCCGTCCGTCGTGCTGCCCTCGCGGGGGACCGCGGCTGTGGTCGGTATCGCGGCATTGGCTACGGTAGTTCTCGGGGTGTACCCCCAGCCCGTGCTGGACCTCGCGCACACGGCTGCACAGTCCCTGTTCGTCCGATAGGAGATCTCCGTATGGCCGCGCCGCCCGTTGTGGACATTCCTCTCGTCGACGAGCGGCTGGCCGACGACCTCGCAGGCGGGCTCGCGGCGGTGGAGAAGCTGCTGCGCTCGTCGGTCGAGAGTGAGGACGCCTTCGTCACCCAGACGTCGAGGCACCTCATCGAGGCGGGCGGCAAGCGGTTCCGGGCGATGCTCGTGCTGCTGGCCGCCCAGTTCGGCAACCCGGACGCCCCGGGCGTCGTGCCCGGGGCCGTCGTCATCGAGCTGACCCACCTGGCCACGCTCTACCACGACGACGTGATGGACGAGGCCCCGGTGCGCCGGGGCTCCCCGTCCGCCAACGCCCGGTGGGACAACACCGTGGCCATCCTCACCGGCGACTACCTGTTCGCCCAGGCGTCGGAGATCCTCGCCGACCTCGGCAGCGAGCTCATCCGGATCCAGGCGCGTACGTTCTCCCGCCTGGTGCGCGGCCAGATCCGCGAGACGATCGGGCCCGCCGAGGGCCGTGACGGGATCGCCCACTACATCAGCGTGCTGGCCGACAAGACCGGCTCCCTCATCGCCACCTCGGGCCGCTTCGGGGCCATGCTCGCCGGTGCTCCCGCCGACGTGGTCGAGCGCCTGACCGACGCCTGCGAGGCGATCGGCGTGGCCTGGCAGCTCGGCGACGACCTCATCGACGTGGCCGCGCCCACGGCCGACTCGGGCAAGACCCCCGGCACCGACCTGCGCGAGGGCGTCCGCACGCTCCCCGTGCTGTACGCGCTTGCCTCCGACGACCCCGCCGACGCCCGGCTGCGCACCCTGCTGTCGGGGCCCGTGGCCGAGGAGGACGTCGAGGAGACGCTGACGCTGCTTCGGGCCAACCGGGCCATGATCCAGGCCCGCGACGAGCTCATCCGCTGGATCGACCGGGCCAAGGACGCCCTCGCCGGCCTGCCCGACATCCCGGCCCGTACGGCCCTCATCGCCCTGTGCGACTACGTCGTCGAGCGCACGGGCTGACCATCCTGTAAGGGATCATTGGCCGGGTGAGGATCACCCGGTTCGCCGCCTTGTGTCTGGTCGCCGCGACGGCCTGCGGCGGCCCGCCACGTGCGGGCACATCCGCCCTCCGGGCACCGGCGAGTTCGACGAGTTCGATGCCCGCCGGCGCCGTCATCGTGGACAAGGACCAGGTCCTCACGTGTGGGGAGGGCGAGGGAGAGGGCTCGGCGCAAGCCCTATGCGACGCTATCGCCGCGGCGGCTTCGCCCGAGCTGGCTTCGCCCGCGGCGGTTTCGCCCGAGTCGGCACACCCGTCCCCGGCACCGTCCGTGGAGCAGTATTTCGAGGGACGGGTGTTTCCGAAGGGACAGTCGACCTTGGTTCCCAACCCCGGCAGCGGCCCCGGTGACCCACGCTTGCGGCAGGCGCTGCTCGTCGGCTACGAGGGGGTCGCCGGATCGGTCATGACGCCTGGCGCGGTCGTCGCCCTGCCCGCCGCCGAAGGCAGTGCCGTGGAGTTCATCTCGCTTCGTCAGGTGGCTGGGGCATCTCGGGAGACTTCCGCCTGCGAGAGGTGGGCCTCCGGGTCATGGCGCGTGGCGTTGCGCGACTTCAACCGGCCCGGCGTGCAGATCGCCGCGACGCTGATGAGCGCGATGGCCGACGAGGCGTGGAAACGGTCGGCGGAGTTCTCCGAGACCATCGTCACCGGGCCCGAGCCGATGCTCAGCAATCTTGGCGATCCCGCCGCAATGGCCTCCTGCCGGAAATTTGCCGGCGAGGAGGGCTACCCGATGCGCGCCGAACCGTTCTCCGTCCCGCGTCTCGGCATCCGGTCCTGGGCCTTCCGGATCTTCGAGGAGAAGACGGTGCGGCAGTGGGTCGAGGTGGTGCGGACGCCGCGTTACGTGCTGGAGATTCGAATCCCCAGGCAGTGGCCGAAGCCGCGCACCGACCCCGCCGTACTGCTGCCGCGCATCGCCGCGGCCGCGTACGCCAGGGCCGAGGCGGCCCTGAACTAGCCCGGCCCTAGTGCTGGGCCGCGAGCCACTCGTCGAAGGTGGTCGGCGCGATGCGGGCGCCTTCCCCGGGCAGCAGCACGTCGCCGGCCATCGCCGGGCCGAACAGCCCCGACCAGGTCGGCACGAGCTTGACCGTGCGGCCGCGTGCCGCGTGGGTGCGCCGGGCCATGTCGACGAGGTCCTGCGGCTCGGGACCGGCCACGTCGGTGTAGCGGCCCTGTGGCTCGCCCACGGCGATCTCGGCGAGGACCTCGGCCACGTCCGCGGGCGCGATCGGCTGCACCAGCAGCGGCGCGATCGTGGCGACGCCGTCCTGCTCGGTCCAGCCCGCCACCATCTCGGCGAAGTCGTGGAACTGCGCGACCGGGACGATCGTCCACGGCACCGAACCGGCGGACACCAGGCGCTCCTGCTCCCGCTTGCCGGCGTAGTGGGCGTTGCCCTCCACCCGCTGGATGCCGATGATCGAGAGCAGCACGTGGTGACGGACGCCCGCCCGCTCCTCGGCGGCCAGCAGGTTCCTGGTGGTCGTGCCGAAGTACGCCACCGACTCGTCCCGGTCGGTCGCGGCTGAGCTGATCGCGTCGACGACCGCCTCGACGCCGTCCAGGGCCTTGTCGAGCCCCTCTCCCGTCATCAGGTCCACGCCGAGGGACCGGCTGACGCGTACGACGTCGTGCCCGTCCCGTTCGAGGGCGGCGACGGTGAGCTTCCCGATGTTCCCGGTGGCGCCGGCGACTGCGATGCGCATGGTTTCTCCTTCGCTAGACGTCCCGGATGCTATCTCGGACAAAATGGATCCGCAATCTCTCCAATACACTGGTGGGCATGAAGCTGCCTGCGAGCACCGAGTGGGTGTTGCACTGCGCCGCCACGCTGGCGCAGCTCGAGCCGGGAGTCACCGCGTCGGCGGCGCAGCTCGCGGAGTATTACGACGTTCCGGCGCCCTACCTGGCCAAGCAGTTGCAGGCGCTCGTCAGAGCCGGTGTGCTGGGCGCGATGACGGGCCCGCGAGGCGGATTCCGGCTCGCGCGGGCGGCTTCCGACATCACGTTGCTGCAGATCGTCGAGGCGGTCGACGGCGCCTCCTCGCCGTACGAGTGCCGCGAGATCCGCCAGCAGGGACGGGGGGCGCTGCCCCCCGAGGACTGCCGGCGCATCTGCGTCATCGCCGAGAAGATGGCCGAGGCGCACCGCGCGTGGCGGAGCAGCCTCGCAGGGGTCACGCTCGCCGACATCCTCGGCGAGCTGCCCTCGGGGGCGCCCGCCCGCACCCGGTCACGCCTCGCGGCCACACGACGCTGACCCGGCGGGAATTCGCCTCGTGTTGTCCTACCCGGACGCGCGTGCGGGCCGTTCCGGGCGGAGGTGCCGCGACCCGGGCGGAGTATCGTGGCAAGAGGTCCGGTGCCGTCACGGTGCAGCCGGGTGCCGAACGGCGTGCGGGCGCAAGGGGGCGTCATGAGCACCGCCACGCCATCCGTCACACGCAGGTCCATCGCCAGCGTGAATCCGTACAACAACGAGGTCCTCGCCGAGTTCCCCGCGATGACCGACGAGGAGGCCGGCCGGGCCGTCGCGACGGCTCACCAGGCCTTCCAGGAGTGGAGGTCGCTCGCCCCGGCGGAACGGGCCGCCGTGGTCGGCCGGGCGGCCTCTCTCATGCGCGAACGCCGGGAGGAACTCGCCCGGACGGTGACGCTGGAGATGGGCAAGCTCATCGGCGAGAGCCGCGGTGAGGTGGACCTGTCGGCAGACATCCTGAGCTACTACGCCGAGCAGGGGCCCGCCCTCGTCGCCGACCGCCCGCTTCCCGTCGAGGAAGGGAATGCCGTGGTGGCCAACCGGCCGCTCGGCGCGCTCCTCGGGATCATGCCGTGGAACTACCCGCTTTACCAGGTCGCCCGCTTCGCGGCGCCGAACCTGGTCGCCGGCAACACGATCCTGCTCAAGCACGCGAGCAACTGCCCGCAGTCGGCCCTCGCGTTGGAGCGGCTGTTCCACGACGCCGGCGCGCCGCCCGGCGTCTACGTCAACCTGTTCCTGCCGTCGGCGCGAGTGGGCACTGTGCTCGACAATCCCCTGGTCCGGGGTGTCTCCCTCACCGGCAGTGATCGTGCGGGAGCCAGCACGGCCGAAAGGGCGGGACGCAACATCGAGAAGACCGTGCTCGAACTCGGGGGGAGCGATCCGTTCATCGTGCTCGACGCCGAGGACTTCGACCGGACCGTGGAGGCCGCGGCGGTAGGCCGGCTGTCCAACATGGGGCAGAGTTGCGTGAGCGCCAAGAGGATGATCCTCCTGCCGCACGTCTACCGCCGCTTCGTCGAGGAACTGCGCCGCAGGTTCGAGGCGCTCGTCCCGGGCGACCCGCTGGACTCGGACACCACGCTGGGCCCGCTGTCCTCCGAGCAGGCCGCCGAGAACCTCGTGAGCCAGGTACGCGACACGGTGGCACAGGGGGCGACCCTGGTGACCGGCGGCGACCGGATCGGCCGGCCCGGCGCCTTCGTCCAGCCGACGATCCTGACGGACGTCAGGCCGGGCATGCGGGCGTACCGCGAGGAACTGTTCGGGCCGGTGGCGGTGATCTACCAGGCGGCCGACGAGAACGAGGCCGTGGCGCTGGCGAACGACACGCCGTACGGCCTCGGCGGCGCGGTCTTCTCCCGGGACCTCGACCGGGCGCGGCGGGTGGCGGAGCGGCTCGACGCGGGAATGGTCTGGATCAACCATCCCACCTCCTCCCACCCCGCCCTGCCGTTCGGCGGTGTCAAATGCTCTGGATATGGGAGAGAACTGGCGGATCTCGGCATCCAGGAGTTCGTCAACAAGAAGCTGATCCGGACCTTCCCGACGACCGTACCGATCGGCTTCGCCACGGGGTGAGCCGTCAGCGGCCGGCGAGGAGGTCGACGACGGGGGCGAGGGCGTCGGCGAAGAAGCCGTTGACGGTGATGTAGGAGAGGCCCAGCTCGTCGCGGCGGCGCAGCAGCGTGTCGGCCATCTCGCGGGGCGAGCCGCGCAGCACGGTGGCGGCGTCCGCCGACGTGGCCCTGAACCCTTCGGGCAACCACGAGGGTGGCTCGTCGCCGATCTGGAACAGGTTCATGCTCAGCTCGATGTCGTCGAACCTCGCCCCGGCCAGCTCCCGCAGCGTGCCGACGGGCCCGCGCAGGCCCTCCTCCGGCGCGTCGGGCGGCACTGCGAGCGCGACGATGTCCGCCTCCTCCGCGGCCAGCGACAGCATGCGGGGACCGGCCCCCGCCACCAGGATCGGCGGCCCCTGGCGCTGCACGGTGGTCCTGCTCCTGGCGAAGGCCGCCCGCACCTCCCCGATCACCGATCGGACCTGCGCGACGCGCTCGCCCGCCGTGCCGTACGGCATGCCGAGTGCCCGGGCGTCCTCCTCGGCGCCGACACGTCCGGCCCCCACACCGACCTCCAGGCGTCCGCCGGACAGGAAGTCGAGCCCGGCGAGCTCGTGCGCGAGCTGCGGCGGATTGCGGTAGGGCGCGGCCAGCACGAACGTGCCCACGCGGAGCGTCGTCGTGGCGGTGGCCGCGGCGGGCATCGCGAGCAGCGGCGGCAGCGTCCCCAGCGTGTCGGGGACGAGCAGGGTCGAGTAGCCGAGGTCCTCGGCGTGGCGGGCCGTCGCCGCCCACGCGGCGGCGTCGGGGGCCAGGCCGGCAACGATACCGAAACGAAATTCCTTGCTCATGCCCCCGATCCTCGCCGTCCCCGCCGGTCTCGTCGTCCTCCCTCCGGAGGCGGACGCCCTACTCCGGCGGGCGTATCAGACGGTCTCGAGCGCGGCCGCGCGCTCCTGCCGGGACGTACGGGCGGAGCGGACGCTGTCCCAGGTGAAGACGCTCAGCGCGAGCCAGACGACCACGAATCCGGCCCACCGGCTGGCGGGCATCGTCTCGTGGACGATCAGCACCCCGCACAGGAACTGCAGCACCGGGGCGATGTACTGGAGCAGGCCGATGATCGTGAGCGGAACCCGCAGCGCGGCGGCCGTGAAGAGCATCAGCGGCACCGCGGTGATGAGACCGGCCGCCACCAGCAGCAGCGCGTGGCCGAGACCGTGGTTGCCGAAGGTCCCGGTGCCGTTCGACTGCAGGACGAGCAGGTAGCCCAGGGCCGGCACCAGCAGCACGAGCGTCTCGATGGTCAGGCTCTCCGCGCTGCCCACCCCCGCCGCCTTCTTGATCAGCCCGTACGTGCCGAAGCTGAAGGCGAGCACGAGGGCGATCCAGGGAAGGCGTCCGTAGTCGAGCGTCAGGATGAGGACCGCGAGCGCGCCCAGCCCGACGGCGATCCACTGCCATCGGCGCAGCCGCTCGCGGAAGATCAGCACTCCGAACAGCACGCTGACCAGGGGATTGATGAAGTAGCCGAGCGCGCTTTCCACCACATGACCGGCGTTGACGGCGTAGATGTAGACGCCCCAGTTGACCGAGACCGTGACGGCCGCGAGGGCGAGGAGGACCAACTGGCGGCGCGTCATCGTGCGGATCCACGACCAGTGGCGGCGTACGGCGAGGATCGTGACCACCACGACCAGCGACCAGACCATCCGATGGGCGAGGATCTCCACGGCCCCGGACGGCTTCAGCAGAGGCCAGTAGAGAGGGAACAGACCCCACATGGTGTAGGCGGCGACGCCGTATAGGACACCGCGGCGCGTATCAGGCATGAAGCCCATCTTCGCTGCTTACCTAGATTCAGCACAAATAAGGGTCTCTACGTCTGAGGTTTAGAGGCGCTTATGTCAGGAACAAGGCCGCCGGGCCTCTGGTTGGTGATGGCAGAGCGGAAGGAAGGTGCGTGATGGGCTGGCTGTTCGGCACAGACAAGACGACGATGGTGGACCCCGCGGACGCCCTGCAGGGCCGTGCCGAGGTCATGCCGGTGGCCACGCGCCACCAGGTGCTCGGCGCGCCGTTGGCTCCGCCGTACCCCGAGGGTACGGAGATCGCCGAGTTCGGACTGGGCTGCTTCTGGGGCGCCGAGCGTAAGTTCTGGCAGACCCCCGGGGTCGTCTCGACCGCCGTGGGCTACGCGGGCGGCTACACGCCGAACCCTACGTACGAGGAGGTCTGCACCGGCCTGACCGGGCACACCGAGGTCGTCCGGGTGGTCTTCGACCCGGCCGAGGTGTCGTACGAGGAACTGCTCAAGGTGTTCTGGGAGGCCCACGACCCCACACAGGGCATGCGCCAGGGCAACGACGTCGGCACGCAGTACCGGTCGGCCATCTACACCCGCGGCCCCGAGCAGGCCAAGGCGGCCGTGACGTCCCGGGACGCGTACCAGGAGGTGCTCGCCAAGGCCGGGTACGGCGAGATCACCACTGAGATCGCCCCCGCCGGCGAGTTCTACTTCGCCGAGGATTATCACCAGCAATATTTGTTCAAGGTGCCGAACGGCTACTGCGGCATCGGCGGCACCGGTGTGAGCTGCCCCGTCGGCCTGACCACCGGCGAAGCGTGACCCGCGCTAACCGACTGCTCCTGGCCCTTGGTCGCCCGGCTAGCCCGGTGCCGATCGAGGGCCAGAGTTGTTTTCGGCGAGAATCTTCACTACAAGGTCCAGACTGCCTTGTCGAGGGGTACGAGCCGCTTTTCGAGGGTTGAAACTACCCGACGCGGATGACCGGCACGTGCTTGCCGCGGCGATCAAGGTGGCTGTACAGGTCATCGTCACGTCGAACCTCAGGGACTTTCCTCCAGAGCACTTGACGCCCTGAAAATCTCGATGGACGAGTGGTCTGGGCCTGTGTCCAGCAGATCGCGAATTAACGAGTCAACCCCGCCGGAGACCGTAGAGGATGTGGTCGACGCTTTGAAGAAAGCGGGCCTCGTTGAGTCGGTCGCTGCCCTTCGGGCTGGTTAGCCGGCCGTCTGGCTCGGAGACACGCATGGCTTCAAGACGTCGGCTCCTCGGCACTCAGGGGTATGAGGCCGATCCCATGGCGGCTGCCGAGCATTCGCCGGGCATTTTCGGCGCCCTCTACGCCGTTGGCAGGTCCCCGCGAATGTATCGTTGCTTCTGAGGCTGCTGCATCGGCGAGCTTCCGTTCCGGGAACCGTGGCGCCATCACTTATTCTTCTTATCCTTCTCCTCTGGTTTCCCTCCTTTATCCTCCGGTACGATTCTCCCTTTCGAATCTCTGACCGTCACCTTCTCGTGGTCCTTCCCTCCTTCTTTCCATTTCTCGATCTCCGCGCTTCCCCTTTTGCTGCCGTCGGCGTTGTAGAAATTTCTATAGGTGTGTTCATGACCGTCCTTCGTATGCCACTTCCAGGTGTCGGCGCTGCCTGTCTTTTTCCACTGTCCAGTCTGATCGTCTTTTTTGTAGTATTCCAGATGGTTGTATGGGTTGCCTTTTTCGTCCTTTTTTGTCCAGCTCTCTTGGCGTTCGCGCTCGTTGCCTTTCATATCCCTGGATACCACGTGATCGTGATCCTTCCCATCCTTTCCCTTCTCCTTATAGCTATCGTCGGTTCCGATCTTTTTGCCGGTCTTCGGGTCGACGCGATCCGTGATGGTGTGCCGGCCCAACTCTCCTTTGCCGCCGTGCGCCTCCTTACGATCTTCCCTACCGTGCGGGGCTTCCTTGACCCCCCGATCATCGGCGGGCCGGTGCATGTCCTTAGTCCTGGCGCCGGCGTCGGACGTCACCTCACCTCGGTCGCCGGCGCCGGCACGTGGAGATGCCGACCGCTGCTCATCGGTCTCCGTCGGTCGATCCCTCGCTCCGCCCATCGGTCGTTCCTTCCGCACTCGGGGTCGTGACGCAGTCCGCTTTGGCGAGCAGTTCAGTCAGCGCCCGGCGCTCGGTGGCAGGGTGCGCCCAGGCCTCAGCCGCGAGCATCTGCTGTGCGAAGCACAGGCCCGTGCATCGAGCGACGTCTTTGAGCCGCGACACGATCTCTGGGTCTTGGCCTTCAACGGGGAATTCAACAAGGTGGTAGGCCGCGTCCAGGCAGATGTCCCAGACCGCGGCCCGGCTGCCCACACCCGAGGTGCGGTCGGTCTCGCGCGCCCGCGCCCACGGGTCCGTGAAGTCACCTGCCGAGACGAGTTCGGCCACCGGTTCGGCGCACAGGCAGGGTCCCGGCCGGTCTTCCCAGATCCGGGCACAACCCTGGAAGGGTCCGGGTCTCCCGCCCTGGAGCTCCACTAGCCGGCTTCGAAGTTCGGCCACCTCGCTCTGCGTGTCCCGGCCTTCGAGGTGGGCGACCAGGGCCTCGTCGATGGCGTCCGCGACCGCCGCGCTCTGCGCGTACGTCCAACCGGCCCGGGCGCCGCGTGAGTCAGCGAGGCGGCAGGCTCCATGCCGGGCCAGGCACCTGAAGACCGCCGGGCCGTCCAGCCATCTAGGCCGGCGGGGTTCTACCGCGGCGACGAGGTCCGGCCAGGTCCGCGCGAGACTATCGTCGCCGGTTTGCGCCGCGGAGAAGACGACACGGGCGAAGGTGCGCATCACCGAGCGCTCGTCGACAAGGCCGCGTGCCGCCTGGCAGGCCTCTGGTGAGTCCAGGCAGCGCTGGTCACACTCAGAGGAGGCGAGCAGGAAACCCGGCCCGCTTTGTTCCATGCGCTCGCGCACCTCGTCGTGGGTCGGCCAGGTGCCGGACCCGCCCTTGGACGGCGGTATCTGGAGGAGCAGCGGGGCGTCCTCACCGTCGGTGAAGACGGCCGCGCGACCGATCGGCAGTATGGCCAGGCAGACATCCTGGCGGGAGGTCATCACCATCGCGTCTCCAAGCACATCGCGGTCATCACCGGCCACGATGCGGTGCGCCACCTTGAGATTGGTGTTTTTCAGGACGTCGGGGGCGAGCCTCGTCGGTATCTGGTCGACGATCACCACGCCTTGTCCGTACGCCCGTATCTCGGAGAGCAGATTGGTAAAGGTCTCCACTGCTTTGCCTCTGACGTCGGCCTCTGCCTCTTCGCCGCCCTGCTTGCGGACCGTGTTAGCGAGCAGCCGGTGGGCCTCCTCGATGACGAGCAGGTGCTCGATGTGCTCGGTGTCACCCTGGGTGCGGCGGTGTTCGGCCAGCCTGATCATCAGCAGGCCCATCATGAACGCCTTGTCGTCGTCGTCGCCTATGCCCTCGAGTTCGAGCACGGTCGGTTGTCCGAGTAGGAGTTCGATGGGCAGCGAGCGGCGAACGTCGAGCATGCGGCCCTTGCCGCCGGTGCGCAGGCTGTTCAGGCGGGTCCGCAGCGCTGCTCGAAGGTCACCGGTGACTTTGTCCTCGTATCCGAGCTGCGGGACGATCTCCTCGACCTTTCGTACGAGATCGGTGAGGGTGGGGAAGGCCGCCGAGCGGTCGCTGTCGCCGCTCAGCCGCCGGTTGGTGTCGGTCGTCACGTCCCAACCTCGGTCGGCGTAGATGCCGTGCAGGCTGATCTCGAGCACCTGCGGCAGAGGCGTCCACATCCCGAAGCTGACATTGAACACCGACCGCAGCAAGTCGAGATGGACGGCGACGGAGACACCCTCAGGCACTTCGAATGGGTTCAGCCGGAATGGCGACACGGTCTCGTTGCCGAGGGTGAAAACCTGCAGTTCGCGCCCGAGTTCCTGATCGCGCAGCAGCACCCGATACTCCGTCTTGGCCGGCTCCAGAACGAGGAACGGGATGTTGCGTTCCGCGGCCTGGCGCAGGAGGTGGAAGACGGTATTGGTCTTGCCGGAGCCGGTGACCCCGGTGACGAAGGCGTGGCGGGTCAGCTTGTCGGGGTTGATCCCGTACGCCGTCGTGGTGGCGCAACCGCGCTCGACGACTGACCCAATGGTGATCGACTCCCCAGTGACGGATGGAGACACCGTGTCGTAGTCGGGGATCTGCGTGATGGCGAATCCGTTGCTCTCCATGCTCGGGAAGTCCACGTAGGCGGAGAGCTGCGAGGAGGTAAGCAGCGTCTGGTGCTGGAAGGGCTGCCGGTAGCATCCCGGCGCGCTCGCCTCGACGACCGGATCGATCATCGCCCACGAAGCGGCCAGCATCGGCACATCGTCTCGGTCCCACACCCGGACCGGTTCCGGAAGCGAGCGCTCGCCCGAGAAGACACCGCGCCACAGGCCCGCGACCTCGGAATAGCCGTCGCTGTCGCCGAGTAGATAGACCGCGGTACGCCAGGCGCCGGTGCCTTGCCCATCGCTGAAGGTCCTGAGCTGTACGCCGAGTAACTCGAGGTAGTGGTCGGCGAGAGGGTTTGGAACGCCCCCTGACTTGACCGCTGTTTGCACCGAGCGCATTTCGTTGATCAGTCGGAGCCGGAGTTCGCGCACCAGAGCCTCGTCAACGGGTTGTGCGAGGATCAGCGCGGCCCACCGCACCCGGCCGAGCGCCCGCAGCAACCGGTCGATCTGCCGGGCACCGTCAGCGGCGTCCGGCGGTTTGGATGACGGGATGCCCATGACAAGACCGCCCAGTGGCCAGCGGCCCGTCACTGGCTCGTCGGGCACCAGGTCGACGGCCGGATACATCGCCCGCAGAGCCGTCTCCAGTAGCCGCCCGTTGAGCTCCGTCGACAGCGCCGAGCCGCCTTTGGGAAGCCACGTTCCGATACGGAGAAAGACCTGGCCTGGCTCAGCGCCCACCAGGAACGCCAGCGGCACCTTGTAGTTGTAGAGGCCGATCAGCATGTCGCGGGTGATCGGAATCGCCTCGTCGGAGGCTGATGATCTCGGATGCTTCTCCGGCTGCCCGATGCCTGTGATTCGCACCAGAGTCCGCAGGTCCACCGGCGCCTCGGTGAGCCGAGCGCCATCAGGGAGAGGAGGCGGCTCGAACCCGACCCGCTGCAGGTAGTCCAGGTCATACGCGGTCAGATTTTCTATCGTCATCGCACCGAGGGCGGTAAGACCACACCGGCTGGGGATTGAATGATCGCCAGTACCGCGATGAACACGATCCAAGCCACAACTGCCACGAAGAGAACAATTCCCACGATCAGCACGGCTTTGGGGATCCCCTTGGCACGCACGATCGCGCCAGTGCTGAGATTCTGTAGCTCGCTCAGGCGCAGTGTCCCAGATCGCAGCGAGCCACGAGCCCGGATCCAATCACCGTCGTTGATGGAGCCCTCGATGCTCCGGCCCCGCATCTCGACGGGGACGAGCATCACCCGGTTACCCTCCTGGTCGTACCGCTCCAACCGGAAGCTCCAGATCGACTCGGACTCAGACTCTCCGTGCTGCTCCGATCGCTCCTGCAAGCCGCGCACCTGTCCTTCCACCATGCCGCTGGTGACGACATTCCCGACGCCGGTCTGGTGGCTCACCGGAGGCGTGCCGGGGGCGGACAATGCCATTGGAGTCGCTTCGGCGGAGGGAGAGGATGTCCAGCCGCCACCGCCAGGGCGTCCCGCGTCGGGTAACCGGTCAGACGACGGCGGTGTCGACGCTGATGCCTCAAGAGGTGACCGGGAAGACAGGGGCCGCCCACAGTTGCCGCAGAACCTGGCCTCCGGCGATGCCTGGGTTCCACAGTCGGCGCATACCTGTGTGTCTCCCATGCGGACCACCTCCTAGCTGTCCGCAATCTCTCAGAGTCTCTATCCGGGATAGGTGCAACGGATACCCAGCTGACCTCCGAGATGAGGCAAATTAACCCAATCTTCAGGTCGCGCTGACCAGCGCAGCGAGGTTCCGAGGAAGCCGCGGCTTGTCGAGCATTTCCCCAGAATCGCCCGAGGCGTTGTGGTCGAACTCCATGCTCCAAGTGTGTAAGCACCGGCCTGTCGGTAGACAGGGTTTCTGCGCAGGCGCACGCAGATCTGTTGCATGGACTGAAGAACTACCACCAGAAATATTTGTTCAAGGTGCCCAACGGCTACTGCGGCACCGGCGTCACCTGCCCCGTCGGCCTCACCACCGGCGAGGCGTAACCCTTCGAACCGATGGTCCGTAATCGCGAGCCATCGGAGTTTCAGAACGGGCTCACGTGGTCCATGAGCTTGTCGGCAGTGGCCCGGACAGCCAGACTCCGGGCACCTGATCGCCGAGATGGCCGAGCGGATGCTCGACGCCGTCCTCGTCATCATCGCGGCCAGCCACAACGTACATGCCAGCAAACCGACGGAGTTTCTCGCCGCCGTCAACGACTTTCTCGCCGCTCGCGTTGTGGGCTGAGCCTTTGTTTGGACCGGTACTTGAGTCTCAAGTAACCGGAGACTCCAGGATCGATGCCGTGGGCGGCGCGTGCTCGTTTCCGCCGTCCGCGACCTATCCGATCCGACTCCGGGAGAGCGCATTCCATGCCGCGATACGTGACGCCGTCCGCTGAGGATGGCAAGCGCCTCATCAACGACTTCATCGACGAGACTTTCGGTGATCTGGACGCCAACCCGGACTTCGTCGCCATGCTGCGTACGGTGGTGCCTGAGATGCCCGCCGATCCCAGCCCTGAGCAGCTGGGCGCCTGGGCGGAGCTGTCCGAGCTGGTCCGCGATGCCGACTTCAAGGCCAGGGTCCGCAGGATGGCCGAGCATCAGGCGGCCGAGAGGGCGGCCGGGGATCAGACCGGCCTGCATCACGAGGTGACCGAGCTGGTCCGGGAACGGGTGCGGCAGGCGCAGGCGGACGGGGTCGAGCCGGGTTCGCCGGAGGCGCGAATGGTGCTGGTCGAGCTGATCGCCGGATACACCGCGACATTCGGCCATCTCGACAGTGCCGAGTACCGCCGGAAGCTGCTGACTCGGCTGGAGATCGCCAATGATCCCCGTACGGAGCGGTACTTCGCCCTGCTGTCCACGATCAACGGCTGGCCGGTGCCGCCGAGCCTGGCGCCGGCGTTCGACTGGTTCACCCAGGCGCTCCGGCACCATCCCGTTCCCTAAAGGTCGGGTACGCGGGGGTCGAGTGCGGCGAGGAGCCAGCGGGCCGCAGGGACCGGATCGGGTTTCGGGGGCGTACCGTTGATCATGGCCAGCAGTTGCCAGTATCGGGATACCCGAGGGTCGGCCCCGATGCGGATCCGCTCGGCGAGCCAGAGCCGGAACCCGGCGTCGTCGGACCGCCGATGGGCCTGGGCGAAGACGGCGACCAGCTCGTTCACGATGGGCCGGGCCAGGGCGGAGACCGGCGGAATCCCGTCCGCCAGGGCGTGGCCGACGAGGTCCAGCGCGGCCTGCTCGGCCCGCGCCCAGCTCTCGTGGTCGCCGTGATCGGCGCCGGAGGAGCGGTCCGTCGCGTGCCGCTCGAACGCCTCGCGTACGCTCTCCCGGAAGTGGGGGTCGCCGACCAGGTGCGCCAGCTCCAGCCACGCGTCGAGCTGCTCGACCGATGGGTCGTCGGGCAGGTCGGGCAGCATCGAGCGCAGGTGCGCGGCGAACGCGGGCTCCATGTCGAGCCCGCGCGTCGCTTCGGCCACGAGATCGGCCACCAGCTGCCGGCGCTGCTCCGCCGGTAGCCGGGCGAGCCGGTTCACACGGGCGATTCCGGCTGTGCCGGTACGGCGGGTGGTGACGTAGCGCAACACCGCCTGGCGTACCCGCAAGGTCTGGATCTGGTCCTCCATGGCCGCGATCTGCTCGTCGGCGATCTCGTCCAGAGCCTGCGCGTCGGCGAGCACCCGTGTGATCGTCGCGATCTCGACGCCGAGATCTCGCAGCGTACGGACGAGTTCCAGCCGGTCCAGGGCGTCGTGATCGTAGAGCCGGTAGCCGCCGGCCGACCGACCAGCTGGAGGTACCAGCCCTTCGTCGGAGTAGTACCGGACCGTCGGCACCGGCACCCCGGCGAGCCGCGCCACCTGGCCGATCGTGTAGAGCCCGTCGTCCTTCACACGTCCAGCCTGGCTCATCAGCCGCCCTTTCGGTGTGCCTGTGGGGAAGCACGACCGGTGATGCCGTTAGGAGGTGGGAGGAGCTCTGTAGGCACGCCCTGGCGAATACACGGCGATGTCTTGAAGCTCTGCGCGCAGATCCACGCTCGCGAGCGAATGTCGAACGGCAGCATCGCCTTCGAGTTGATTTCGGAGTTCGAGGTCACGAGTGGAGGTCGTGTCCACTACATCACTGATGACGAGGCGCGAACAGCGTGGCTCGTCCATGCATCCCCACGGCATCCCAAGGACACCGATGCGCATTTATTGCCTGAGGTGAAGGACTACCACCAGCAATATTTGTTCAAGGTGCCGAACGGCTACTGCGGCCTCGGCGGCACCGGCGTCTCCTGCCCGATCGGCCTGACCACCGGCGAAGCCTGATCAGTCGCCCGGCAGGATTGTCAGTCGTTGCCCCTTGGGAAGGTGACGAGGGGCAACGATGAGATAGTCCCGCTGATCCAGCGTGGCGACTTCGCGAAGGTCGAAGCGTTCGGCCAGGGCTATCACGCAGGCGTCGACGGCCTGAAGCCGGAGCGAGGCGTAGGCCGAGAGCAGTTCGGACATTCGCCGATAGTCGTGGGGTGTCACCTCGATCACGCGGAGTTCATCGTCGGCGATGGCGGCGCAGAACTCGGCCGCGAGAGTGGGGCCGCCGCGACGGACCGGATCAGAGAGCAGGTGACAGATCTCTGTCACCGCGAGCGACGGCACGACCAGCCTGGTCCAGTTCCGTGCGAGAAACCGGACGCAGCGAGCGTGGGTCCTTGTCGGCCCTGTTGAATGCCGCGACGAGGGGTCCCGTGTCGCAGAGGATCACGCGGTGATCGCTCCGTCGGACTCCTCGTGGTGAGGATAGGTGAGGTACCGGTCATGGTGGACGCCGAGGTCTGCCGGCCCTTGTAGCGCGCCGACGAGCGCGGCGAGATGCCGTGGAAGTGCGGGCGCGTCGAGGGGCTCCTCGATGTCGGCCCAGCCTTCGTTGTCCAAGTCCATGCTGCCAAGTGTAGGCGCCGACCTGCCCGCAGCCAGTGAGATGCTTCAGCAGACGCCGGGCAACTTACACACCTTGATGGCCATCTTCCTGGCGTTTTTGGTCAGCCGGCCGGGGTCGTAGATTCCCTCGGTGGTCGTGTAGATCATCAAGGCGCTGCCTCTGCGCGCGACGATGCCCGTGATCGTCTCGTTCACGCTGCCGTCCTGCCAGGTCTGATAACCCATGCCTATGGACTCGTCCCCCGCCGTGGCCTTACTCGTCCGCCAGCGGATCTTGATTCTGGGTTCCGACGGGTCGCCCTTGCGCGCGCAGCGTTTGACCTCGGCGCGCAGACCAGTGAACGCGGAATGGGCGGCACGGGGGCCCTTGTAGATGACGAGCTGTTCAGAGGAGTAACCAGGTGCGCTGGTCCAATGCGTAATCGTGCGGATTGCCGCCCGATCGCGGTCAACGGCACGCCGGTGCCCGCACGGGTTCAGCTCCAACGGCTTGGTGAGTTTGTCGCTGATCTCGTGGCCCTGTTCTTCTGCGTCAGCGGGGCTCAGGTGCCTGCGCGCGTCGCGCTCGCTGATCAGGAAGTTCTTCGGTATCTCGATCGCGGTCGCCGGGGACAACGCCAGCAGCAAGGAGAGTGTCACGCTGATCACGATGAGTTGGATGCCGACGGGAACGGGTTGGTTCTCGCTTTTCTGGCCGGACCGACTCAAGCACGAAAAGTGTCATCGCGGCCTCGGCGGCACAGGAGTCTCCTGCCCTGTCGGCCTGGCGACCTCTGGCGGCGAGTAGCGGGATCGTGAGACCTCCGGGTGGCGTCGCGCTGCTCGGAGGTTTCGTCTTTGCGGGCCGCTACTTTGCTACTTGAAGTAGTAAACTGCCGCTATGAGTACGACTGAACGAGCCTTCCCGCCAGGAGAAGGGCCCGCGGCCAAGGTCAGCGTCTCCTTGCGGGCCGGCAACATCCGCGCGATCAAGGAACGTGTCGGCGCGCGCGGGTTCTCGGCCTATGTGGATGCGGCTGTGGAGCGGCAGATCGAGCGGGATCTGTTGGAGGAGGCTCTGCAGGCGAACGAGAACGAGAGCGGTCCCATCCCGCAGTCCCTTCGGGACGAGGCTGAGCAGTTGTTCCGCAGCGTGAAGTCCGCTCCGGAGCTGCAGGAGGAGCGTGGATGGCACGCGCACGAAGCAAGCTGAGTGCGGGGACGGTCATCCTGGACTCCGAGGGACTCTCGAAGTGGTGTACGGCCGACCAGCGCGTCACGGCGATCGTCCGTGAGGCGCAGAACAACGACTTCCGCGTTGCCATCAGTGCCGTGACGCCTATCGAGGCATTCGACGGCCGGGTGACAAACGATCGGTTGCGCTGGCACCTGTCCCGGCTGCGTGTCGAGCCGGTGACCGAGGAGGTCTCCGTCCACGCGATGGACCTGCTTCGCGAAAGCGGTCTCCACGGCCACAAGTACGCGATCGATGCGATCGTCGCCGCCACGGCTCTTCGCTCCACCCGTCCCGTCATCATCCTCACCTCGGATGAGGACGACATGAGCAAGCTCTGCGGCAAGGCGGTTCGTCTCGTGCGCGTGTAGGTGCTGAGTTGTTGCCCCAGCGATACGACTACCACCAGCAATATCTTTTCAAGGTGCCCAATGGCTACTGCGGCATCGGCGGCACCGGCGTCTCCTGCCCGGTCGGCCTGACCGCGGGTGATGCTTGATCTTGCGGGAATCAGTCGGCCCAGAGCCCAGGCTTCCGGGCCGGCGTAGCCGCTCTCTGCGGTTCGCGATCACCGCCGCGCTGCGCGACTGTCCGGGGCGGTCCCGCTGATTACACTCAATGTGATGCGCGAGGAACTCCCCCACCTGGTTGATCGGCTGCCAGAGGAGAAGGTGGCTCCTCTGCGCAGGCTTGTCGGCGATCAGCTCGAAGAGCCGCCTGTGGTCCGCGACCTGCCGTTCATCGGCCTCCTCGAAGCGGAGCCGGATTTCGCGGAACGCTCGGAGGAGATTCTCCCTGCGGGGGACAATCACTCTTTTTGATCGTCTTTGATTCGGGTCTGCCGTCACCTTCTCGGACCTGTCGAGGAATCCCCGGGCCGTCGCCGAACGCGCCGCGCGGCTCGGTCGCGTACGTGTGACTCACCGGGATGCCCAGGACTTCTATCTGACTGCGGCTGACCGTGAGGAGCGACGCGAACAGACGCTTGCCACTGCTTCTCGTCTGTTCCTTGCTCTCATGAGGCATGATCCGACCGCCCGCGCGCTGGTCATCGCCATGCCTGAGGTCTTTCCCTGGGGTCGTCACCTCACCTCTGATGAGGTGCGGTCCTTCACGCTAGAACTGGTCGAGGCGCTCTCTGACGCGGCCGAGCTGGATGTCGACGCCACTACTCAGGAAGTCATCGCAGGCTGGCGGGCCACCGCCCGGATCAAGGCCGACCCCGGGCATTATGCCCAGGCGCGTGAGGCGACGAGCGGAGACTTCGCACCGGCTGCACTGTAGGGGCGGGGGCTGTGGCGCGGTCGCGTGCACACTGGCGCTGCTGCTCCTGGTGTGAGCATCAAGCCGGTGAACGTTCCGGGCACCACTAGCAGAGCGCCAGGGCCGTATGGATCAGATGGAGGTGGGTGAACGCCTGAGGGAAGTTGCCCAGATGGCGCCCCTGGACGGGGTCGTACTCCTCGGCGAGCAGGCCCACGTCGTTGGTGAGGGCCAGCAGCCGCTCGAACAGGCCCATGGCTTCGTCCTTGCGGCCGACGAGGTTGAGCGCTTCGGCCAGCCAGAAGCTGCACGCGAGGAAGGCACCTTCGGCTCCGGGCAGGCCGTCGATGTCGTTGCTTTCGGAGATCGGATAGCGCAGCACGAAGCAGTCGGTCATCAGCTCGCGTTCGATCGCGTCGATCGTGCCGGTGACCCTGGGGTCCTCAGGGGGCAGGAAGCCGACGATCGGGATGAGGAGCAGCGCCGCGTCGAGTTCGCGAGAGCCGTACGACTGGGTGAACGTGCCGCGCTCGCGGTCGAAGCCCTTGTCGCAGACCTCGGCGTGGATCCGGTCCCGCATGGCCCGCCAGCGCCTGAGGGGACCGGTGTGGCCGAGCTCTTCGATCGCCCGTACCTGCCGGTCGGCCGCCACCCACGCCATGACCTTGGAATGGACGAAGTGCCGCCGCGGGCCGCGGACCTCCCACAGACCCTCGTCGGGCTGGGCCCAGCTGTGCTCCAGGAAGTCCATCAGCCGGCAGACGATGGTCCAGGCGTAGTCGTGCGGCGGCATCCCCAGCTTGCGGGCTCGATAGAAGCAGTTGAGCACCTCACCGTAGACGTCGAGCTGAAGCTGGCCGGCCGCGCCGTTGCCGATCCGCACCGGCCGGGAGCCTTCGTACCCGGGAAGCCAGTCGAGTGTCTGCTCCGGCAGGCGCCTTTCGCCTGCCACGCCGTACATGATCTGGAGGTCCTCCGGGCGGCCCGCGATGGCGCGGAGCAGCCAGTCAAGCCAGGCGCCCGCCTCGGTGACGTATCCGGACTCGGTCAGGGCGTCGAGCGTCAGCGCGGCGTCGCGCAGCCAGCAATATCTGTAGTCCCAGTTACGCACCCCACCGAGATGCTCGGGCAGCGATGTGGTGGGAGCCGCCACGATGCCGCCGGTCGGGCTGTAGGTGAGCGCCTTGAGCGTGATGAGGGAGCGGACCACGGCGGCGCGGTAGCGGCCCGGGAGCCAGCAGCGGGAGACCCACTCCTCCCAGAACCGGCTGGTCTCGACAAGTTGCTCGCTGGGATCGATGGCGCGGGGTTCCGGCTGGTGCGAGGGGTGCCACGTGAACACGAACGACCGGCGCTGCCCTGCCGCGATCGTGAAGGTGCCGGTGTGCCGGTCGCCGCTGCCCTCCAGGTGGAGGGGAGCGGCGATCCAGACCGAGTCGGGCCCGCCGATGGCGTGGAGGCGGCCGTCGAAGCGGCGGGCCCAAGGGACGATCCGGCCGTAGTCGAACCGGATGCTGATCTCTGCGGTCATGTCCACCGTCCCGGACACGCCCTCCACGATCCGGACCAAGGAGGGGTTGGCGTGCCGGGGAGGCATGAAGTCGATGACCTTGACGGTCCCTGTGGAGGTCTCCCATACGGTCTCGAGGATCAGCGTGTCGTCGACGTACGCGCGGCGCGTGGCCAGCTCATGCCCGCTGGGGGCCAGCCGCCAGAACCCGTTGGACTCGTCACCGACGAGCTTGGCGAAGCATGCGGGGGAGTCGAACCGGGGAAGGCAGAGCCAGTCGATCGATCCGTCGCGACCGACGAGGGCGGCTGACTGCGTGTCCCCGATGAGGGCGTAGTCCTCGATCCGCATGTGGCCCACGCTACTCGCCGGGGACGGGACAGGAATGGCGGTGCTACTCCCTACCCGCCGAGGCGGGGGCGCCCGGTTCTGAGGGCGAGCAGGTCCGGGCAGCCGGCGGCGCCGTCCTCGGAGCGGGGCGTTGGCGCCTGATCGGGGCGCGCCGCCGCAGGGGCCGGCGTCCCGATGCCGACCGGGCTCCGCACCGCACCCGCGATCCGCGGTCGCGCTTCCGTGGACGACCGGGACCGATGGGGCCGACGGTGGCGGCCGGGGAACGGGGCGCCATGCCGGCTCCGTTCCCCGGCCGGGGTCGTATCGCGGTTACTTCAAGCTGATGGTGGTGAAGTGGCTGCTGCCGTCATCGAGCTTCAGCTCGAACGTGCGGCAGGTGCCGGACCAGCTCTTGTCGGTCTTCCAGACGTAGTTGTACTGACCGCCTCCGTAGCTGAGCTTCGAGTTGCCGGGGCCGTTGGTCGGCGTGGCCGATCCGGTCGGTTCTCCCGAGGCGCAGCTCACCGGCCGGGAGACCGGGTAGCCGGAGGCGATGACGCCCAGGCCGTGGTCACCGCCGAGGCCGAACTTGATCGGTACGGCGCTGCCGGCCTTGCCGTCCATCGTCTCGGGGAAGTAGGCCTTCCAGGGATAGACGACCTGGTAGGTCACCTTCTCGTCGGCTGCGTTGCCGGCCTTGTCGGTGGCGTTGACGGTGAACTCGTGGAAGCCCACGGTGGAGGTGTCTAGCGCGCCGCCGTCGGGCACCGTGCCGGCGCAGGTGGCGACCCCGGCCAGGTTGTCGTCGCACCGGTAGGACGCGGTCGCGGCCGTCCCGAGCGCGAAGACCGCGCCGTCGGCGGGCGTGGTGAGGGAGATCGTCGGCTTCGTGAGGTCGACGGTCATCTTCACCGTCTGGTCACCGGCGATCGACACACCGCGCTCGTTCGCCACGCGGCCGTCGACGGTGGTGGCGAAGTCACAGGTGACGTGCGGGAGCACCGCCTGCAGCCGGCCGTCGCCGCCGGTGGTGCCCAGGTCGCGCAGGCCGTTGCCGCAGTCGGCCCGCACCGGGGCGCCGGCCAGCGGCCGACCGCCGTCGGAGACCGCGGACACCGTCACCGCGTTCAACGCGTTGTGCGCCACCGCGCCGCCCACGACGTCAAGGGTGATCTGCAGCCGCTCGGGGCTGATGTTGTCCATCGTGTCCGTCGGCCTGTGGTACTGCGGCTCGGTGACGTACGTTCCACCGGTCGGGCCGCAGACGGCCGGAGGGGTCGGCGGCCGGTAGTCGAGCCAGATGAACAGCGAGGACGGGATGCCCACGTCGAAGAACGCCTGGTGGTCGCTCTGCCCGAGCCTGCAGTTCCGCAGTCCGTCGAAACCGACGCGCGCGCCCGCGTTGTACGCCTCCTGGACCACGTAGTTCGACTGGCCGTTCGGGGTCAGCGCCCACAGCCGGGCCGGCTCGTACGGCGTGCCGACCATGTCCATCTGCCACTCACCGACGAACCGCGCCTTCTCCGCCGCGGTCAGCGTGTTGACGTACGCCCGTGCGCCGAGCAGGCCGCCCTCCTCGCCGCCGAAGCCGCCGATCCGCAGCTCCTTGTCCAGCGGGTACTGGCTGAGGACCCGCGCGATCTCCAGGGAGACGCCGTTGCCCGACGCGTCGTCGTGGGCGCCGGGCGCGCCCAGCACGGAGTCGATGTGCGCACCCACCATGACGATCGGGGCCTTGGTGCCGTCCGGGTCGCCTACCGCGTGCCGGATGCCGATGACGTTGGTGCCCATCGGGTTCACGTACTGGTTGGTGGCGATCCGCAGCGTCAGCGGGCCCTTGTCCAGGAGGTCCTTGATCCAGGTGTAGTGCGCGCTGCCGCCGCCCATCACCGGGATGTTCGGCTGGGCCGTGGTGAGCGTGAACGACGGAGGCGCGTTGTTGCCGGTCGCGTAGGCGAGGATGACCGCGACCGCACCCCGGCTCACCGCGTTGACCACGGCGGTGTTGCGGACCGACGCGGTGGTGCTGTAGTCCATCAGCACGATCTTGCCCGCGGTGTCGGCGGGGAAGTCGGAGGCGGACTGGCCGGTCTTGGCGTAGACGACCTGTCCCTCCACGGCGGCGTCGTTGCCGGTGAACTTCGCGCTGGTCGACGCGGCCATCTGCCAGTTGGGTCCTCCCGGCAGGTCGGCGTTCGGAGACGTGACCTTCGCGACGTTCTTGGTCGAGACCGGGCCCCATGACTGGAGGGTCACGTCGAAGCCGTAGGACTTCAGGATGCCGCCGATGTACTCCGCGCCCTCCCGCTCCTGTGGGGTGCCGTTCAGTCGCGGGCCGATGTTCACGGCGAGTTGCCGAATATGGCTGACGGAGTTGGCCGAGTCGAACCGGTCGACGATCTCGTGGTCGTAGTCCTTCAGCGGTGCGCTGGTCGCAGCGGCCGTCAGGCCCGCGCCTGACGATCCCTCGGCCTGGACACCGCCGATGGCGGCGGACACGGTCCCGAGGGTCAACGCCGCCGCCAAGCCGCCGACGACGGTAAGTCGCCTGAGCCGACGGGGGTGGTCGAATGAACTCCTCACAGAGGAACTCCCTGGTACTGGCGGATATGGAGGTCCGCGTGGCGTCCTCGCCCTTTGGGTCGCAAGGAGAGAGGACAAGATTCGCGATTAGTACCAGGCGGTAAAATAGGCGTCAATAGGTGCATTACCCTGACATAGTTGACCGCTGTCGGTAATCTCGCCCTTTCCTGGGAGGAAACAGCGTGGCGGCCTCGCAATCGCGTACGGCCGCGGAGAATTCATCGGCCGACGTCGTATGAACCGGTGAGCCTCTCCATCCATGCCGGCAGTTCTCCAGCGACAACCTGTTGTCGCCTGAGGGAAAACCGCTGCCACCAGCAATATCTCTTCACGGTGCCGAACGGCTACTGCGGCCTCGGCGGTGCCGGTGTCGACGCGGGTGGCCCCTCGGCATGGTGTCCGACGGGCCTGAAGACCTCCAGGTCAGGGTTCCGCGTGCCGGTCGAGGCCGAGCGTGGCGATGAGGTCCTCGTGGAGTTCGAACCAGACGCGATGGCAGGAGTCCACGTCGGTGTGGTCGACCCAGGCGCCGTCCCCGGCCCGGGCGCGCGCCAGGGCCGTGGTGAATCGCGTGTCGTATCCGCGGAACCGCGTGAGGACGCGGCCGAGCCGGTCTGCGAGTGGGGTGAGGGCCCGGTCGACGCAGGCGAGCTCATGCAGCACGCCGGCGTCCCAGACGGGATCGGAGTGGTCGTTGACGGCGAGCCGATCGCCGGCGGCGGGCCGGAGTTGCCAGTCGGTGCAGGCTTGTAGGAGGAGGGCGTTCAGCGGGAGGAACGTCCGGTAGACGTCGCGGACCTCGTCGGCAGCGCCCACGCGTGCGAGCTCGGCCGCGAGCAGGCGCTCGTTCTCGGCCCGGCCCGCTTCGGTCAACGACCAGCCTGCGGCGCCGGCGAAGGCGGTGTGCTCAACCCAGCCACGTGCCTCGGTGTCGCGCAGCATCTCTTTCGTCGTGCCCGCATCGAGTCCGTACCGACGAGCGATCACCGGAGTGTCTGCGAACCCGGTGATACGAACGGCGTGCAGGACCAGGAGGCTGAGCGGAGAGTCCCGCGTCACGAGCCGGCGTCCTGTCGCGCTGTCAGGCGGGTGTAGTGCTGCTGGCACGCCTGGGGGGAGTTGAACCCCATCACGTGCGCCATCTGCGCCCAGGTCAGGCCCGCGCTCCGGGCGATGAACAGCAGGGCGGATTCGAGTCCTTCGACCTCGGCTCGTGCGGCGGGCAGGAGGGCGAGCGCGCTCAGGATGTCCTCCGGGTCCAGGTCGGCGTTGCGCCAGACGGCGAACTGCACAAGGTCGACCGCAGACGGCGGGGCGGGTGAGGGACGCCACGGGCGGGCGTCGAGCTCGTCCGCGCCCAGGCCCAGAAGACGTTCGCGCGCGTCCTGCTCACGTTGGGCCTGAACGTGGTCGGCCCGCACGCCGTGAGCCATGTCGTGCTTGCGTTGCATGCGTCTCACAATGCACAATCAACAAATTATTGTCAATCTTCTGTTGAAGGATGGAGCGGGTGATCGTACCCCTCATGGAGGCTGTCGCCGATACCTGCGGAGGCAAGGCCGGCGCACTCGGCACATTGCTCCGCGCGGGTCTGCCGGTTCCTGACGGCTTCGTCGTCCCGTTCGCCGCCTACCTCGCCGCTGTCCGCGACCTGGACCTCGAGCCATTCGGCGGCGAGCCGGACGACGCCGACGCGGTGCGGCAGGCGATCGAGGCCCACCCGGTCCACGCGGCCGTGATCGATGCGCTGGGACGCGCGCTCGAAGAGATCGGCGATCCACCCGTGGCGGTGAGATCATCGGGAGCCAAGGAAGACACCGGTCAGGCGTCGGCGGCCGGTCAGCACGAGAGCTTCCTCGCCGTGCACGGAGTCAGTGCGGTCGCCGAGGCCGTGCGTGCCTGCTGGGCCTCGCTGTTCTCCCCGCGTGCCATCGCCTACCGGGCCGCCTCCGGTCGCGGCGACCGACCGTCCGACGATCTTCTGATGGCCGTCATCGTCCAACGCCATCTGGATGCCGAGATATCCGGGGTCATGTTCACACCCGCGGACCCGAACGACCCGACCCGGATCGAGGCGTCCTGGGGCCTCGGCCCCAGCATCGTCGAGGGCAAGGTCACCCCTGACGCCTACCGCGTCGCCGAGGACGGGTCGGTCACCAGCGTCGTCGCAGCCAAGCAGAAGCGCCTTGACCGGCGCGGCACGCAGCTCGTCGTCCGCGACGTGCCCACCGCTGCCCGCAACCAGCCGGCGGTCGACGACGCGACCGCCACGCAGCTGGCCGAGCTGGGCACACAGATCGCCGCCGTGCTCGGTGGACCGCAGGACATCGAGTGGGCGATCGCCGACGGCCGCATCTGGGTTCTGCAGGCACGGCCGGTCACCGCCGCACTCCCACCGACGTCGCCTTCCGGCATCCCGGCCGCCACGCTCACCGGGACACCAGGCAGCCGCGGGGCCGTGACCGGCACCGCGAGGGTCGTCCGTGGCCCCGGCGATTTCGCGCGCGTGCGCCCGGGCGACATCCTCGTCTGCCCCTTCACCGACCCTGCGTGGACGCCGCTGCTGCGCATCGCCGCCGGCGTCGTCACCGAAACAGGAGGCGTGCTCTCGCACGCCGCGATCGTCGCCCGGGAGCACGCCATCCCCGCCGTCCTCGGCATTCCGAACGCGACGAGCAGGCTCCGCGACGACACCGTCATCACCGTCGACGGCACCTCCGGCACCGTCACGGCGACAACGCGGCAGAACCCACACGTACCGATCGCAAGGAGAGGGGAAACGGCCCGCACGGACGCCGCCCCTGACGACGCATGACAACTCGGCGCCTCTACCTGGCACGCCACGGCGCGGCCGACGCGTTTGGAACACTCACCGAAATCGGGCGCCGGCAGGCGGGCCTGCTGGGCGAACGGCTCGCCGGTGTGCCCATCGACGCCGTGTGGCACTCTCCGCTGCCACGCGCCGTGGCGAGCGCGCACGAACTCGCCCGTCACCTGCCGAACGTGCCCGTAACCGAGGCCGCCGAACTCGTCGACCACGTGCCCTACGTCCCCAGCGCGGCCGAAACGCCCCCGTCCTGGACCGGCTTCTTCGACGGCTACGACGACGCCGAGGCGGCCTCGGGCGAGAGCCTCGCCGAGGCCCTGATCACCCGGTTCGCGAAGGTTCCCGACCCGGCGACGCAAGGGACACAGCCCGACACACACGAGGTCCTGGTGACGCACGCCTACCCGATCGCGTGGCTGGTGCGGCACGCGCTGGACGCGCCGCCACCCCGGTGGCTCGGGTTGAACAGCGCCAACACCGCGCTGACGGTGATCGAGTATCGCAACAACCTGCCGCCCACGATCGTGATGTTCAACGACATGAGCCACCTCCCGCCCGACCTGCGCTGGACCGGGTTCCCGGCAGGCATCCGGCCGTGAGGCAGCTCCTAGATCCACGCACTCTGGGCCGGGGCGATGCCGTTCCGGCCCAGGCCGGCTGCGGGCAGCCGGTCAGCCCGCGACCGGCCCACCGCTCCACCGCGCGAATCGCCATGGCAGCGACCGGCGTGCCGTTCAGGCGCCCGGCGACGCGACCGACTCCCGGAGGCGGATGGGCATCGGCACGCGATGCACCTCGCCCTCCCCGCCGTCGTCCTCACGGTCACGGCCGATTTCCGTGAACAGCACGTCGACGGCCTTGCGGCCGAGCTCGTAGTGGGGGAGGGCCACCGTCGTCAGCTGGGGACGCATCCACGAGGCGATGGGGTGGTCGTCGAAGGACACGACGGAGACGTCGGCGGGCACCTTGAGCCCGAAGTCGTCGAGCGCCTGGTAGGCGCCCAGGGCGATCCGGTCGTTGAAGCAGATCAACGCTCGCGGGCGCTCCTTCTGCAGCAGCGCCCGGGTCGCGGCGAGGCCGTACTCCGGCTGCCAGTCGGGGCAGACGTGGCCGCCCGCCGGTTTGACCCCCGCCTCGGCGAGCACCTCGCGAATGCCGATGAGCCGTTCGACGGCCGCGACACTTCCGCCCGCCGGCATGTTGCGCCGTCCGGGGCCGGCGCCGATCAGGTGGATGCCCTCGCGATGGCCGGCGTCGAGCAGAGCCCTCGCGGCTACGCGTCCGGCCTCGATCTCGTCGGGGATGACCGAGGGTAGCGGTGACGGCTGTTTGGGGAGCGCGTTGAGCAGGACGGCGGGGGCGACCGCCATGCCCTTCGGCACCCTGATGGTTCTCGTGTACATCGCGGCCAGGATGATCCCGTCCACCTGACGGTCGTGCATGGCCTGCAGCAGGAGCCGCTCGAGTTCGGCGTCCCCCTCCGTCTCACCGATGAACAGCATGAAGCCGCGCTCCCGCGCGGCCTCGAGTGCTCCTTTGATCATGTCGCCGGCGAGCCGCGACGTGGCGACCGTATCCGAAACAAAGCCGATAGTCCGAGTTGTCCCAGTTCGCAGGCCTACGGATACGATGTTCGGCCGGTACTGCAACTCGGCCGCGGCCTTGAGGACGCGCTGCTCGACATCCTGAGAGATGCGCAACTCCCGGCCGCGTCCGGACAACGCGAGCGACGCGGTGGTCGGCGAGACGCCGGCGATCTTGGCGACATCCGCCAGCGTGACCCGTCGTGGGCTCACCGGATGACCTCCTGCGATGTGGGGGTTGACACCCCGCGACTCGTGTGATGAGACTATCGCACTGCTAATCCGATTTAGCAAACCTGAGTCCTGGGGCATCCGGTGTGTGCCGGCGAGTCCCCGAGCAATCAAGGAGACGCAGATGTCGCGTCGAACTCGCTGGAACGGGGCCGCGCTCGCGGTCGTGATGGGGGGGACGCTGGCGGCGGGCTGCGGGGCGCCCGGCGGCGACGCCCCCCAGCCGGAGGCCACCGGCGCTTCCCTGGCGGCCGCGCCGACCTGCGGCACGGCGCCGGTCACGCTGAACGCCTACATCGAGACCGGCTTCCCTCTGCCGAAGGAGCTCAGCACCGAGTTCTCCAAGCAGCACCCGAACGTGAAATGGAACATCCGCGAGGACCAGTTCGCGGTGATCACGCAGAACGCGCCGCGCGTCCTCGCCGACGATCCGCCGGACCTGATGCGGCTTCCGCAGGTGTCTGAGCTGGTGAAGAACAACCTGCTGAAGAACCTCGACGGTTACGCGAAGGCGTTCGGCTGGGATTCCTGGCCGGCCTCCCAGCTGGAACAGATGCGCATGGCCCCCGGCGGGAAGACCCGCGGCGAGGGCTCGCTGTACGCCATGGGGCTGAACTTCAGCATGACCGGCGTGTTCTACAACAAGAAGCTCGCCGCCAAGATCGGCCTGTCGTCCCCGCCGGCCACCCTGGCCGAACTGGACGACGCGCTCGCGAAGGCCAAGAGCGCGGGCATCACCCCGATCGCCCAGTTCAACGGCGGGGCCACCGGCGGTCTCGCCTTCCCGCTGCAGGACCTCATGGCCGCGTACGGTCCCTCGGGGCCGATCAACGACTGGATCTACCAGAAGCCGGGCGCCACGATCGACACCCCCTCCAACCTGCAGGCGACGCAGCACCTGGAGAAGTGGATCAAGGCCGGCTACTTCTGGAAGGACGTCAACGCCGTCGACTACGCGACGATGATGAGCCGCTTCATCAAGGGCGAGGGCCTGTTCATGTTCAACGGCGACTGGGAGTCGGGGAACCTCGACAAGCAGATGCCGGGCGACGTGGGCTTCTTCCTGATGCCGCCGGCGCAGCAGGGCGGCAAGCAGGCCGCGATGTCGGCGCCCCTCACCTACGGGATCAGCTCCAGGGCGAAGAACGCCGACTGCGCGGCGTTCTTCCTCAACTGGGTGGCGACCGACCCGAAGGCGCGTGAGATCGGCGTGAAGGTCGGCGGGTCGCACCCGATGGGCCCGGCGGACGCCCCCATGCCGGAGGTGACGAAGGGCACGGTCACCGCGAGCACCCTGGAGGCAGGGGCGAAGATCGCCGAGGACAACGGCTCGATGGACTTCATCGCCAACGCCACCGGCGCGATCTACGCCAAGAGCTGGACGCCCCAGTTGCAGAAGCTGGTCGCCGGGCAGCAGACCCCCGAGGAGCTGCTGAAGTCGGTGCAGAGCGACTACACGACCCAGGTCGGGGGGAGCTGAGCACCGATGACACGGCCGACTCCCGACAGCGCGGTCGATCCCCCTGCGACCCGCCCCGGGCCGGCAGCCGTGACGAGGAAGCCCGTGACCAGGAAGCAGAGCCCCGCCCGCGCGGCGGGGCTCCGCACGCCGAGTTGGGTCGGCTGGCTGTTCGTGGCTCCGGCGCTCATCGTCTACGCGGTCTTCGTCCTACGGCCGATAGCCCTCACCGTCCAGTACTCGATGTACCGCTGGGACGGCATCGGCCCGTCCACCTGGGCAGGACTCGGCAACTACGCCAGGGTGTTCACCGATCCCGACCTGTTCGCCTCCATCCTCAACGCGGTCAAGCTGATCGTCTTCTTCAGCGTGATCCCGGTCGTGCTGGGCCTGGTGATCGCTTCGACGATCCGCAGGATCGCCACGAGCCGGCTCGCGCTGGTGGCGCGGACGGTCCTGTTCCTGCCGCAGGTCATCCCGCTCGTCGCCGCCGGCATCGCCTGGAGCTGGCTGTTGTCGTCGACCGGACTGGTCAACCAGCTGCTCACGTACGCCGGGCTCGGCGGTGTGGCACGCGCGTGGCTGGGCGACTTCTCCACGGCCCTGCCGGCGGTCGGCGTGATCGGGGCGTGGGTGCTGCTCGGCCTGTGCACGATCCTTCTCCTGTCCGGCATGAGCAAGATCGATCCGGCGCTGTACGAGGCGGCCCGGATGGACGGAGCAGGGCCGCTGCGCGAGTTCGTCTCAATCACCGTGCCCAGCCTGCGGCAGGAGATCGGCGTCTGCGTCACGGTGACCGTGATCGCCGCGCTGGCGAGCTTCGACATCGTCTACGTCTCCACGCAGGGCGGTCCGGGTAACGCGACCATGGTCCCGGGGCTGGAGATCTACTATCTGGCCTTCTCGGAGCGGCAGGTGGGCATGGCGTCCGCGCTGGCCGTCGTGCTCATGGTGCTCGTCCTCCTCGTCGCCCTTCCCATCCAGTGGCTCACCAAGGACAGGTCCTCATGATCGTCGGACGTCGGGAGACGTGGACCGCAAGGGTGCTGCTCGTCCTGCTGATGGCGGTCACGCTCATGCCGTTCGTCAGCCTGTTCGTCACCGCCCTGCACCCGTCCGGCAGCTACCCGTCCGGCCTGGAGTGGCCGCGCGATCCGCAGTGGGGCAACTTCGTCAAGGCGTTCCAGGCCGCGCGGATGATCGAGCTGATCAAATCGAGCGTGCTCATCGTGCTCGGCGTGGTGCCCGTCTCGCTGCTCCTCGGGACGCTGGCGGGTTTCGCCATCGGTCACCTGCGGATGGCGGGACGGAATCTTGTGTTCCTCGTGTTCGTGCTCGGGCTGACGCTGCCGTTCGAGGGGATCATCACGCCGCTGTACTACCAGGTGCGCGACATGGGGCTGCTGAACACCCGGTGGGCCATCATCCTGCCGCTCATCGGGCTGTTCATGCCGTTCGCGGTCTTCTGGATGCGGGCGCACTTCGTCAACGTGCCCGACGCGCTGTCCGAGAGCGCGCGGATGGACGGCGCGAACGTGTGGCAGCTCTTCTGGCGCATCCACGTCCCGCTGGCCATGCCGGCGCTGTCGTCCCTGGCGATCCTGCTGTTCCTGTGGACCTGGAACCAGTTCCTCCTGGCGATCGTCCTCGTCGACGACCCGTTGAAGCGGACGATGTCCGGGGCACTGGGCGCCTTCCAGGGGCAGTGGGGGACCGACATGCCGCTGCTGTGCGCCGGGTCGCTGCTGATCCTGACCCCTACGCTCGTCATCTTCCTCATCTTCCAGCGCCGCTTCGTCACGGCTCTGCTCCAGGGCTCCCTGAAGGGGTGACGCGCGTGGACGGAGCCGCCCCGTTCTACGGGGGGATCGAAGCGGGCGGGACGAAGTGGGTGTGCGCGGTCGCCGACGCCGGGGGAGACGTTCTCGCGACCGAAGTGATCCCCACGAGCACGCCGGAGACGACCATCGGCGCCGCGGTGCGGTTCTTCCGGGACCGTCAACCGCTCGCCGCGCTCGGCATCGGCACCTTCGGCCCGGTGGATGTGCGACCGGGCTCGCCGACGTACGGCCGCATCCTGGCCACGCCCAAGCCGGGCTGGGCGAACGTCGACGTCGTCTCCCCCTTCCGCGCCGCGCTGGGCGTACCCGTCCGCCTGGACACGGACGTCAACGCCGCGGCGCTGGGGGAATGGCGGCGGGGAGCGGGCATGGGGCTCGGCACGTTCGCGTACATGACCGTGGGCACCGGCGTCGGCGTGGGAGTGGTGGTGAACGACGGGCGCGTGCACGGACTCCTGCACGGACTTCTGCACCCGGAGTTCGGCCACATCCGCATCCCCCACGACCCGGTCAGGGACCCGTTCGCGGGGAGCTGTCCCTTCCACGGCGACTGTCTCGAAGGGCTCGCGTCGGGTGAGGCGATGCGCCGTCGCTGGGGGCGTCCGGCCGAGCACATGGACGACCCGTCGGCCTGGGAACTCGAGGCCGAGTACGTCGCCCTCGCGGTCATGAACCTGACCTACGCGCTGTCGCCCGAGCGGGTCGTCGTGGGCGGGGGCGTCGCCAAGCACCCCGCGCTGCTTCCGGCCGTGCGGGCGCGGCTGCTCGCCCTCGCCGCCGGCTACCCGGGGGCGCCGGTGCCCGCCGGTCCCGCGGCGATGGAGGAGTACGTCACCGGCCCCTCCCTTGGAGACCGCTCGGGAGTGGCCGGAGCCGTGGAACTCGCACGCGCGGCCCGGCCCACGCCGGACTGACCCCGTTTCTGATGACGCTTTCCGAGACGCGCGGGGAAACGCCCCGCGCGACCGAGTTGGAGGTTCTTCGAATGGCTCCATGGGGGCGGCGAGACGGCACGCCCGGACCGGATATCCGGTCCGGCGCGTACGAGGCGCTCGCCGGCGGACGGCGACGTGACGGGGGGACCGCGTGAACGGCGAGCCCGCGCGCTGGACACGGCGGCACCTGGCCGCGCCGGCCGGCGGTGCGGCGACGACGGCGCCGGTCATCGGCCTTCCGGCACCGCCGCGCGTGCTGCCTCACGACGACGTTTGGGATCTGTGGCCGATTCAGGAGGAGGACGGCTCGACGTCCGTGGTGCGGGGCCGCGAGTTGTGGATGGCGCTTTCCGCATCCGCCCTCGGCCACCCCGAGGAACGACACGACCGCGCCCGCCTCCGGCTGCTCGCCAGGGACGCCGACGGCTGGACCGACCTCGGCCACGCCTTCGCCGACGGAGCCTCGCCGGGCAGCCGCGAATGGTCGGGATCGGCGGTCCGCAGACCGGACGGCACGGTGTCGGTGTTCTACACGGCCGCGGGCCGGCGAGGGGAGGCCCGCCCGACGTTCGCCCAGACCGTCGTCGAGGCCCGCGCCCGGCTGGTGACCGACGGCGGCCGGGTCCTGCTGGACCAGGCAGCCGAGCACCGGGAGGTCCTCCGCTCGGACGGCGTGACGTACCTGCCGGCCGACGAGGTCGAGGGAGGACCCGGGCGGATCAGGGCCTTCCGCGATCCGGGTTGGTTCCGCGACCCCGCCGACGGGCGCGAGTATCTGCTCGTCGCCGCGTCCGTCGCGGCGTCCGCCGACGCGGACCACGCCTTCATGGGGGCGGTGGCCCTCGCCGCCGCCACACCGGGCGGCTGGTCGCTGCGGCCGCCGCTCCTCGTGGCCGACGGAGTCAACCACGAGATCGAACGGCCGCACGTCGTGGTGCACCGGTCGTCGTACTACCTCTTCTTCTGCACACACCGTCACTCGTTCCACCCGCCGGGAAGCGCGCCCACAGGGCTCTACGGCTTCGTCGCCCCCCACCTCACCGGGCCGTACACGCCGCTCAACGGCTCGGGGCTCGTGCTGCGCAACCCCGCGGAGGAGCCCGACCAGGCGTACGCCTGGCTGGTCCTGCCCGACCTGAAGGTCGTGAGCTTCCTCAACTACCGCGCCGACGGAGGACAGGACCCGTGGAAGGCCGGGCCCGACGAGGCCAGGGCCGCCTTCGGCGGGACGATCGCGCCCGTTCTCGAACTCATCCTGAACGAGGACGCCACCTCTGTGGTCGTTCCCGTGTCCTCGGGAGCAGGGCGTTGAGCACCTCGTGCGGTGCTGCGGCGGGAGTGCTCGCGACGGCCGCCGCCGCCTCGGTGGCGGTCTCCGCGGCGCGTCGTCACCACTCACTGTCCGCCGTCGCGCCGGAGCTGAGGGCACCCGCGCTGTGGCTGCCGCGCCCGATCGTCGGCAGGCTGAGCCTGGCCCGCGCCCGGCGGCGCTCGCGCCACACCACGGACCCGGTCCCTGGGGTGGCGGTCACGCGGCACGACGTCCCCGGCGGACGGGACGCCTTCGTGTACGAGCCGCCCGGTCGCCGGCGCCCCGGCGGGGCGCTGCTGTGGATCCACGGGGGCGGCACGATCCTCGGCCACCCCGAGAGCGACCACGAACTGTGCAGCCGCATCGCCCGCGACCTGCGGATCGTGGTGGTGAGCCCACGCTACCGGCTCGCTCCTGAGCACCCCTTCCCCGCCGGGTTCGACGACTGCTTCGCCGCGTTGCGCTGGCTGCACGACGCCGCCCCCGCACTCGGCGGGGAAGGTACGCGTGTCGCGGTGGGCGGAGCGAGCGCCGGCGGCGGGCTGGCGGCCTCGGTCGTGCAGAAGGCGCACGACCACGGGCTGCCGGTGGCGTTCCAGCTGCTCCTCTATCCCATGCTGGACGACCGTACGGCCCTGGTGCGCGACCATCGGGGACGCGGCAGGATCGGATGGACGCCCCGCTCCAACACGTACGCCTGGACCTGCTATCTCGGTCACGGGCCGAGCGTCGCCGAATCCCGCCCCTACGCCGCGGCGGGCCGCCGGGAGGACCTGCGTGGGCTACCGCCCGCGTGGATCGGCGTCGGCGACCTCGACCTGTTCTACTCGGAGAACCTGCGCTACGCCGGACGGCTCAGAGCGGCCGGCGTGCCGGTCGACCTCGTCGTCGAGCCCGGCATGTACCACGGCGCCGACTTCGACCACCATGCGACGGCGCCGTCCATGCGCGCGTTCCGCCAGGGCATGCTCGACGCTCTGGCCGCCGGGCTCACGCCCGGCCCGGTGACGGAACGGTCATGAGGGAGCAGCGGCACCGGTGCGCTCATCCGGGCGCTCGGCAGCGCCGCTGCGCGTCACCCAGAGATAGACCAGCGCGCCGATGAACAGCACGATCGAGGTCCACTGGTTGATCCGCAGCCCCAGGAGCGTCACCGCGTGGTCCACTCCGCCCACCGGGTCGATCCGCAGCCCCTCGATCCAGAACCGCCCGAACGTGTAGCCCGCGACGTACAGGGCGAACAGGCGGCCGTGGCGGAGCGTGAACCGCCTGCCGGCCAGAATCAGGCCGAAACCGAGCGCCGCGTCCCACAGCGACTCGTACAGGAACGTCGGGTGGTAGAGCACGCCTGGCTCGCCGCCGTGCGCCTGGTCGATCTCCAGGCCCCACGGCAACGTGGTCGGACTGCCGTACAGCTCCTGGTTGAACCAGTTGCCCCAGCGCGCGATCGCCTGCCCGAACGCGATGCCGGGCGCGACCGTGTCGGCCACGGTGCCCAGAGACAGCCCCCGGCGGCGGCAGGCCAGCCACACGCCCACGCCTCCCAGAGCGACCGCGCCCCAGATGCTGAGCCCGCCTTCCCAGATGAACAACGCCCGGTAGGGCTCCTTGACCGCGCGCGGGCCGAAGTAGGTCTGCCAGTCGGTGATGACGTGGTAGAGACGAGCGCCGATCAGGCCGAAGATCACTCCGGGGACCGCGATGTCGCTGATCGCGCCCTTCTCGCCGCCGCGGGCGCGCCAGCGGCGCTCGCTGAGCCAGGTGCCGAAGACGATCGCGACGATGAAGCACAATGCGTAGGCCCGGATCGGGATGAATCCGAGATACCAGACCCCTTGGGAAGGGCTGGGGACCGAGGCAAGCGGCATGCAGGTGAGGCTAGTCAACGTGAGACCACCTGGCCGCCTTCGTGACCTGATCGCAAAGGTGCAGCAGGCGGCCCGGGGGTGGAGTCCGGTTGGGCGCCACCCCCGGTGATCCTTGTCGGTCAGGCGACGGTGCAGGGGCTTCCGTTGAGGGTGAACGCGGTGGGCTTGGCGGCGTTGCCGGTGTGGGTGGCCTGGAAGCCGATCTCAGTGGAGGCTCCAGGGGCCAGCGAGCCGTTGTAGCTCACGTTCTTCGCGGTGACCTGTCCGCTGGTGGGCGAGTAGGTGGCGTTCCAGCCGCTGGTGATGGTCTGTCCGCCGGGGAGGGTGAAGACCAGCGACCAGCCGTTGACGGCCGAGGAGCCGGTGTTGGTGATGGTGAGGTTCTCGGTCAGCCCGTTGTTCCAGGCGTTGACGGTGGCGCTGACCCGGCAGGCGCCCGATCCACCGCTGGGCGACGGGGACGGGGAAGGCGACGGGGACGAGGACGGGGACGAGGAGGGGGACGAGGAGGGCGACGACGACGGGGACGGCGAGGGAGAAGGAGACGTCGTCGGACCGGACTGGAACTGCGTGAAGAACTTCCACACCTCTGCCGACGTCCAGGTCCTGGCACCGCTGGTCGAGGTGGACCCATCGTTCGGAGAGGGGGTGTGATCCCCGTCGAACGCGGCCCAGACGACCGGATATCCGGCCCGGCAGCCCGAGTAGGCGGTGATGATGTGCGTCAGGCTGCCCTGCGCGGGTTCCCGCGGGGTCATGGGGGTGCAGCCGTTGTTCGTGACGAACCTGTCACGCAGCGACCGTCCGTTGGAGATGTTGAGCACCGAGTCATGGGTGCCGTGAATCCCCATGTACGCGACCGGCTGGGTGCCGCCGTTGCACCCGCTGAGCTGCGCGCCGGAGTAGACCGCGACCGCACGGAAGATCGTCGGGCGCGCACACGCGACCGCGAAGCTCATCGAGCCGCCGTAGCTCCACCCCATGGCGAAGCGCTGCGTCGTATCGACGCACAGGTTGCTTTCCACGAGCCTCAGCACGTCGTCGGTGAAGGTCAGGTCTTCACCGTTGGTGTTGCCCCAGCCGTTGTTGATGCCCTGGGGCGCGATGAAGATCGTGCTGTTGTTCGACAGTTGCTTGAGCCCGTAGTAGGACCAGACGGCTCCGTCCGATCCGCCCGTGTCGACAATCTGGGCGGTGCCGTTCAACCAGTGGTACGCGAAGATCAACCGATAGGGGTGGTTGTTGTCGTAGTTGTCGGGAATTCGCAGGATCCAGCTACGACTCTTGCCGCTGGTCGTGATCGTCTGTGAACCGCTTCTCAGCGTCGGGGCCTTGCCGCATCCGGCGGTCGCCGCCGCGACGGCGCTCGTCGAGGACGGCGTGGTCGCACCGAGGCTGTCGCTCAGTGCCATGCGTCCCGTAGTCAGGACGAGAAGCGCGGCGGCCGCGATAGCGGTAAAGATGGATCTCTGTCTCAACTTCACGCAACTCCCTTTGCCGTTCGAAAATCGACATACATCGATAGGGAAGCAATTGGTTTTTCCTTCGTCCGGTGGAGCCTCCGTGGCCGGCATGTGCATGCCGGCCGAGCGGCCTCCCCGGACGGATTCGAACGCTAAGTGAGCCCACCGTCAGTCGACCCGGAGGAGCGCGGCGACCGACCACGTCGGCGTGCGCGCGCTCGCCCCTTCCCTGCTCGAAGAGCAAGGCGAGTTCAGATATCCGTCAGCGTTGGGATGGCGCCCGCCGTGTTCTCTCCTCGGCGGTTCCGATGGAGAACGCGGCGAAATCTCGGAATGCGGCCTTCGATCTGGTGAATGTCGGATGAAGGCGCCTTGTGCCGGGCCCTGTTGATCCCGGCAAATTCCGCCTGGCATTGAGCCGACGTCATGTTAGCGCTAACAGTAACGGGGGGCGACCAAATGCTCCTCTCTGCCGGGCGACTGGAGGTGGTGGTGAAGCGGAGCAAATATGAAGTCATGAGACATGTCAAGGATCTTGTCTTCTCGTCGATGGTTCCTCGCGTGTAACCCTCCATTCCTTCGGTTGTGACCAGGGAAGAAGCCGTGCTGCCGTCGACCCCGCGATGAAAATTTCATCGTCGACGGCTCTGCTCCACCGGCGACGAGACCGCCCGTTTCACGGCCGCGGCGTAGCCCCGCGTCGCCGGGTCAGGACGCCCGGGCGTCCGCGGCGGGCTTGAGCACTTCCCTGCACCAGGTGCGGAAGTCTGTCGACGTGGGCTCGGCGGTCGCCCAGTCCGCGTCGTAGATGCCGTGGTCCTGAGCGGCGAACGCCTCGGTCACGTCCTTGATCGTCTGGTCGCCGGCCCCTCGGGAGCGGAGCAGCGACGCGTAGTCGTCCATGCTCATGCGCCGGTAGGTGACCGGCCGCCCGAGCTCCTGGCTGATCACCTCGGCCATGCCGTCAGGGGTCAGCCGGTCGGGGCCGAACACGGGGAGGTTCTCCTGCCCGGTCCAGGACAGATCGGTGAGCAGGCCGGCGGCGGCGCCGGCGATGTCCCGCGTCGCGATCAAGGCCAGCGGCAGGTCACCCACACAGGTCAGGTAGAACGCGCCTTGCCCGCGGATCGCATCGAGTTGCCCGAGGAGGTTCTCCATGTAGAAGGGCATGGACAGCGCCCGATACGCCGCACCGGACCTGCCGAGTTCGGCGTCCATCGCGAAGGCCGCCGAGAGGACGCCGGCCGGGGTCGGCCAGCCGTGCCCGGCGCTGGAGACCCCGACGACGTGGCCGACACCGTGGCGGGCGATGGCGGCGGCGCCCGCCTTGGCGAAGCCGAGGTAGTGCTCCTCGGCGCTCGGCGCCCGCGGGTTCGGCGGGACGAGCCAGAACAGCGCTTCGGCCCCGGGCAGTGCCTTGTCGAGCACGGCCGGATCGTCGTGGGAGCCGGAGATGGTCTCGACCCGCTCGCGGACCGTGTCGTCCAGACGCGAGGCGTCACGGACGACGACCCGGACCTCCTCATCCTGGTCGAGCAGCCGACGGAGCAGCTGACTGCCGATCTGTCCTGTCGGTGTGGTGACGACGATCATCGAATCTCCTATAACCTGAACCTGAATTCCGGTTCCGAATATAGAGACGGCTTCCGCGCATCGTCAACTACAGTGGAGTGACCATGACCGCTCCCGAACGCTCGCTGCGCGCCGACGCCCGGCGCAACCGCGAGGCCGTCCTCGACGCCGCCGGTGAGCTGTTCGCCCAGCGCGGCGACGCCGTGCAGATGGACGAGATCGCCGAGCGCGCCGGCTTGGGTGTCGGCACCCTCTACCGGCACTTCGCCGACAAGCAAGCGCTACTCGCGGCGATCATCGGCCGCAGGTTCGAGGCGATGGCCACCCTCGCCCGCGCCGCCGACGAGGCCGAGGATCCCTGGACGGCGTTCGAGACGCTCCTCTACGGCTACCTGGAGTCCGCACAGGCCGACGCCGCGTTCCGCTTCGCGCTTCTCGGCCCGGAAGAGCCGCGCTGGAACGACATCGCCGCAGAGAAGACGGATTTCTCGGTGATCACCGAACGCATCGTGCGGCGCGCCGTCGACGCCGGCCGCCTCCGTGAGGACTTCCGCGCCGATGACTTCGTCCTCATCACCCGTGGCGCCATGGCCAACATGACCGGCGCCGGTGGCTGGCGCAGGCACGTCGCGCTTGTGCTCGAGGGCATCCGCGGCCCCGAACGCTGACCGGGCGATCGCGGTGTCGTCAGCGGGCGAACTTCTCGATGGCGGCGGGGCTGACAGGGGTGAAGAAGTTGACGAGGTTGCCGTCGGGGTCACGCAGCAGGAGTGACCGGTTGCCCCAAGGCATCGTGGTGGGCTCCTTGACGAACTCCTCGACGAAGCCGGCCAGGTTCCGATGCACGCCGTCCACGTCGTCGACGAGGAACTCGACGATCACACTGCGGTTGCCGGCCGGCTGGGCGGCGCCGGGGGCGAAGAGCGAGACGGTGCGGGTGCTGCCGATCGCGAGGGTGGCGGAGGCCGTCCTGAGCTCGGCGAAGTCCTCGGTGGACCAGTTGGCCTCCACTCCCGTGGCTCGCTCGTAGAAGTCCACGAGGCGCGCGACGTCATCCGTGATGATGCGGATCGATACGAAGTCCATGGTGATCTCCCTGGTTCGTGGGGTCGTTCTCCGATGGCACACTAGGGGGAATACCGGACAGAATCCGCCCAGTATTTTCACTAGGTTTGTGTGACGTGGCTCGACCTACTCATCGCGTTCTCACGCTGCTGGAGCTCCTGCAGTCGGGTGGCATCCGGACGATGGCCGAGCTCGCCGACCGGCTCGGTGTCGACGAGCGCACCGTGCGGCGGTACGTGGACCACCTGATCGACCTCGACGTGCCCGTCGAGTCGGTGCGCGGCCGCTACGGCGGCTACCGGCTCGCCCCCGGATATCGCATGCCTCCGCTCATGCTGAGCGACGACGAAGCGCTCGCCGTGCTGCTCGGCCTGGTCGCCGGTCGCCGGGCAGGGTTGACGACGACGACGGACACGGCGAGTGAGACGGCGGCGGCCAAGATCCGGCGGGTCCTGCCCGAGCGGCTCGCCCACAGGCTCGACACCGTGCTCGAATCCCTCGCCTTCACGGCTCCGCCCGGCGACTTCGCCGCCCCGGAGACCGCGGTCCTGCTCTCCGTCGCCGATGCGGTGCGCCATCGCCGGCCGATCTCGATCAGGTACACCGCCGCCGACGGCCGGCGCAGCGAACGCACGCTGCATCCGTACGGGCTCGTCGCCCATTCGGGCCGGTGGTACGTCACCGGTGCGGATCCCGCGATCGGCGAGGATCGGACCTTCCGGCTGGATCGCATCGCAGACGCGAGGACCCTGCCCGGTTCGTTCGATCCGCCCGCCGGGTTCGATCCGGCGCAGCACGTCCTGTCAGGGTTCGCCAAGGCTCAGTATCGGCACGAAGTGGTCCTGCGGATCCAGGGGACGGTCGAGCAGATCCGCGTCCGGCTTCCCGCCGGCCTCGCGACTGTGGAGGAGTCCGCGTCCGCGGAAGGCGCGGGTCCCGAGACCGAGGGCTGGCTCCGCGTCGAGTTGCGAGCGGAGCGGCTCGACTGGTTGCCTCCGGTGCTCGCGTCGCTCGACCGGCCGTTCGTCATCGAGCGACCGGACGAACTGCGCGGCCTTGTCGCCGCGCTCGCCGACCGGCTCGCGGCCTCCGCCCGCAGGGTCCCGCCTTAGCCGTCCCAGCCGGGGTGCACCTGGCGCGATCACGCGTAGTCTCCTGCTCCTGGCCGGCTCTCGGCGGGGATGGCCCGGGCGGCGGTACGCGTCGGGGCATCTCCGCCGAGGATCTCTCCACGGCCCAGGGTCAGACGCCGGGGCGTACGGCGGCGAGGAAGCTCCCCCTCCAGTAATCGTTGAGCTTGCCGACGCTGACCACCGCGCCGCTGTGAGGGGCGCTGATCACCTTCTTGTGCCCTATGTACATGCCCACGTGGCCGCCGCCGTTGGTGAAGATGAGGTCGCCAGGCTTGAGATGCGCCAGGGAGACCCTCTTCTTGGCGGCGTCGAGCATCGACCACGTCGTGCGCGGCAGCTTGACGCCGGCCTTGCGCCAGGCGAACTGGACCAGCCCGGAGCAGTCGAACGCCCGTGGGCCCGTCGCGCCCCATACGTACGGATCGCCGAGGTGCTTCTTCGCCACCTTGATGGCGTGCTCGGCCTTCTCCTGCTGGAGGGCCGACTTGGTGAGCTTCGTGTTCGCGGAGTCATCCGCCGTGGACGCCGCGGGAGTTTCGCCGTTGTACGGGGTGGTCACCGTGGCGGGGGGCTCGGGCGGGATGACCGTCGAGGCCGAGGGCGGGGCTGTCGCCGTCGCCGGTGCGGCGGACGCGGGGAGCGCGCTCAATGCTCCTGCAGAGGCGGTGAGCGCTGCGCTACTGATCGTGACGCAGGCAATGCGGAGCAGAGTGGTGGAGTTGGTGGACAGGGGATCTCTCCCTAGGGTCTTCCGCTTGCGCCTACCGGGTTAGCTGACGGATTCGGGCAGGGAAGTTGCCCTACGGCGCTGGCGCGCCGATTCACCCCAGACCTTCGTCGAAGGCCGATTGGTTCCCCGGCTCCGAGCCTCCTTGCCGGCACGGATTCGGCATCACCGGCGCCCAGGGGGGCGGAGAGGACGTGGCGACGGTGACAGTGGATGGTCGTTCGAACACGGCCGGGCCGGGTTCATAACGGCGGCGTCACGGAGACCCCGTCGTTGGGCAAGGAAACTACCAAGTAGCCCCATATTGTCGCAAAGGGCACCAAAAGGGTAAGGATCACGCAAAAAGGATCAAATGCACAAAAGTGCAGGTCAGGGTGGCTGTGATGGGGGAGATGTGGCGCTCGTCACACTCGTCAAGCGATCCAGGTCACCGGGGCGCGCGCATATGGTCCGCGAACGGCTCGCAGGGATGACCTGCGCCGGCCGGGTGGTGGGGAGGCGGTTGGTCGTCTAGGGCCTGTTTCGAAGTCCGCTATCTGGCGGCGTGTCGTGCCCGGACAAGCAGTGAGGTCTCCGGTAGAGGGTTCATCGACCAAGAAGAACCTGAACACCGGAGACCTCGTTGGCCACCTTAGCGGTGACGAGGCGGTTCGACCTGACTGATGCGCAGTGGGCGCGGCTGGAG
>NZ_VIRJ01000023.1:0-161215 GCF_006874435.1 Microbispora sp. KK1-11 | reverse complement strand
CCGATACGACCACTCCACCCCCTCACCCACCACCGCCACCGCATCCGGCGACACCCCCACCCACCGCTCGAACAACCCATGCAACGACCCCTCCACCACCACCGACCCCGCCAACGACAACGGCTCGGGAGTCGCGGACGCGGCGAACGTCGCGAGAGGGGCCTCCGGCCTGGCGGGACCCTCGTCGAGCACCCGGACGAGTTCGCCGGCGACGGCCTCGGCCGTCTCCGCCGACAGGACGCCCTCGTCGTACTCCACGCCGAGGCGCAACTCGTCCCTGCTCTCGACGACGGTGAGGAGCAGCCGGCACTTGGCCGACTCGGCCGGGGCGGCCAGCGGGGTGACGGTGAGTCCGCCCATGTCGACGGCACCGGGGACCATGGTGTGCACGAACATCACGTCGAAGACGTGCCGCCACGCCTCCGGAACGCGGTCCGCCTCCGGATCGAGCCGGTGCAGGGGGACGACGGGGCGGCGGAGGACCTCGCGGAGCACCAGGCCCGCCTCCGTCACGCAGGCGGCGAAACCGGCGGCCGGGTCGACGGGCACCACCACCGGCACCGTTCCGGCGAAGGCACCGACGATGTCGGTGCTGTCCGGCATGCGGTTCGCCGAGACAACGCCGATCGGGACACGGGAGACGGCTCCCAGGCGGGCGATCGTCGCCGCCCAGGCGCCCATCAGCACCGCGCTCATCGTGCTCCGGTTGCGGGCGGCGAACCGCCGGACGGCGGCCAGGCGCGGCCGCCCGATCACGCGCTCGATCCTGCGGCCCCGGTATCCGCGGGCCTGCCGCGGGCCGCCGAGCAGCCGTTCGGGGCGGTTGTCGGCCGCGTCGGCGACCTGGGTCCTCCAGAAACGGCGGTGCTCCTCGAACTCGCCGCCGTCCAGCGACCTGTGCCAGCTCTCGCTCCACTCCCGGTAGGACCGCAGCTCCGCCGTCACCTCGGCGGATTCGCCGAGCGCGTGCCTCCGGTAATCGCGCACCAGGTCGTCGAAGAGCAGTTCGCGCGACCGCCCGTCGGTCACCAGGTGGTGCAGCAGCAGGCAGACGACGCTTCGGCCCGGCTCGACCAGGAGGACGGTGCACTTCAGCAACGGCGGCCTGGACAGGTCGAGGGTCTCCCCTGTCGCCTGCGCGACGAGCGCGGAGACCTCGCCCGCGCTCCGGTCGTCCCCGCGCAGGTCCACCACCTCGAACGGCACGGCCCACCGCGGCTCGGTGACCGCCACCGCGGCGCCCTCGTGCCAGGCGAAGCCGGTGCGCAACGCGTCGTGCCGCGCCACCAGGTCGTCCAGCGCGGCGCGCAGGGCGTCGACGTCCAGGTCCCCGTCGGCTCTCAGCACGTAGGGGACGTGGTAGGCGGCGGAGCCGCTCTCGTCCTGGCACTCGATCCAGAGGGCTTCCTCGATCGGAGAGAGAAGACGCTGGGTCATTGCGCACTACCCTTCGATGGCCGATACGGGGGTGGAAAGGAGGTCGTGGAGGGTGGCCGCGCGGGGATCCGGGACCGTGACGAGCCGCTTGAGCCGGCCGATCACCTCGCCGACGAGCCGTTGGACCGCACCCCGGGCGGGCACGATGCCGTTGAAATTGACGACGATCATGGCTTGGTCGCCGATGAACGTGGTGGCGACCAGCGGGTGGGCGGACCGGTCGACGATGTCGGTGATCTCCACGGTCGCGCCGCTGTGCGGACCGTGGAAGGTGTCGAGCGGCCGGTAGTGGGACACGACGATGACCGGGGCGTCGCCGAGGGAGCCCGCGGGCACCGAGCCTTCCCAGACGCGCACGAGCTCCTGCTGGTAGGCGCCCAGCCAGTCGGCGAGGTTCCGCTCCTCGTCGAGCACGGCCGTCGTGGGACGCGTGACCGTGAACATGCCGAGCATCGACATGGAGCCGGGGATCTCGGCGGGGCGTCCGTAGCTGGTGGTGCCGAGCCGCACGGTGCGCGTCCCGCCCAGCGCGGCGAGCGCCAGCGCCCACGCGGCGTGGTACTGCACGGCCATGGTCGTGCCGGCCCTCTTGGCGAACGCCCTCATGAGCCCGGTGAGGCCCTCGGGGAAGGGCACGACGAGGCGCTTGCGCGCGCCCGGTCTGCGCTCGGCGCCCAGGACGCGCAGCAGGATCGGATCATGCTCCTCGGCCTGCCGCACCGGCGCGAGCGGCTTTTGCGCCGACCGCCGGCGCAGGTAGCCGGCGAGGGGATCGGCCGGCCCCGGCGGCGCCGGGACTCCGGCGAGCACCCTGTCGTACTCCTCGGCGAACTGCTGGATCATCAGCCTGCTGGACAGTCCGTCGAGCACGAGGTGGTGCGCGTTCCAGCTCGCGTACGCGCTGTCACCCGCGTACACGACGTAGGGGGTGATCAGACGGGGCGCCTGGAGGTCGGTCTCCCTGGCGAACTGTTCGTCCATGAGCCGCGCCGCCAGGTCGCCGAGGCGTTCCCGATCGGCCCCGCGCACCTCGACCGCGCGGATCGCGGTGGGCGGCGAACCGCGGAGGATCTGCACGGGCTGGGCACGGCCCTCCCAGCGGACGGCGGTCCTGAGCGCCCCGTGCCTCGTCACGAGGCGGTCCCATGCCTTCTGGAAGGCGCCGAGCTCGAAGTGCGACACCGAGCAGCGCAGTTGCACGGCGTAGATCGAGGGACCCTCGTTCAGCGACTCGAACAGGATCGCCCTCTGCTCCGGCGTGAGCGGAAGCACCTCGTCGTACGGGGTCGCGTCAAGCAGGCTCATGACCGGCCTCCAGGCAGGCGGTGAACTCTTCGGCCAGGCGGGGCAGGTGGTCTCCTGCCGGGCCGGGAGCCGTCCAGAGGGCGACGAGCGCGCCCTCCACCAGGACGCAGTCGAGGTCGAAGGCGTGCCGGCGTCGTGCCGACGGCGCGCGCTGCATCGGCGACTCCAGGTCGACGGTCAGCCGGGCGTCGCCGACGGGGACGCTCCGTTCCAGCCGGCCCAGATGGTTGAGGCCGAGCAGCGGCGGCGGTAGCGTTCGCAGCTCCGCCGCGCCGGCCAGGCCGTCGCGGGCGTGGACGAGGGCGAGGTACCCGTCGCCCGCGCCCGGCACCCTGGCGAGGGCGTCCCTCGCGGCGGCGATGGCCTCCTCCGGCGCGGACACGGTGTCGAGCGCCACGGCGACGGGATGGAAGGAGGTGAACCAGCCCACCTCTCCCGCCCCCGCACTCGCCGCCGCGCGGCCGTGCGTCTCCAGGTCCACCCCGAGCCAGGGCAGCTCGGGGAAGACGCGATGGAAGGCCGTGGCCACCGCGCCGAGCAGGACCTCCGTGGAGGCGGAGACCGCCGGCAGCCTGTGGACGGAACGCACGGCGCCGCCCTCCGTGCCGGGGTCGATGCGAAGCCGGGTGTCGGCCGCCCGCCTCGCCGTGGTGAGCCAGTGGTCGAGCTCGGCGTCGTAGGCGCCCTCCTGGATGGCGCGGTGGTGGTCCGCCACCCAGTCCGGCAGGCCGTAGGAGCCCCGCGGCGGCAGGGGCGCGCGCAGCGCGTTCCCGAGATCCGCCATGACGATCCGCCACGAGACCGCGTCGAACACCATGTGATGGGCGACGAGCACGACGTGGGGGCGCGTGCCCGGCGCCTCGAACCACAACAGCCTCGCCACAGGGCCGTGCTGGAGATCCAGTGTGCGCTGCCAGTGCGCGATCCTGTCGCCGCGCAGCGCGGCGTCGTCGAGGAACTCGATGACCATGGGGACGGCGCCTCGCCCCGGGCGCACCCGCCAGTCGGCGGACCGCGGCGCGGGCTCGAAGACGGCGGAGAGCATCGGGTGGCGGTCGACCACCTCCGCCAGCGCCGCCCGGACCTTGTCGGCCTGGCCGCGCTCGACGGTCAGGCCGACGGAGAAGTTCCAGTGCCCGGGCGCGCCGCCGTCCACGAGCCACCGCTGGATCGGGGTGAGCGGGATCGGCTGGTCGGTGAAGGTCACCGTGGCCCGCTCACGCCGCGGGACCGGCGGCGGCCCGGCGGGAACGGGTGCCGCGGCATCGGAGGAGGGTTCCTCGTCCAGCGGCCGGTCCGCGGCGGCGATCAGTTCGGCCAGCCGCAGCGGCGTCCTCGCCTCGAACACGTCCCTGGGGGAGGCGGTCACGCCGTGTCCGCCGAGGCCGGCGCAGATCAGGACGGCGCTGATGGAGTCGCCGCCGGAGGCGAACAGGTCGGCGTCCGGTCCGAGCCGCTGATTTCGCAGCACGGTTCGCCATACCTCGATCACGGTGTGCAGGGGTTCGTCGAACCGCTCGCCGGCCCCGGCGTCCGGATCGCCGGTGCTCAGCAGCGCGGTCAGGCCCGTCCGGTCGATCTTGCCGTTGGAGTTGCGGGGCAGTTCCGGCAGCTCCACGACCGTGGCCGGGATCATCGGCGCGGGAAGGTGCGCGGCCACCCGCGTCCGCACGTCCTCGGCCGCGAGGCCGACCACGAAGGCGGCGATCGCCGTCCTGTCCTCCCCCACCTCGTGAGCGAGGACGGCGGCGTCCAGGACGCCGTCGACCGCGAGCAGGGCGCGCTCGACCTCCGCGAGTTCCACCCGGATGCCGGCCACCTTGACCTGGTCGTCCCTGCGCCCCCTGAACTCCAGGGCACCGTCGGGGCGCCGTACGGCCAGGTCTCCCGTGCGATAGGCGCGACCGCCCGCGACAGGAACGAACCGCTCGGCGGTCTGCGCCGGCGCGCCGGCGTAGCCGCGCGCCACCGCCCGGCCGGTGAGCCAGATCTCCCCCGTCTCACCCACGCCGCACGGGGTCAGGTCCTCGCCCATGAGGAGGACCTCCGAGCCGGGACGGGCGCGGCCGATGGGCACGACGTCCATGTCGTCGGCGGGATCGCACCTGTGCACGGTGGCCCAGACCGACCCCTCCGCCGGGCCGTACTCGTTCCACAGCGGCGTCGCGCAGAGCTTTCCGTGCGCGGCCACGACCGGGCCGGTGAGCGGCTCGCCCGCCGTGATGGTCACCCGCACCCCGTCGAGGTCTCCGGGCGCGGCCAGCGCCAGGATCTCGCGCCATACCCTCGGCAGGCACAGCACGTGACTGACCCTCTCCGCACGGATGAGATCAAGCAGGCGCCGGGGGTCGGTCCGCTCCTCCGCCTCCGGCACGACGAGGGTTCCCCCGTCGGCCAGTGTCCAGAACAGGCCCGCGACGGAGCTGTCGAAGGCCGGCGGGGAGTGCCAGAGAAAGCGGCGGACCCTTCCGCCGTACACCTGCCGTCTGGCCAGGACGGATTCGCGCGCCGACGCGTGCTCCACCGCGACGGCCTTGGGCTCGCCGGTGGAACCGGACGTGAGGATCATGTAGGCGAGCGATCCCCGGCGTCCCTGGACGGCACCGGCCGTGTCCGTGTCCGTGTCTGGCCGCAGCTCGTCCAGCCGGCCGACCGCGAGCCCTTCCGCCAGGAGCCGCTGCGCGCTCTCCCGCCCCGTCAGGGCGAACGGCATGCCGATGCGCTCGGCCACCCTGCCATACCTGGTCGCCGGCCACGACGGGTCGAGGGGCACGTAGGGGCAGCCGGCCCTCAGGATCCCCAGGACCGCGGGCACGAACTCGATCGGATCGCTCGTGCACACCCCGATCGGCGTCTCCGCCGCCATCCCCCGTCCGACGACCTCCGCGGCGACCGCGGCGGCCTTCGCGTGCAGGTCCGGATAGCTCAGGACGCGCCCGCCGTGCCGTACGGCGGGCAGGTCCGAGCCGGCGCCGACGAGCTCCTGCAGTGTGGGCGCGCCGGCCGGCGCCGTGCCGAGGCCGACCGTCTCGATCGGGCTCATCGTGCCGCCTCCTTCAGCCGGGTGCCGACGGTGCCCTGCCCCCGGGCGTGGGCGAGCCTGATCACATGCGACTCGAGGATCGCGAGGGCCGTCTCCGCCTCCTCGGGAGAGAGCAGGCCGGTGTCGTGGTTGACGGCCAGCTCCAGGCCCTCGTTCGCGTACGCGGTGACGGTCACCCCGTAGTTGGTTCGCTCGACGGAGCGCAGTGGAACGCCGACGAGACCGCCGAAGCCGATCTCCCCGGACAGGCCGAGCATGGTCGCGCCGGTGCCGAAGTCGAGGATGTGGTCGAACAGCAGGTCGCGCGGTGTGAGCCCGGCCGTCCTCCGGATGACGACGAGGGAGTCGTGCTGCCGCTCCTGGACACCGGCGAAGACCTCCGACGCTTCGGCCTGCCAGGCGTCGAGCGGCAGATCCCGGTCGAGGCGCACCCGGAACGGCAGCGTGTTGATCAACATGCCCGAGGCCTGCTCGACGTCCTCGACGCCCTCCGACCTGCCCGACAGCACCGTCCCGAAGGTGACCTCCTCGACGTCGAGCAGGGTTCCCAGGGTCAGCGCCCAGGCGAGATGCAGGAGCAGGGCAGGGGTCAGCCCGCCCGCCCGCGCCTCGGCGGCGGCGCGCCTCCACTCCTCGGGCCGGACGAGCCGGGTGGCCTCCGCCTGTATCAGGGAGCGCACACGGTCCTGCGGCACCAGGGGGGCGCCCGCGCCTGCGGCGAGCGTCTCCCGCCAGAACCCGTCGTCCGGCCTGCTCGCGCCCTCTCCGGTGACGGGCAGCGGCCGCCGGCCGAGCGGCCGTCCCTCGTACGCCGCGCAGAAATCCCGCAGCGCGAGGTTCATCGACCAGCCGTCCAGGATGAGATGGTGGTGGGTGACCACGCACAGGTGGCGGTCCTGGCCGAGGCGGGCGAACGCGACCCGCAGCAGCGGTGGGCGTTCGAGGTCGAACGGCGCGCGCTCGGCGGCGAGCAGCCGCTCGGCCGCTTCGCCGGCCGGCATGCCGAGACCGCTCCAGTCGTGAGTGGTCACCGGAATCCCGGCCTGCCTGCTCACCCGCTGTACGGGCTGCTCCCTGCGCCGCCAGTCGAACGAGGAGCGCAACGAGGGCGTCGCGGCCGCCACCTCCTGCCAGGCCGCCTCGGCTCTGGCGACGTCGAGCGCGCCTGTCAGCTCGACGGCGAACTGCCCGACGTAGCCGTCGCGCCGTGTGTCGGCGGCCGCGTGGAAGAGGATGCCCTCCTGAGCGGGAGTGAGCGGGAGCCCGGCGTCCTCGTGGGTGAGCGCGGCGAGCTCCGCCCCCAGACCGGCCACGACGGCTCCGGCGGCGGCGTCGGTCACCGTTCCGGGGATCTCGATCGTGATCGTCAGGTTCTCCCCGTCGAGCGCGGCCTCCACGACCCAGTGGCAGGGGCGGACGGCCTGTGCCGCCCGCCGCGGCCCCGCCGCTATCCGGGACCCCGGGGCGTACAGGGCGGTGCCGTCCGGCACCTCCAGCCGGCCCAGGAAGTTGAAGGCGAGGTCGGGGGAGCGTCGCAGGCGCAGGCTTTCCCGCACTTGGGGGTCGGGATGGTAGTGGCGCAGGACGCCGTAACCAAGCCCCCGCCCGGGCACCTCGCGCAGTGCCCGCCGCGCGGCCCACAGCGTGGCGGCGGCGTCCTCCCGGACGTCCACGACCGCCGGGTACAGCGCGGTCAGCCATCCCACGACCTCGAAGGCGGCGGATGCGTCCAGCTCGTCCCTGCCCGTGTTCTCCAGTTCGACGACGCATCGCTCACGGCCGGTATGCGTGCGCCATGTCTTCAGCGCGGCGGCGAGCACGAGCTCTGCGAGGCCGGCGTACGGGTGGGCGAGGAGCACCGATGCGTCGACGGTGAGGGTGAGCGCGCGGGCAGTCCCCTCCGTGCCGGGGTGGTCGCCGCGCTGGACGGCGTTCGCCGCGGCCACGGTCTGCGTCCAGTGGGACAGCGCCTGGTCGAAGCGGCCCTCCGCCGCCACGGACCTGAGTGTGGCGCTCCACTGTCCCGGACCCGGCCGCGGCTCGGCGGCGGGCAGGCCCCATCCGTCCGCGGTCAAGCGGTGGGCCGCCTCGATCTCACCCATCAGCAGGCGCCAGCCCACCGCGTCCGTCACCGCGTGGTGGGCCACCATGAGCAGCCGCCCGCGCTCGTGCGGCCCCCGAACCCAGGCCGCTGCGATCATCCGGCCCTGCCGGGGATCGATGCCGGCGCTGATCCTGCCGATCAGGTCCGCCACCTCGTCCTCGTCCGCGACCTCGACGACGTGCCACGGAAGGGGAGCCGGGGCGGCGGGCCGGTGCCGCCAGGTGTCCCCGTCCCGCACCAGCTCCGCGGTGAGCACGGGATGACAGGCGAGCACGTGCGCGAAGGCGGCCCGCAGGCTCGGCTCCTCGGCGCCGGACGCCAGGTCGGCGAGCACGTACTGGTTCCATTCGCCGGGGACGGTGCCGAGCCGGTCGGCCAGCCACAACGTCGCGGGGGTCGCCTCGTCGCCGGACCGGCGCGGTGTGACGGCCTCCGGCCGCTCGGCTCCGGCCGACAGCCGCCTGGCCAGCTTCCGCACCGTCCCCGCCTCGAAGATGTCGCGCGGTCTCAGGCGCACGCCGATGGCCGGCGCCTGGCAGGCGATCGCGAGGCTGGTCATCGAGTCGCCGCCGATCGCGACGAACTCGTCGTCGAGGCCGACCTGCACCCCGCCGAACGCCTCACGCCAGATGGCCAGGAGCGCGCCTTCGAGTCCCTCCGCCTCCTCGCCCGGTGCGTCGTCGCCCGGTGCTGTGGAGCGATGCGCGTCCCGGGCGAGTGCGAGCGCCGCGCGGTGGTCCACCTTGCCCCCCTCGGTGAGCGGAAGGCGGTCGACCCTGACGACGGCGGCGGGTGCGGCGGCGCCGGGCAGAACGGCGTGCAACCGGTCGGCCAGCCGTCCGGTGTCCAGCCCCTCCTCCCCCACCGCCAGCAGGATCAGCCGGGTCTCGCCGTCGGCGCCCCTGTCGGGGATCGCCGCGCAGTCGGCGACGCCGGGCTCGCTCCGTGCCGCGGCCTCGACCGCCGCGGGTTCGACCCGGAAACCCCGCACCTTGACCTGGCGGTCGATCCTCCCGAGGAACTCCACGGAGCCGTCGGCGTGCGCGCGGGCCTCGTCGCCCGTGCGGTACATGCGGCCGCCGCTCCCGAACAGGTCGGGCAGGAACACCTCGGCGGTGCGGCGCGGATCCCCGGCGTAGCCGCGGGCGAGTCTCCCCGCGAGATACACCTCGCCCACCTCGCCGGGCGCGACCTGCCGGAGACGGTCGTCGAGCACGTACATCGAGCGCCCCGCGAGCGGCGTCCCGATCGCGGCCGAGGCGGCGCCCTCCGGCACCGACTCCACCCGCTCGGCCGTCGCCGTGATGATCGCCTCGGTGGGACCGTAGGCGTTGAGCAGCCGCACCGGCCGAAGCGGCCCCGCCAGCCATTCCCTGGCCGCTTCCGCGGGCATGACGTCGCTGCCGGCGATCACGAGTCTCAGGTCGGGGCAGGCCGGGAGTGTGGCGGCCTCCCGCACGAGCAGCCGCCAGTATCCGGCGGGGACGTTGACCACGGTGAGGCGCTCGGCGGCGACGGTCGCGAAGAAATCGGCGGGGGTGTCCGGCAGCCCGGGATCCCGCACGAACAGGAAGGCTCCGTGGATGAGCGGCACCAGCATCTGTTCGACGCTGACGTCCGTGACGGGCGACGCGAAGAACAGCATCCGGTCCTCCGCCGTGACCTCGACGCGGCGCCCGAAGGTCCGCAGGTGCTCGGCGAGCGGCCCGTGCTCGACCAGCACGCCCTTGGGCTCTCCTGTGGAGCCCGAGGTGCGCAGGACGTACGCGGTGTCCCACCGGCCGCAGGCGCCCGCGCCCGTGTCACCGCGCGCGCCACGGTAGGTGATCTCGATCTCCGGCACGCCCCCCGCAGAAGGGACGCGTGCGGGGGCGATCACGGCACTCGCCCCGAAGCGTTCGGCGACCTCGTTCCCGGCCGGCGTCTCCGTCGCGGCGTCCAGCGGAAGATAGCCGCCCCGCCGCAGTGCCGCCAGCATGGCCACGACCAGGTCCACCGACCTGGGCAGGCACACCCCGGTCAGCCCGCCGGGCAGGCGATCGGAGACGGCGGACGCCCTGGCGGCCAGCTGGCCGTAGGTCAGGCTCGTCGTCCCGTCGGAGACGGCCGGCGCGTCCGGATGCGCGGCCGCGCGATCGGCGAACAGCCGCCAGATCTCCGATCCGTCGTGCGTCGCAGACATTCGTCAGCCCTCCTCATTTGATCGCGGTCGGCGCGGCTTGGGGTGAAGGCGCCGCCGCGGGCGCGGAGTGAGCGCGGCTGCGCCAGACGATGACGAGGCCGACGGCGATCAGTCCGGCACCGCAGATCGTGAAGAGACCGTCCACGCCCACGGCCGATGCGATGACCGGCGAGACGGCCGGGCCCACGACGGTGGGCGCGGTGACGGCCGCGCCGGTGAGCGCCCCCACCCGGCCCATGAGCTCGGGCGGCGTCAGCCGCTGGACGAGAGTGCCGTAGCCGATCATGGCGACCGCCGCGCAGACGCCGATGCACGCGGCGAAGACCAGCCAGACGCCGAGGAGCACCCGGCCCTCAAGCGTGCCCGCCAGCCCCATCGCGCCGACCAGCAGCCCGATCACGATCGACGACAGGGCCATGACGGTCGTCAGGTTGAACCGGTCACCGAACTTCGCGAGCGCCAGCGCGCCGAGGGCTCCGCCGACGCCCATGCAGGTCATGGCGGTGCCGGTGAAGGCGGGACCGCCGCCCATGTCGCGGTACCACACCGGCAGCATCACGTCGAACATCGTCGAGAACAGGTAGGCCACCGCGACCCCCGCGACGACGAGCCGGAGCGAGGGCAGCGTGCCGACGTGATGGACGCCGGCGGCCACCCTCCGCAGCCAGCCGGCCCTCTCCTCCGGCTCCGCGGGGTCGTCCGGCCGTGCGATACGTCCGACGAAGAAGACGGCCAGCGCGGAGAGCGCGAAACACCCCGCCGTCACCGCGAGCGTGCCGCGCGCGCCCACGAGGGCGATGAGCACGGCGGCGATGCCCGGGCCGGTCAGCCCGGTCAGCATGCGCTCGGTGGTGGAGCGCAGCGAGTTGGCCTGCAGCAGCTGGTTCTCCGGCACCCGGTAACGGATGAACCGCTGCTCCGCCGCGCCGAAGAAGCCGGCGCACACCCCCGCGACGGCGGCCAGCAGGCACACCCACGGGAAGTCGTCGACGAACATGATCAGTGCGACGGCGCCCGCGCGCACGACGTTGGCCAGCACCATGACGATGCGCGGCTCGAACCTGTCGGCGACCACGCCGAACACCGGCGCGCCGAACACCAGGGGAAGGGCCGTCGCCAGCGCCATCACGCCGAGCGCCGAGGCTCCGCGCTGCCACTCGAAGACCACGATCGTGACGATCGCCAGGTAGTCGAGCCCGTCACCGAAGTTCGCGACCACCTGCGCCGCGTACAGGCGGCGGAACGGAGGCAGCTTGAGCGGAGCGACGATGCTCACGACTCCACCCGTTCCATCTGCTCACGCAGACTGCGCGGGCGCATGTCGATCCACTCGGCCTCGATCCTCTCCAGGCAGGCGTCCTTCGTGCCTTCGAACTCCGTGGTGCGCCACCCGTCGGGCACGGGCAGCGCAACGGGCCAGATGGAGTACTGCTCCTCGCCGTTGATGACCACATGGAAAATCGCCTCGGGATCGTCGAACACGGAACTTCCTCCTCAATCGGGTCAGTCAGAGCTGAGCGATCAGTGTGAGCAGCCGGTCGCGTACGCGTTCGGCCACGTGGGACTCGAAAAGACCTGCCTCGTAACTGACCATTCCGGCCATGCCGTCCTGCAGTTCCGTGATGTGCAGGCTGAGGTCGGCCCCGGGGCCGATGGCGGGAGGCGTGGGGAACGGCTTCATCCGCAGGCCGCCCAGTTCCACCGTCACGTCGGCGGCGCCGGTGACGAGCGGGGCGATGCCGAGGGCGTCGCGGGGCACGAAGTTGAACGTCGCGTCATAGACGGGCGCGCGTCCCGGCACCGTGCTGAGGTCGGGCATCCGCTGGGCGAGCAGTTCGAACGGATAGTGCTGGTGCGGCACGGAGTCGGCGAGCCTCTCCCGGACCGCCTCGATCACAACGCCGGGCGGAGCGTCCGCGTCGACCTCGACGAACAGCGGCACGGTGTTCGTGAAGCAGCCGACGGTGCGGTCGAACCTGCGGCCCCGCAGCGACCGGGGCAGCCCGACCGCGATGGTGGAGTCGCCGCTCTCCTGCCGCAGCGCGAGCACCCACAACGCGAGCACGACGACGTTGGGCGGCACCCTGGCGGCCCAGGACACCTTGCCGATCCGGCGCGTCGCCTCGGGGCCGACGGAGAAGGTGACGACCCGGTGCCTGCCGTCGCGGTCGCTCCTGCTCGTCGACACGGCGACGGGCGGCTCGGGCCGTTTCGCGGGCAACGCCTGCGACCAGTAGCGCCAGGCCTCCTCCCCGTCGAAGCCTGCGAGCGCGGCCTGCTGCTCCGCGACGAACTCGGCGTAGGGCGCCGTCAGGGGCGGCAGCCCTGCCTCGTCGAGGCCCGCCCCGTACAGAGCGCAGATCTCGAAGGCGCAGACGATCATCGCCGTCCAGTCCACCGCCGCGTGGTGGGCGGTCAGCAGAACGATGTGATCGTCGTCCGCCCTCCGCCACACCTTGATCCTGCTCAGCCGTCCCCCGGCCAGCTCGAAGGGCCGGGTGTGCTCGGTCTCGACCGCCTCGCGGAGGAGCGCTCCCGGCGGCGCCTCCTCCACGTCCCCGCCCGCCGGGCCCGGCTCGTGCGCGACGGCCTTCAGGGCGCCGTCCACCACCTCGTACGAGGTGCGCAGCGCCTCGTGGCGGGCCACGACGAGGTCATGGGCCGCGAGGAGCCGCGGCACGTCCAGCTCCGAGCGGATCTGGACCGCCACGCTCACGTTGCAGGCGCCCGCGGACGCGGTCTGGTGGAGGAACCAGAGGCCCTTCTCCGCGTACGACACATCCCGCGTCACGGGCGCCGCCCGGCCGCCGGCTCCCGGACCGCCCTCGCGTCGGCCTCCACACCGAGCTTCTCGCGGATGGCCTGCGCCTGCAGGGCGACGGTGGGGGCGTCGAAGAACAGGTCCACGGGGAGGTCGACGTCGAACAGTTCGCCGACCCTGCCGACGATGCGCAGCATGGCGAGGGAGTGACCGCCCACCTCGAAGAAGTCGTCCTCCGGGCTGACCTCGGGCAGCTCGAGCACCCGGGCCCAGATCGCGGCCAGCAGGTCCTCCAGGGAGCCCTCCTCCGTCGTCCGCCGCTCGGCGGCGCCGGTGGCGGCGTCCTGCGCGGCGCGCAACGCGTCGAGGTCCGTCTTGCCGCCTGCCGTACGCGGCAGGGCGTCCACGATGCGGATCACGTCGGGCAGGGCCGCCCGGGGCAGCCAGGCGGTGAGCTCCCGTCGCACGTTCAGGGTGTGCGGCGCCTCCACGGCGGCGACCATCGCGGTCTCCCTCATGAAGACGGCCGCGTCGCGGACCCCCGCTATCCGGCGTATCGCGTGTTCGATCTCGTCCAGCTCGATCCGGACGCCGGAGCGCTTGACCATGCGGTCACGCCTGCCGAGGTACTCCAGGTCGCCGTCGGCGCGCCGGCGCACGAGGTCGCCGGTGCGGAACATCCGGGCCCCGGGCACGGGTGAGAAGGGATCGGGGACGAAGCGCTCGGCCGTCTGGGCGGGCCGCCCCCGGTAACCGCGCGCGACGCCGTCGCCGCCGATGAACAACTCCCCGGACTCCCCGGGCATGACCTCGGAGCCGTCGGCGGCGAGCACGTACAGCCGCCTGCCGGGCAGCGGCCGGCCCAGCGTGGGGGTGCCGGACCCGGTCACCACGCCCGCGCTGGCGTTGGCGGTCGTCTCCGTGGGGCCGTACAGGTTCCAGATCTCGACTCCGGGGGCCCGGCTGCGGGTCCTCGCGACGAGTTCGGCGTCGGCCGCCTCGCCCCCGAGCAGCAGCCGGCGCAGCCCGATCTCCCCCGGCACCGCCTCCAGCTCCGCGAGCACCGCCCGCCACAGGCTCGGCACGCAGTTGAACGCGTACGGCGCGGGCCGCGCGAGCAGTCCGGCCAAGGCAAGCGGGTCCGTGGCGGTCGCGTCGTCGATGAGCCACACCTGGGCGCCGGCGACGAGGGTGCCGAGCGTCTGTTTGAGAGAAGCGTCGAAGGCGGGCGACGAGATGGCGGGCATGGGGGCGCCCGCGTCGAGCAGCGTCGTCGCGCACCAGGTCAGATAGTCGAGCAGGGCGCCGTGTTCGACCATCACCCCCTTGGGCCTGCCGGTGGAGCCGGAGGTGTAGACGACGTACGCGAGGTCCTCACGGCGGGGGCCGGCCGAGGTGGGCGGCACGCCTGACGAAGGTTCGGCCAGACGGCCGTCCGGCAGGAGCATCACCGGCTCGGTCTCCTCCGGCGCCCGCGGGCCGCCCGTCTGGCACAGGACGAGAGAGGCGTCCGAGTCGCCGAGGATCATGCGCAGGCGCTCCTCCGGTTCCTCGGGAGCGAGCGGCAGGAACGCCGCGCCCGCCCGCGTGACGCCGAGCATGGCCACCACGAGCGCGGGGCCGCGGGGCAGGCGGAGCGCGACCGTCCGTCCGGCGCCGACGCCGCGTACGGCCAGCTCGCCCGCCAGCTCCTCCGCTTTCGCCAGCAGTGCGCCGAAACCGAGTTCGCCGCCATCCCAGCGGAGGGCGACCCTCGCGGGGTCGCTCTCGGCGATCTCCCTGATCACGTCGAGATAGGAGTGGTTCATGCCGGCACCGCCTCATCGGCCCCGGTCCACGCCATGGCGTGCGACATCGACACCAGCACCTTTCGTCTCCCCCGGTACGGCAGGCGGCCGTGGGCCGCGAGGACGTTGTCGACGATCGCGACGTCACCTTCGCGCCACTCGATCGGCTCGCTCAGCTTCCGTGCGACTCGCCTGATCTCCGCGACGACCTCGTCCTCGATCGGCGTGCCGTCGCCGTACGTCACCTGCTTGGGGGCCATCCCGGCCGGCACGGCCCTGGCCAGGGCGGTGCGGATGTCGGCGGGCAGCGCGGCCGGGTGGAAGGCCACGACCTGGTTGAACCAGCACTCCTCCCCCGTCCGGAGATGCCGGACGGTCGCGGGCCTGCGCTGTCTCGTACGCAGGACTCCCCCGTCGAGCCACTCCGCCTCGATGCCGCGCAGCGCGCCCAGCCTCGTCACCTCGGCCGGGTCGTCCGTGCCGAACACGTGCTCCCAGGAGAGCCCGAGGCGGGGGTGGTACGTGCGGACGTACGCCACCCCCTTCTGCCGCAGCGGGGCGACCAGGTCGGGCGGCAGCTCCTCGAGCAGGCGCCGGCCGTCCGCGATCGTGGTGGCGCCGCCGCCGCCGCCGGCCGGGGTCACGCAGCCGAAGTAGAGGTAAGCGGGCCACATCTCGGAGTAGCAGCCCTCGTTGTGCAGCTCGATCTCCTCCGAAGGCGGATAGTCGGTCGAGGTGTACACCTGCCCGCCCACCTCTGTCCGCGGAGTGGCCGCGTCCTGGTAGCTCAGGGGCGATCCGCCGAAGGCCCGCACCACCTCGCCGAGCGCGTCCGGCTTGGTCAGGTCGAATCCCCGCAGCAGTACCGCGCCCGCGTCGTGCAGCGCCGCGAGGATCTCGCCGGACGCCTCTGCGACGTCCTGCGGGGTCGTGATCGTGTCCAGCGCTTTCATCGCTGCCCGCCTCCCACGGTGTCTAGCGACCGGATCTTGGTGGCGAGCACGTGGAACGGGACGTATCCCGTCAGGTCCGCGTACGTGAGACCGGTATGGCCCGCCGTTTCTAGTTCGGCCAGCACGCGTTCCGCGCCCGCCAGGGTCCCTCCCGCGACCAGATAGGGCAGGCGGTCCCGTGCCGCCGGATCGGCCTTCCCGACGATCGACGCGAGAAGGTCCTCGGCGTCCGTGCCGTCCCGCCCCGGGGCGTCCCTTCCGTCGCCCTCCTCGGTGCCGTCGGGGGTGGTGAGGACGAACCGGTCGGGCACGACCGCCGCGGGATGCGCCGCCAGCGCACCCGCCAGGAACGCGCGGAGCTCGTGGACCGTCACCGTTCTCCCCGCGTCGATCCGGGCGGTCAGCACGCCGCGCTCGGACCCGACGGTCACGGTGTCCACCGCCGGGTGTGCGCGCAGCAGGCCGGCGACGCCCTCCGCCCAGATCCAGCTGCCCCGCCTGTTGATCCAGCCGGCACCGCGTTCCCGCGCCGGCACACGTACCGCGTCGAGCCGCGTCGCCCCCTCCCCGGCCCGTACGGCGAGCTCTTCGAGAGCGACGAGCAGTTCGACGGCCTGTTCCGGCGGGATCAGGGCGCTGTTGCACCGGATCGCGAAGCGCATCGCGTCGCCTTCCCACCGCGCCAGCAGCTCCAGCGGATCCCCGATGTCCATCTCGATGTCCCGCCAGGTCAGCTCCGACTCGGCCGAGGCGTCGGGATTCCCGCCCGACCTCGTGGGCAGGAAGTTGAACGCCGGCATCGTGCTGAGGTTGACGCCGCGGTGGAACTGCTCCCGCACGACCAGCTCAGCGATCTCGTCCTGGTCATAGGAGCCATACCGGTAGCCGAGGGTGATCGCGGCCCTGGCACGGGCGAACACCTCCTCCAGAGGGCAGCCCGCCGGAGCGTCGAGCAGGACCGGCATCGTCTGGTAGAGGCAGCCGAGAAGGCCGAGAAGCTCTCTGCGGAAGCGGTTGGCCACGAACATGCGGATCGCGAGCCGGTCGTTGCCGGTGTAGGCGGCCAGCAGCATCGCGTACAGGCCCAGGACGACCGCCGCCTCGGGCGCGCCGTACCGGCGGGACAGCTCCACGACCGCGCGGGCCGCCGCCTCCGACTTCAGCACCACCTCGCCCGGACGGAATTCGACAGGAGGAACGGCGGGAACAGGAAGGGTGGTATCGGGAAACTCCCGAGTAATGTTCTGCCAATAGAGGAGGGCACTTCGGTGCGTTCGGCGTCCCGCCTCCGACGCCTCCTGACCGGCCACCGATCTCGGCTGTGCGGCCTGCGACACGGACGCCTTCTTCCGCCATTCCTCGTCGAGCCCGTCACGGAATTCCGTCCGCAACGTAACCGCACCCAGCCAATCGGTGACGATATGGTGAACGACGAAAGCCAGCCAGCGGGGAATTTCCCCCTGCACGACCAGCCCGACGCGCACCGGAGGGCCGGCTTCCAGGTCGAAATCCATTCGGTGCAGGCCGGCGACGAATTCCTGGGCCGCGGCGACGGGATCGGCCCGCCCCTCGATATCGAGAATCCGCAGATCGGGAATGCCGTTCTGTTCCACCGTCTGTACGGCGCGGCCGTCGGCGTCTATGCCATAACGGGTGCGCAGGGCCTGGTGCCTGCCGATCAGCGACGACACCGATTCCCGCACGTCAAGCAGGGTGGCACCGTCCGGAATCGCCCAATGGAAGAGTGCGTTGTTCCGCCATCGCGAGCCCGGCGGGGTGATTCTGTAGACCTGCCAGTGCAGCCGTTGTCCCCACAAGAGAGGAAAGGGCTCACCGTCGTGCGACGACATTTCTCCATACATGAGAACATCCTCGATCAGGAACTTGCCGGACGGCGGACTAGTTTGCGCCGATACCTGCGGAATCGAACTGATCAGGGAATCCCCGGACTACCGGGCCGGCCACACACGTTCGGACCGAGCCGACAGATGGTTAGGTTGCCCCCTTTGCGCACCGCCTCCCCCGAGGCGCAGACAATCAAGCAAGATGACCGAAAATTGCCCTTTATTCGGCAGAACCCCTCTTGCACCGATTGATCTAGGAGTGACCCTATAAACGCAAAAAAGCACTGTCAGTCGTGTCACCACCCCACGCGGAGTGGTGGTGACACGACTTGACAGTGCTACTTGTTGACGAATGGAGACCTCAGCGGTCGCGTCCCGCCGGCACCTCCTCGCACGGTTCCTGCTTCCTGGCCGCGATGCGGGTGATCACGTACGTGGCGATCAGGATCAGGGCGGAGATCCCGTACCCGATGAGATGCCCCTGCCGCCTGAGGGTCTGCCCGACCACCGCGCCGACGGCGAGGTAGCTGGTGGACCACGCCACCGCGGCGACGCTCTCCCAGAAGAGGAAGCGCCGGTAGGGCATCCGCAGGGTGCCCGCCAGTACGGGAACCAGGGAGTGCATGAGCGGGACGAACCGCGACCCCGCGAGCGCCCAGCCGCCTCCCCTCCCCAGGACGAGTTCCTCGGCCCGGATCCAGTTGCGCTCACCCAGGCGCCGCCCGGCCCGGCTGTAACGCACCCGGCGACCGTAACGGCTGCCCAGCAGGTAGCCGCCCGACTCCCCGATCAGCGCACCGAGCATCACCACCGCGACCAGGGGCGGGAACTCGGCCATCGAGGTGACGGTCGCCCCCGCCAGCAGCACGACCCCGTCGCCGGGCACCAGCAGACCGACGAACAGCGAGGTCTCCGCGACCATGAACAGCCCCGCGACAAGCCCGACGACCGCGTCGCTCTGGGACTCCAGCCAGTCCAGGACCGGGGCGAGGAGCTCCATGTCACCCCACTTCCTCGCGCCGGCGCCCTGAGGCGGGCGGCCCGGAGAGGGCAGGATCGGCTCCCCCTGAGCGGACCCTCATGGCTTCACCCCCGATTCCGACGATCACTGTCTCCACCTTCGAACTCCCGTCCTCGACGCCCGTGGTCAGCCGTCCAGGTAGCGCAGGACAGCCAGGACCCTTCTGTGATCGTTTTCCGATGGCGGCAGCCGGAACTTGGCGAAGATCGAGGTGACGTACTTCTCCACCGCACCGGGAGTGACCCCCAGGGTGCCGGCGATGCCGCCGTTGGATCGCCCTTCCGCCATCAGCTGCAGCACGTCCCGCTCGCGGCGGGTGAGGGCCTGTATGGGGTCCTGCCGGCGGGTACGCACCAGAATCTGCGCGACCACCTCCTGGTCGAAGACCGTGCCGCCGCCGGTCACCTGGTCCAGGATTCTGAGGAAGTCGTCGGCGTCGGCGACCCTGTCCTTGAGCAGGTAGCCGATGCCGGAGATGTCTCCCGCGAGCAACTGGGCGGCGTAGCGCTCCTCCACGTACTGCGAGAGCACCAGGATGGCCGTCTCCGGGAACTCCGAACGCAGCAGGAGCGCGGCCCGCAAGCCCTCGTCGCGGAAGGTCGGCGGCATCCGGACGTCCACCACGGCGATGTCCGGCCGATGCTCCGCGACCGCGCGCAGCAGGAGTTCCGCGTCGCCGACCGCGGCGGCGACGTCGTGCCCCGCCTCCTGCAGGAGCAGCGTGATGCCCTTACGCAGCAGAGCGGAGTCTTCGGCGATCACGACGCGCACGGCAGATCCAGACTCAGGACGGTCGGCCCTCCGGGCGGGCTGGACAGGTGGAGCCGGCCGTCGACCGCGGCGGCGCGGTCCACGAGGCCCGTCAGCCCGGAACCGGGGACGATCCGGGCACCGCCGACGCCGTCGTCCGCCACCGTGACGTGCAGCCGTCCGCCGCCGCCGTCGACGTCGATCCTGACCTGCCTGGCCTGGGCGTGCTTGGCGACGTTCGTGAGCGCCTCGGCCACCGTGAAGTAGGCGATCGACTCGATCGCGGAGGGCAGCCCGCCGGACAGCGCGACCTCGACCCTCACGGGCACGGGACAGCGCGCCGCCAACGCCGACAGCGCCGCGTCCAGCCCGAGATCGGCCAGGATCGGCGGGTGCAGACCCCGGATCAGGCTGCGCAGATCCGCGATCGCCTGCCGGGCCTCGGCCTGGATCTCGTCCACCAGCGCGAGTGCGCTTTGCGGATCGTGGAGCAACCGCTGCCTGACACGTCCCACGAGGAGCGAGAGCGAGAGCAACTGTTGCTGCGTGCCGTCGTGCAGATCGCGCTCGATGCGGCGCCGCTCGGCCTCCACCGCCTGCACCATCGCCGCCCGCCGTCGCTCGACCTCGTCCACCCGGGCGGCGAGCCTCGCCGCGGTGAGACCGCACAGCAGCGTCCGCGCCAGTGCCAGGTCGGCTGTGGCGAGCGCGCGCACCAGATGCGGCACGGCGAGCAGCGCCACGGCGGCCACGGCCGCGACGACACCCGCCCGCTCGGGCGTGGAGACCTGGAAAAGGCCCAGGTCCACTTCGCTGGCTTCGTACAACGGCAGGTGCGCGGGAAGGGTCACCAGCCAGAGGCAGCCACCCCACACCAGGAGCAACAGGACGGACAGCCCGAAGGCGACAGGCAGCCGCAGCAGGGTGTAGGCGGCGATTCTGAAGGCGGCCGGATCGTCCCCCTCCTGGCCCGGCACGTCCACGGGCAGGTCGACCCCGAAGGCGGCCCGGAGCCGGCGCGCGTCCAGCCGTGCCAGCTCGCGCAGGGTGAGCGCGCAGGCTTCCGACGCGTATCCCCTGACCGGTGCCAAGGGCGCCGTCACCAGGACCAACAGCAGACCGACGCAGGTCAACACGGCCGCGGCCCCGGCGCTCAGCGGCGCGACGAGCAGATGCGCGCCCGCCCTCCAGGTCGCGGCCGAAACCATCGGCCGCAGCAGGAGCCGGACCAGGGCCGACGCTGTCATGTCCCTCCAGGGTCCGCTGTGATGCGATCTCCGGGAGAGCGTACGTAGCGCCGTCCGAGGCTCACCAGCCTGCTGACACGTCTGTCGGATGGCGGGTTAACCCCCCTATGGGCGTCCTGAGACACCAGCGCGGTTCGGCGGAGGGGCCGCGCCTCGTCGTCTCCGACGTCCACGCCGCGCGGGCGGAGCCCATCGGACGCGGCGTGGACATGCCGAGATGGAGAGGCTCCGGGCCGAGGGGATGCCCCTGCTGTCGCCCGGAGGCCGCGGGCCTACTGCGGCCCGCCCTCACTCCAGGTCATGTCGATGCGCTGCCCGATGACCTCGTATCCGGCGCGGAGGAACGCCCGGGCCATCGGGACGTTCCCGACGTCCGTGGCGGCGCGGACTCGCGGGACGCCCTCCTCCGCGAGGATACGCGTCCCCTCGGCCAGCAGGTCGTCGATGTAGCCCTTCCCACGGTGGGCGGGCACGACCCCGATGTACGCGATCATCGCGTTGTATTCGTTGCGCGCCGGGATGACGAATCCCACCGGTTCGCCCTCGGGCGATGTGCCGATCCGCCACCATTCCCGGGGGCTGCGGTAGTGGGCGAGCTCCTCGTCGTAGTGCTGGGCAGCGGCCCGCTCGGCGGGCATGCGGGCGAGGTCGGCGCGGCTGTGGGCGTCGAGCGTGCCGTCGAGGACGAGAGTCATCAGGGCGACCAGTTCCTCCCTGCCGGCCACGGGACGGAAGGCCAGCCGCCCGCCCGGCGGAGCGACGGGAGTGCCTGGACGCCACTCCAGCCGCAGCCGTTCGACGAGCAGCCGGGCGCCGGTCCGCTCCAGCACGGCGATGCGGTCCTCGACGGCGGGCCTCGCCTTCGCGTCGTCACGCCACCGCGGGGGGACGAACGCGTTGTATTCCGGCGGGCGTACCCCGGCCGGCAGCACCGCGGCACTCGCGGTCTCGAACAACCGGACCCCGGCGTCGACGCTCGCCGGTCCGGGCGTGGTGTCGTCGAGGTCGAGGATGTCCAGCAGCGCCGGCGCCTCGCCCGCGCGCGGGGCCCACCAGGCCAGCCTGGCGACGAGGCGGTCGCCGCGCAGCGCCATCCACATCCACTCGGGCCGCCTGCGGCCGGCGGCGAGGTCGTCGTCCAGCTCGTCGTTCAGCACGTAGGGCAGACGGCGGAAAAGGTCGAGTTCCGCACGCCCCGCGATGGGGCGCATGATCATGTTTTCGGGGTTCACTGCACTTCCTCAGGTGAGGCGTGCCGCTCACGCCCAGGGGTCGGCGTCCGACCGTACCCCGGGAAGGAACCGGCACGAGTTCTTGGCACACATCGGCTCGTCCCTCCTCTCGTCGTCGTAGGTCTGCGCCTGTTCTATCGGACGTGCTGCTCCGCCGGCCAATCCTTTTCCGCCGCGGGACCGGCCGGCCGGTGGCCCTTCGGTTCCTCCCCCGAGCGCCGCCGCGGTGCCGCCAGGGCGGCCAGCGCGGTGGTCACGGGGACGGCCGCGATGAGTCCCAGCGTGCCGACGACGCTGCGGATGATCTCCTGGGCGAGGACGGGGTTGCGCAGCACGTCTCCGAGCGGCTGGTCGCCGACGCTGAACAGCAACAGCAGGGGCAGCGCCGCCCCGGCGTACGCGAGGACGATCGTGTTGATCACGGAGGCGATGTGGGCCCGGCCGACCCGGGCGGCGGCGCGGTAGAGGCGCCCGAAGGTGTAGCCGGGGTTGGCCACGGCCAGTTCCCCCACGGTGGCGGCCTGGGTCACGGTGACGTCGTCGAGGACGCCGAGCGCGCCGATGATGATTCCCGCGAGCAGCAGGCCCTGCCCGTTGATCCGGTAGTCGCTGTCGAGCAGGAACGAGCTATCGTCGGTGACCCCCGAGAGGTGCGCGACGTCGATGGCGAACGCGGACAGCAGACCCGTGAGGGTGAGGCTGACCAGCGTGCCCAGCACCGCCATCGAGGTCGCGATCGTGAAGCCGTGGGTGAGGTAGAGGACCGCCAGCATGATCGCGGCGGAGCCCACGATCGCCACCAGGGCCGGCGGCTCACCGGCGAGGATCGCGGGGACGACGAAGGTCAGCAGCAGGACGAAGGTCACGGCCAGCCCGATCAGCGCGGTCAGTCCGCGCCAGCGTCCGAAGGCGACCACCGCGAGGGCGAACGCGGCGGCGAACAGCCACAGCGGAGCGGACCGGTCGTGGTCCGACAGCAGAAACTCGGGTGCGTCGAGCGCGCCGTCCGGCATATGGACCAGCACCACGTCCTCGCCCACCGCGAACCGCTGCGCACCGGGACCGGTGGGCAGATCGGTGGTGACGCTCCGGCCCTCGTCGGGCCCACCGGTGATCCTGACGCGGGCGTTCCCGCAGGCATCGGAGCCCGGCGCCGCGGCCGGACCGGCCGCCCGCCCGTCCGGTACGGCGGGGCACGGCTTGGGGACGATGTCGACGATCGTCCCGCTGACCTGGCGGAGCGAGGACGAGGACGAACCGGATGGCAGGCCGTCGCCCGGCCACAGCCATATCAGGGCGGCCACCGTCGCCAGGGCGACGGGAACGATGACGGCCAGCGTCGCCACCACGGTCCGGCGGGAAACGGGCAGGGCGGACGTGCCGTGACTGTGATTGGCACCCATCTGTACGTACGTCTCCTCGCATCCGGCTCGTGCCGCACCGATGCTAGAGGCCCACCGGGGCAGGCTCGCCCGCTTGCGGCGCGGTGGCCGCCCCGGGGAGACGGCCGGGGCCCGCGCCCGGGGGACCTGCCCGCACCGGGGACCCGCCACCCACGACGGCTTCCACCGGAGGCGCCGCCCGGCGCCGGCCGGGCGGCGCCCGCGTCCGGCCCTACCGGGCCGTGGTGGGGACGTCCGGGGTCACTTGCAGTTGCCCCACGTCAGGCGGCCACCGCTCGCGATCTCCCCGTCGACGCGCGTGTCGGCGACAGTGCCGTAGTACTTCACGCACTTGCCCTTGGCGTTCAGCTTCACCGGGCCGGCGTAGTACTTGTACTTCTTCAGATGGTCGATCTTCTCGGCCGTCCTCGTGTTGGACAGCTTCACCATGAGCTGGGCGGAAGTCCTGGTGGGCGTGCCGACGTACGCCGACTTGATGGTGACGACGCAGTTCTGCCCGGTCGAGCGGTTGTAGAGCAGGTAGACGCGCCCGAAGACCTGCCCCGAAGGGGTCTTCACCGGCCGGCTGCCGTCGTGAGTGACCCTGCCGAAGCCGGAGCCGCACACGCCCTCGGGGGTGTAGCCGGCGGAGATCGCGTATGCCGGGTTGGCGACGAGCCCTCCGACGGCCAGCGCCGCTGCGACGACGACCGTACTCGCGGACCTGCGCATACGTTGTCCTTTCCCAACCGCCGCCCTCCGTCCGGGCGGCGTCCTGGCGATCATCCTTGCGGATCATCAACCAGGAGATGACCGAAACAGTCAAATTTGGGCAAGGCCAATCACTTCGGCGCTGCGAGTACGGCCTCCGCGAGCGCCCGCGCGGCCAGGGCGGGACGGGCGCCGGGCCGGGTGACGGCGTGGGCGAGCACGCCGTCGACGAGCACGAGGAGCTGGTCGGCGCCCGCGTCGGGAGCGGGATGCCCGTGGCGGGTGAGTTCCGCCGCCATCAGCCGGTGCAGTCCCTCCTTGAAGGCCCGCACCTCCGCGTGCGCCGGATGCCCGGGGTCGGTGAGCGTGAGCTCGGCCGCGGTGTAACGGCACCCCCGGAACGAGGGCTGCGAGGTGATGACGTCGAGCTCGTCGAACACGGCCAGCACCCGCTCGCGCGGGTCGTCCCCGGCCTCGTCCATGACCTGGCGGTAGCGGTCGAGCCCGCCGTCACTGCGCAGCACCTCGGCCACGAGGCCGTCCTTGCCCCCGAAGTGCTGGTAGAGCGAGCGTCTCGCGACATCGGCCTGCTTGAGGATCGCGTCGACGCCCACCTGCACGCCCTGGCTGTAGGTGAGCTCCCTGGCGGCGTCGAGCAGCCGCTCGCGGGGGCCGGGTCTCGTCGTCACCTGACGATTGTGGCACGCGCTTGACAGTAGATCAATCGGTCTATCTAATTAGGCGCCATATACCGATTGGTCTATCTATCCCAGGAGTGTCAATGGCCCGCGCGGGGACTCTCCCCACCGTGCTGACCGGCGTCTTCGTCGCGATCCTCGATTTCTTCATCGTCAATGTGGCCATCCCCACCACGCAGCGGGATCTGCACGCCGGGCCGTCCGCCATCGAGTGGGTGGTCGCCGGATACGCCCTGGCGTACGGCTCTGGGCTGGTCCTGGGCGGACGCCTGGGCGACGTGTTCGGCCGGCGCCGGATGTTCGCCCTCGGCCTCGCCCTGTTCACACTGGCCTCGGTCGCCTGCGGGCTGGCCCCCGACGCGGGTTCGCTGGTGGCCGCCCGCGTCGTCCAGGGGGCCGCGGCCGCCGTCCTCGCCCCGCAGGTGCTGGCCGTCATCCGCACCGCCTACAGCGGCGCCGCCCAGGCCAGAGCCGTCAACGCGTACGCGCTGACCATGGGTCTCGCCGCGGTGTTCGGCCAGCTGGCCGGGGGTCTGCTCATCCAGGCCGACCTGTTCGGGCTCGGCTGGCGGGCCTGCTTCCTGATCAACCTCCCGATCGGCGCCGCCGCTCTCGCCGCGACCTGGCGGGTGATCCCGGAGAGCCGCGCGGCCGGTGCCGTACGGCTCGACCTCGGCGGGGCCGCCCTGGTCACGCTCGCGCTGGCGGCCACGCTGCTGCCGCTGATCGAGGGCCGCGAGCAGGGGTGGCCGGTGTGGACCTGGGTGTCGTTCGCCCTGGCCGTCGCGCTGCTGCTGGCGTACGCCCGGCGGCGGCACGACTCGCCGCTGATCGACCTCGCCCTGTTCCGCGAGCGCGCCGTCACGGCGGGGCTGCTCACCAATCTCGCGTTCTCGATGGGCATGGCGGCGTACTTCTTGATCTTCGCCATGTACTCCCAGGAGGGCCGGGGCCTGGACGCCCTGCACGCCGGCCTGGTCTTCACGCCGATCGGCGCGGGCTACCTCGCGGCGTCGCTGCTCGCGCCGCGCCTGGCCGCGCGCTTCGGCCGCCAGATCATCGCGTTCGGCGGCCTGACCAGGGCGGTCAGCCTGGCCGTCCTTCTGATCGCGGTCGCCGGGAACGCGCCGATCGGCTGGCTGGTGCCCGTGCTCGCCGTCGACGGGGCCGGCATGGGGCTGGTGCTGGCGCCCATCATGGGCACCGTCCTGTCGAGGGTCGCCCCGCACCACGCCGGCGGCGCCGCGGGCGCCCTCACCACCGCCCAGCAGGTCGGCGGCGCGCTGGGCGTCGGCATCATCGGCATCGTCTTCTACGGCGCCCTGTCCGGCGGCGTCACCGTGGCGTTCCAGCACGGGCTCGTCTACCTCATCGTCATCACCCTGGCCATCGCCGCTCTCGTCCAGTGGCTCCCGCGTGCGAGAGCCACAGCCTGACCGTCTTCACGAGGAGAAACATGAACGACCTCAACGACCTGGCCCGCCGCTACGTCGCCGTGTGGAACGAGCCCGACGCCGCCGTACGCCGCGAGATGATCGCCCAGCTGTTCGCCCCCGACGCCGCCCACTACACCCCGTCCATGGAGGCCCGCGGCCACGCGGAGCTGGAGGTGCGCATCGCCACGTCGTACGACAAGTGGGTGGCGCCGGGCGCGTACGTCTTCCGGGCCGTGGAGAACGCCGGCGGCCACCACGGCGCGGTCCGCTTCAACTGGGAGATGGTGCGGACCGCCTCCGGCGAGGTGGACTCGGTCGGGTTCGACTTCCTCACGCTCGGCGAGGACGGCCGCATCAGGACCGACCACCAGTTCATCGAGAGCTGACGTAACCCGACCGGCCCTCGCGTACGGATCGCCCCACGACGCGAGGGCCTGGTCAGCGGCTCGGCTCGAACTCACCGGCGTGGACGCCGAGGAGGAACGCCTTCCACTCCTCAGGGGTGAAGAACAGCGCGGGGCCGTCGGGGTCCTTCGAGTCCCGCACGGCGATCAGCCGGCCGCTCTTGTGCCCGGGTCCGTCGCCGTCGACCTCCGCGACCTCGACGCAGTCCCCGCCGTTGCTTCCCGAGTAGCTCGACTTGCGCCAGCGCGCCCGGCTCAGGTCCATCTCTCCTCCACTGTCTTTCTGATGAGGTCGGTGGACATGCTCAGCGGCAACGCCTCGGTCCTGATGGCTTCGAAGCACTCGATGGCTGCCGTGACGTCCTCTTGGTCACTCGTAGTGAGGCCCCGGACGGCCGTCTCCATATAAACCAGGACATTTCCTCCATCCAGCGTCGCAATGGAGAACCCACCGAGCAAGCCCGAATGCATTCCATGCGGCACGACCTGAATGCTCAGCCTCGGGCTCACCATCGCCAGCAGATGATTCAGTTGTTCGCGCATGACCAGTGCTTCCCCGATCGGCCGGTGCAGAACGGCCTCGTCGACGACGCACCGGAGGATCGGCGGTCGCGGATCCTCACGGGCGAGGATCCGCTGGCGGTCCAGCCGCGCGGCCACCGCCGTCTCGTCCCCCGACAACAACACGCGGGCGTACGCCTCTGTTTGGAGCAAGCCGGGAATCACAAGCGGCTGATAGGTGCGGAGCGCGGTGGCGACCTGCTCCTTGTCGCGCCACTTGCCGAACCAGGAGGGGAACACCTGGCCCTTGCGCCAGTCGAGGAGGCGATGCAGCGCCCCGCCGGTGGACAGGACCTCGTCGCAGCACTGCGCGAACTCCGGGCTGGCCGGGAGCTGACCGGTCTCGATACCGCTGATCAGGGACTCGCTGAAATGCACCTTCTGGGCCAGTTGGGCCTGCGTCAGCCCCGCCGCCTGCCGGTAGTGGCGCAGCTCTCTGCCCCATATCGCCTGTGGCGAGTAGACATCGACCACAAAGCCCCCTTGTGTCGGAGTTCAACGACATGGACATGGCCTTCAAATGTCGTCCTTGGTAACGAAATCGATACTTACAGTAGTCGTGACTCGACAGTCTGGATGTGGATTTCCACAACCGGGAGAACGCCGATGACCGAGGCAGTCGTGGCCCGCACGGTGCTGGCCGAATATCGCTACACGCCCGACCGGCTCGTCCCCGTCCTCGGCGAGAGACGGCTGCCGTGCGACATCAGATGCGTCGCCTCGGGGCGGCGTTTCGTCAGAGATGTGGCCGTCGACTGGAACGCGGCCGCGGACGTCCCCGAGGTCGCCGAGCTCCTGGCGTCGGAACTCATCACCAACGCGCTCACCCACGGCACGACCGCCGCCACCGGAGCCCCGGCGGCGAGCACGGTCCGCGTGACGGTCAGCCGGGAGAAGGACCTCCTCGTCGTGGACGTCCACGACCCCTGTCCCACGCTCCCCCGGCTGCGCCGCGCCGGCACGCTCGACGCGTTCGGCCGGGGGCTCGCGATCGTTCAGACGTTCTCCCACCACTGGGGCTGGGCCCTCACCCCGTACGGCAAGTCCGTCTGGTTCCAGCTCCTCGCCTGGCCCTGACCGGGCGACGCCGGGGTCGTCACGGGGTCAGCGGAGGAGCCTTCCTGGCGGAGCCGCGATAGGTCTCGGGATCGTACCGGCGCTCGTTGTCGTCCAGCTTCGCGTTCGCGGCCTCGGCGAGGTCGACGCCCAGCGCGTCGGCCAGCCTGACCAGATACAACGTCACGTCCCCGAGCTCGGCCCGAACCCTGCTCAGGGCGTCCTCGTCGAGGTCGCGCGACTCCTCGGCCGTCAGCCACTGGAACTCGGCGACCAGTTCCCCCGCCTCTCCGGCGAGGGCCATCGCCAGGTTCTTGGGCGTGTGGAACTTCTCCCAGTCCCGCACGCGGACGAACTCGCGCAGCCGGGCGGCCAGGTGCTCCAGTTCACCGCTCACGGCACCCGACCCTACTCGTGCGGCCGCACCGCGCCGTGGGTGAGGCCGTCGGCCACCAGCCTGGCCAGGTCCTCGCCGAGCACCGCCGCCTCGCGCAGGGCCGACCGGAAACCGGCCAGACGCCGGAACGCCGCGCCATACCTGCGTTGCTCCTCCATCGGCAGCAGCGGCAGCTCCGCGCGCCGTACGTCCACCCGGTAGCGCGAGGACATCGAGGTGTAGTGGCGGACGTTGACGGACGCGCAGAGGAATCCGGCGAGGAAGTCGGGGTCGAGCACCTCGGGATCCGGCCGCAGCAGGGACAAATAGGGGCCGAGCAGGGCGTCGCCCTTCGTCAGCACCCGCGCGACCGGGGCGGCCACGACCTGCGGCACCACGACGTCGCCGGGCCGCGTGACGATCGGCATCGCCCCGGCCTGCTCCGGGGCTCCCGTCGCGGGCCGGTCTTCGAGCACGTCCTCGACGGTGAGCACGGGCGTCCCCCGAGGAGGTTCCTCCCCCGGCCGGGCCGGCGTCTGCTGCTCCACGACGAGCATGCCGCGCCGCACCAGCTCGGGCAGCGGGACCAGCGCGAGCTCCTCCGGTGGCGCCGCCGCGACGGACGGCAGCAGCCCGCCGACGGTCCCCAGCAGCTCGGCGAGCCGGGAACGGGCTCCGGCGATCCGTTCCGATGACAGGTCGTCGGCGGCCGTGGACAGGTAGCGCGTGGGGGTGAGGTCCACGTCCTCGTCGAGCAGATCGACGAGCGGGACCGACCTGCTGACGCCGGGCTCGTCCAGCTCGCGCCCCGCGCAGAACTCCCGCCATGCCTGGACGGCCACCCCGGCGTAGTCGTCCGGCCTGCCGGAGGTGTCGACCATCAGCACATGGCTCGGCGTGCCGCCCTCGGACGGCTGGCACAGGATCCACAGCGTCAGGCCGACCGCCACGTTGGGCACGGCGCCCTGCGGGAGCGTGATGACCGCGCGCAACGCGCCGCGCCGCAGCAGCTGGGACCTGATCCGGCGGCCCGACCTGCGGCTGGCGACGGCCGGGGGCATGAGGAGCACGGCCACGCCTCCCGGCGCCAGGTGGGCGAGCGCGTGCTGCACCCAGGCCAGCTCCGGCTCCACGCGCGGCGGCAGGCCGTACTCCCACCGGGGGTCGGCCGTCAGCTCCTCGTAGCCCCAGTTGCGGTCGTTGAACGGCGGGTTGCACACCACCGCGTCCGCCAGCTCGCCGGGGAAGGCGTCCGCGCGCAGGGAGTCTCCCGGCCTGATCCGCGCGTTGTCGCAGCGCAGCGCGAGCCGTACGGCGGTGAGCCGGGCGGCCACCGGGTCGACGTCCTGGCCGAGCAGCCGGGTCCCGGGCGCGCGCTCGAGCGCGCGGCCGAGGATGCGTCCCGAGCCGCAGGCCGGGTCGAGCACGGAGCCGAACCCGTCGCCCACGAGGTCGAGCGTGAGCGTGACGATCTCGGCGGGAGTGGAGTAGACGCGCCGGGTGTGCACCTCGAAGTACCGCTCACACAGGAACTCGAAGGTGTCGCGGACGCCGCGTTCGGCGGCCAGCCGGGCGATGGAGCGGACCAGCGGCACCCTGGTCACCGGCACGGACTCGGGAAACGCCTCCGCGCTGACGGTCTTCGCGCACGTCGCGCGCACCCGGGCCGGAAGTCCCCGCGCCACCTCCTCGTTGGTCCCCGCCGAGAGCCCGCGCCAGTCGTCCGCCTCGTGCTGCACGTACACCAGGAAGGCCCCGAGGTCGGCGATCAGGTCGGCGAGGTCGTCGTCGTCCACGGTGGTGCGCAGGTCCTGCCAGAGCCACTCGTCCGGAGGCAGGTCCCTGCCCTCGGCGTGGCCGCGCAGCCACTCCCGGATCTCCGCGAGTGAGAACGCCGGGCTGGTGGACGTGCCTCCCACGGGCTCGGGAAAGTCGTCGTGCCTGCGGCGCCAGTTGCTGACCGCCGCACGTCCCACGCCGGCCAGGCGGGCGATGTCCGCCGCGGTGACGTGTACGTCTCGCCGCACGCCGCTCCGCCTTCCGCCGGTTCTTCGATCAGACCGGACCATATCCGATGCCTCGGACATGGGCAACGTCGCACCAAGGACTGGTTGATTGTGTCAACACATGCTCTAATGGACGCCAGAAGTCGCCATGGAAGGGAGCAAGGATCGTGAGCACCCCCATCACTCGCTTCAGGTCACTTCGCCGCGGGCGCGCGATCCATCTCCTGGACATCGAGAACCTCACGGGATCCCCCCTTCCGACCACCCACGACGTACGGCGGGTGATGGGCGCCTACCAGCGCACGGTGCCGGTCGGGCCGCTGGACCAGTTCATCGTGGCGGTCAACCACAACGCGCTCGTCTCCGTGGGGATCGCGCTGCGCGGGGTGCAGTTGCTGGCCCGCTCGGGGCCGGACGGCGCCGACCACGCCCTCGACGAGGCGGCCCGTACGACTCGGGTGGACCTGCGGTTCGAGCGGGCGGTGATCGGGTCGGGCGACGGCTACTTCGCCGACCTGGCCCTCTGGCTGGCGGGCTGCGGCCTGCACGTCACCGTCGTCTCGCAGCGCACCTGCCTGAGCTGGCGGCTCTACACCGCGGTCCCCGACACCGTCACCTTCGAGCTGCCCGTAGCCCAGGCCGCTTGAGGCCTACCCTCGCCGGAGCGGCGTGGGCACTATGAGGGAATGATCGACTATTTGGTGATCGGGGCCGGGTCGGCCGGATGCGTCCTGGCCAACCGGCTGTCGGAGGATCCGGACGTCCGCGTCCTGCTCGTGGAGGCGGGCGGCGCCGACCGCCACCCGCTCTACCACGTGCCCAAGGGGTTCGGAAAGCTCTTCGACGATCCGCGGAAGGTCTGGCACTACCGGACACAGCCGTTCGGTCCCGACGGGCAGGCCGAGATATGGCCGCGCGGCCGGGTTCTCGGCGGGTCGAGCTCCATCAACGGCATGGTGTACAACCGCGGCCACCGCGCCGACTACGACGAACTCGTACGGCTCGGCAACCCCGGCTGGGGCTGGGACACGATTCTGCCGATCTTCCGGGCGATGGAGGACAACGCCCTTGGCCCGACGGCGACCCGCGGGGCCGGCGGGCCGCTGCACGTGTCCCCTCCGCGCGACCCCGATCCCCTCTGCGACGAGATGATCGCATCCGGCGTCGCGCTCGGCCTGACCGCGATGGCGGACGTCAACGAGTCCGACGACGAACGCGTCGGCCACGCGATGGCGACCATCAAGGACGGGCGGCGGTTCAGCGCTGCCCGGGCCTTCCTGCACCCCGTACGCGACCGGAGCAACCTCACCGTCGTGACCGGGACGACGGTGACCGGGCTGCTGTTCGACGGCGACAAGGTCGTCGGGGTCACCGCCCGGGACGCCGGCGGCGCCACCGTCGAATACCGCGCGGCCCGGGAGGTCGTCCTGTCCCTGGGCAGCCTGGGCACGCCGAAGCTGCTGCAGTCGTCCGGCATCGGCCCCGCGGAGGTGCTGCGGGCGGCCGGGGTGGAGGTCCGGCTGGACCGGCCGATGGTCGGCGCCCGCATGCGCGAGCACCGGTGCCTGGCACTGAAGTTCCGGCTGAAGGAGGATCTCGGCTACAACCGCATGCTGTCCACGCCGCTGCGGCAGGGCGTCACCGCGCTGCGCTACCTGCTCAACCACAAGGGACCGCTGGCCGCGCCGGCCTACGACGTGATCGCCTTCCTCAAGACCCGGCCCGAGCTGGACCGGCCGGACGCCCAACTGCTGATGGGGCCGTGGTCGGTGGCGACGTACCGCGCGGGCGAGACGGTCGCGGTCGAGCGGCAGCCCGGGGTCTCGGTCGTCGCCGAGATCCTGCGCCCGACCGCGGAGGGCAGCGTGGCCATCACCTCGGCCGACCCCGGCGCGCCGCTGCGCATCGAGCCCGACTACTTCGGCTCCGAGCACGATCGGCGCGTCGGCGTCGACCTGTTCCGCCGGATGCGCGAGTACTTCGCCCAGGAGCCGATCGCGGGCCGGCTGGCGTCCGAGACGTTCCCCGGTCCCCGGGTCGAGTCAGACGAGGAGATCATCGACGCGGCGCTGGGCGGCGGCTACTGCGGTTACCATGCGATGGGCACCTGCGCGATGGGCCCGGGCGACGACGACGTGGTCGACTCGCGGCTGCGCGTGCGGGGCGTCGACAACCTGCGGATCGTCGACTGCTCGGTGCTGCCCACCATGATCTCCGGCAACCTGAACGGCCCCATCATGGCGATGGCCTGGCGCGCCGCGGACCTCATCCTCGACAGGGCCTGACCAGTTCATACCGGAGAGAGGAGCATATGCCTCGTCAGCGTGCGCCTTGCCTGCCGGACCACGTCTCAGACGATTCCCAGTGCGACCAGCAGACGCCACACGTCGGTGGACGGATCGCGGCGCAGGATCGGACAGCCCGGGGCGTGTCCTGAGCGAGCGGTCCACTCACGGAAGGCGGCCGCCGCCTGCCGTAACTTGTCGACCACGTTCTTACTGCTGCCGCTCTGCGCCCCTGAGAACGCCTGAAAATGCAACAGCAGCCACAGGTCGAAGGACGGATGGGAGAACGCGAGCTCGATGCGGGACTCAGCCGCCGCCTTGATCGCCTGGGGAATGTCGTCCCAGCGATCGCGGTCGAAGAGCGCCCATGCCTCATCTTCCGCGGCCGCTGCTCTGGCTGCTTCCACAACCTGGGACGGGGTCATCCCGTTCCTTCGGTAGACCGGCTGAATACGAAAGGGCTGCCGCTCCCGGCCGTCGCCGTCGCCGAACTGCTCGTTCAGGTATTGCAAATAGTCCGGTTCCGTCGATTCGCCCTCGCATGCCACGTACAGCACGCGCACTTCCCGCCTACGCGACTCGGGCCTGCGCGTGAGCGGGCGCTCGTCGTCCAGCCGCCCGCGTCTTCTCCGTGCGCTCTGTTCCCTGCCGTCCTCGGTGCGCCTGCTCACGCCGTCGCCTTCGCCTCCTGCCGGGCAACCTCACGGACGATCTCACCCGCCGTCACACGCGGAATCCCACCGTAACGGCCACGGAGATAACCGCGCTCAAGGTTCTCCTCCTTGCGCGGCTTCGCCTCGCTCAAGGGGTACAGTTCAGTCTGCCCCGAGCGTTTCTTCGTGGTAATCCACACCTGGTCCCGGCCGAGTGGACGGTCGAGGACCGCGCTGCCGAGCAGGGTCGCGTCGTGTGTCGTGAAAAGCAATTGCGCGCCACGAGGATTGGCATCGGGATCTTGGAAGACGCGCACGACCTCCGCCGCGAGTGCGGGGTGCAGGCTCGAATCCAGTTCATCGACCACAAGAACCGAACCCTGATCCAAGACGGTAAGCATGGGGCCCAGGAAGGCGAACCAGGCGTGCGTGCCCAAGGATTCTTCCGAATAGAAATCCAGAGGGGCCTCGCCCCCATCTGACGTACGGTGCCAAAGCCTGATCTCTCCGGTATCCGGGTCCGTGTCGAGCCTGGTGATTCCCAGATCGGCCGACTGCAGGAGATCGACGATCCGTGCGTGGTAGTGATTCGTGAGCTCCGGATGCGTCAGCAGATGGCGTGTCGAGTTCGGCCGGGACTTGCGAATTCTTCCCGGCCAGACAGCGCGCAGGTCGCGCAAAAACCACCGGTGGATCGCGGACAACTGAGGATCGTTGAACGTGACGCCGGTGGACAGGAACAGCGCGTTGGGACGGGTGAACTTCACCAGAGCATCGCGTTCGCCCTTGAAACCCTCGCCTTTGAAGACGAACTCCCCGCCTTCCGATCCGGGCCGAGCCGCCTCACGGTCGAACCAGACGTTCCGGCGGCCGTGTGGGTAGGCGTGCAACCATTCCGCCTCCACACGCTCATCCGACAACTCGAAGCCGTAGGTATAACGGACCGGCTCCCGGCCAAGCACGAGGTCGACTTCGAAGAGGGTCGTGTTCTCACGGGCCCCGGCGTCGAGTTTGAACGGCTCCCGGGGCACCGCCTCCGGCGACTTCGCCCAGTCGGCGAATGAGTTCCGTACCGCCTCTCTCATTGCCAGAAGCGCGCTGAGCAGGTTGGACTTCCCAGAGGCATTGGCTCCGAAAACGCCCACCACGGGCTGCGCCAGGACATCGCGCCCCCGGTGGCGGAGGCCCGTCGATCGGGCCGTCCCCTCGTCGAACTCCGTGGCGATGAGCGACAGCTCCTGCTCATCCCGGATGGATCGGTGATTGGCCACCCGAAAGCGGAGCAGCACCACGATCTCCCCACCGGTGTCTAGTTCCCACATGTCATCTGCATCTTCACGCAGATTCTCTGCACGAACCAGCCTATGACACCGATTCTGCGGATGCCAGCTCGTCCGCCTGTCAGACCTCCGCGACGGCTAGGGAGCGGCCCGGCAGTTCGAGAACGTCGCCGGTCAGGCGGGCGGACTCGTCGGAGGCGAGCAGGAGCCGCGACGCGGCCAGCCGTACGGGCACCGGGCCTTCGGAGAAGTTGGCGGCGATCCGCAGCCCACCGCGTTCGATCACCACGACGCGCCGGTCCTCGTCCACCTCGACCCGCACCCGGTCCAGGCGGGGATCGGTGAGATCCGGATGAGACTTGCGGAGCGCGATGAGGTCGCGATACCAGCCGAGCAGCGAGGCGTGCTCGTCCTTGGCCGTCTCCTCCCAGTCGAGCTTGGAGCGCAGGAAGGTCGTCTCCTCGCCCGGTTCGGGGGCCTTCCAGTCGTAGCCGAAGCCCTCGAACTCCTTCCTGCGCCGTTCGCCCTCGCCCTCCGCCAGGTGCGGCTCGAAGTGGTCGGTGAAGAAGTAGAACGGGGTGGTCGCCCCCCACTCCTCGCCCATGAACAGCATCGGGGTGAACGGCGAGGTCAGCAGCAGCCCGGAGGCGAGGCGGAGCTGCTCGGGCCGCATGCGGTCGCCTTCGGGCCGGTTGCCGATCTGGTCGTGGTTCTGCGCGCAGCAGACGAACCGGTGCCCGGGAATCCCGGTCGCCGGCCGGCCGTGCGAGCGCCCCCGGAACGACGAGTAGGTGCCGTCGTGGAAATAGCCGGATGTCAGCACCTTGGCCAGGGACGACAGGGTGGCGAAGTCGCCGTAGTAGGCGTTGGTCTCCCCCGTGACGTTCGCGTGGATGGCGTGGTGGACGTCGTCGTTCCAGCTCGCGTGCATGCCGAGTCCGCCGGCCTCGCGCGGGGTGACCATGCGGGGGTCGTTGAGGTCCGACTCGGCGATGAGCGTCAGCGGTCGGCCCACGGCGGCGGACAGCGCGTCGACCTCGGCCGACAGCTCCTCCAGGAAGTGGACGGCGCGCTTGTCGTGCAGGGCGTGCACGGCGTCGAGGCGCAGCCCGTCGATGTGGTAGTCGCGCAGCCACTGCAGGGCGTTCTCGATGAAGTAGCGCCGCACCCCGTCCGAACCGGGCCCGTCCAGGTTGACCGCGTCGCCCCAGTAGGACCCCTTCGCGTCGTGGAAGTAGGGCCCGTACTTGGCCAGGTAGTTGCCCGAGGGCCCGAGGTGGTTGTAGACGACGTCGAGGATGACCCCGACACCGGCCCGGTGGCAGGCGTCCACCAGGCTCTTGAGCCCGTCCGGCCCGCCGTACTCCTCGAAGACCGCGTAGAGCTCCACGCCGTCGTAGCCCCAGTTGCGCTTCCCCGGCACGGGCGGCACCGGCATGATCTCGACGAAGTCGATCCCGAGGCCGACCAGGTGGTCGAGCCGGTCGGCCACTCCCCGGAAGGTGCCTTCGGGCGAGAACGTGCCGACGTGCAGCTCGTAGATCACCCCGCCGCGCAGGTCGCGGCCGTGCCAGTCCTGGTCCGTCCAGGCGAACCTGTCGTGGTGGTAGACCCGGCTCGGGCCGTTCACCCCGTACGGCTGCCGCCGCGTCCGGGGGTCGGGGAACGGCCCCTCGCCGTCCACGAAGAAGGCGTAGTCGAGGTCGTGCTCGTCGCCGGGGGCGGTCCACCGGCCGCCCTCGCCCCGCGACATCTCGTGCCGGGCGCCCCCGTGCTCGACCTCGACCCGCGCCGCCTCGGGCGCCCACACCTCGAACATGCGCATATCCCCCTATCGGACGGAGCCGTCAGCCTTCGAGAATCGCGACCGGACACGCGGACAGCAGGTCGGCCATCCGCACCTCACCCGCGTGCTCGGCGCCGGTGAGCAGGTCGCGCCAGCGCCCCTGCGGCAGCGTGATCGTGTCGCTCCCCCATCCGCCCCTGCGCTCCAGCCCGACCGGCAACCGGGTCGCGACCACGACGGCGGCCGTCCCCTGCCCGGGAACGCCCCGCGTGAACGCCACCGCGTGCTCCCCCGCCTCGATCGGCGCGTACGGCGCCTCGGGGTCGAGCCGCTGCCGCAGGCCGAGCGCGGCGGCGGTGACACGGATCTTCTGACCGTCCCAGCTGTCGTCGGGCTCGGCCAGCAGCCGGCGGCGCCGCTCGAAGTCCACCGGCCGCCGGTTGTCCGGGTCGACCAGCGAGAAGTCGGTGATCTCGTTGCCCTGGTAGACGTCCGGGATGCCCGGCATGAGGAGCTGGACGGCCTTCTGCCCCAGCGAGTTGACCCGGGCATACCGGTCCACGACCTCGGTGAACGAGGCGACCGAGTAGCCGCAGGCGTCGATGGCCCGCCGGGCGAAGTCCCTGATCCCCTCCTCGTACGCCGGGTCGGGGTTCAGCCAGGAGATCGACGTCTTGGCCTCGCGCGCCGCCTTGAGCAGGTAGTCGGTGAATCGGTCGAGAGGGATCGGCCAGGCCGCCATCAGCGACTGCCAGGCGAGGTAGTCGAGCTTGGGGTCGAACGACACGGCCGCCGACCAGGAGTCGACGGCCATCGCCCACTCCTCGGGCAGCTCCGACAGCACCGCGAGCCGGGCGCGCACGTCCTCCGACCGCTTGGTGTCGTGGGTGGACAGCGTGGTCATCGTCCGCGGCGGCAGCCCGGCGCAGAACTCGTGGAACTCGGCGGGCGACACCCCGAACCTGTCGGGCTCCCCGCCCACCTCGTTGAGGCAGGCCAGCGGATACCACCGGTAGAGCGCGGTGTCCTCCACGCCCTTGGCCATCACCGGCCCGCAGGTCTGCTGGAAGCGGGTGACCGCCTCGGGCGGGCCGTACAGGACGAGGTCGGCGACCTTGGCCACCGCGGCGGGGTCGGTCCTGGTGGCCGCCAGCCCGGCCGCCTCCTGGATGATCGCCTCGGAGTCCGCGGGCGGCTGCTCGCCCGGGTTCACGTACGCCCGGTAGACGGGCATCGCGGCCAGCAGCTCCACGACGGCCTCGCGCAGCTCCGGATCGCCGAGGTCGTCGGTCAGGCGGTCGACCTCTCCCCCGAAGAACAGGTCGATGACGTACTTCTTGGAGTCGTGCCGCACGGTCTCGTAGTCGTCGCGTACGCCGGTGTGGCGGCCGAACGTCTCGATCAGCGCGTCGCGGCCGGCCGGGTCGACGAACAGCCGGGTGATCATATTGAGCGCGTCATATCCGGTGGTGCCGTCGCACGGCCAGTCGGCGGGCAGTCGTTCGCCGTCGATGAGGATCTTCTCCACCCACAGCGGGCCGGGCACGTGCGGGCGCAGCCACCGGAGGTAGCCGCGGGGGTCGGCCAGGCCGTCCGGGTGGTCGACGCGCAGCCCGTGGATCACTCCCTCCTCGATGAGGCGGAAGGTGACGGCGTGGGTGGCCTCGAAGACCTCGGGGTCCTCGACGCGCAGGCCCATCAGGGACGACACGTCGAAGAACCGCCGATAGCCGGGGCTCTCCCGCCAGTGGGCCAGCCGGTAGTGCTGGGCCTCGAGCAGCTCCGGCAGCGGCAGGTGCTCGGTGCCCGGCCTGATCGGGAACGCGTGGTCGTGGTAGCGCAGCACCTGACCGTCCACGCCGTCGTCCACACGCAGCGCCTCGTCGGCGTCGTCGCCGAGCAGCGGCAGGGTGACCGGCCACTGGAAGTCGAACCACCGGGAGGCCGGCGACCCCGGGCCGTCCCGCAGCGCCGCCCACAGCTGGGCGTTGTCCGACTCCGGCACCGGCACGGTCATGTGGTTGGGCACGATGTCGGAGACCAGCGGCATTCCCCTGGCCGCCAGCGCCCGAAGGCCCTCCTCACCGCCGAACTCCTCGCGTACGCGGCCGTGGTCGGTCACGTCGTACCCGTGCTGGGACTCCCGGCAGGCCTGGAGGATCGGCGACAGGTAGAGGTGGCCCACCCCCAGGTCGCGGAGGTATCCGACGAGGCTCGCGGCCTGGGCGAATCCGAAGTCAGGCGTCAGCTGCACCCGATAGGTAGAAGTCACCGAACCGCCTTTCGCAGCGCGTTTCCGGAGGTCGTGTTCATAGTGCACGTCACGGGCGCGCCCCTGCCAGCACCGCGACGGGCAGGAGGAGCGCAGAATCGGCTCCCCTCCTGCCCGGCGTGACACGGACTAACGCCGAAGCGCACTCTATTCGCGCATCGGTGCTGGTCAGGACCCCAGCACGGGCCGGACTCTGCGCAGCACCCGCACCGACCTGCCGCTCACGGGCACGGCCTCGCCGGCCCTGCACACGCGCGACTCGCTCAGCACCGGCATCGCCGTGTCCAGCTCGGTCGCCCACAGCTCGCCGTAGTCGTCGGGGATCGTGAACTTGATGACCTCGTGGTGGGCGTTGAACAGCAGCAGGAACGAGTCGTCGCTGATCCGCCGGCCGCGCCGGTCGGGCTCGGTGATGGCGTCGCCGTTCAGGAACACCGCCAGCGCCTTGGCGTAGCCGTTCGTCCAGTCGGCGTCGGCCATCTCCGTGCCGGACGGCGTGAGCCAGGCGATGTCGCTCAGCTCGTCGTGCGACCCGCGTACGGGCCGGCCGTAGAAGAAGCGGCGGCGGCGGAAGACCGGGTGGTCGCGGCGCAGCCGGGCCAGGCGCCGGGTGAAGTCGAGGAGCTGACGCCTCTCCCTGGTTCCCGCGTCGTCCCTCGCGCCGGCCTCCAGGATCGTGCCCCAGTCGACCCAGCTGATCTCGTTGTCCTGGCAGTAGGAGTTGTTGTTGCCCTGCTGGGTGCGGCCGATCTCGTCGCCGTGCGACAGCATCGGCACGCCCTGCGACAGGAACAGCGTGGCCAGGAAGTTGCGCTTCTGCCGTTCGCGGAGCTGGGCGACCGGACCGGTGGCCGGGCCCTCCACCCCGCAGTTCCAGGAGCGGTTGTCGTCCGCGCCGTCGCGGTTGTCCTCGCCGTTGGCCTCGTTGTGCTTGTCGTTGTACGACACGAGGTCCTGGAGCGTGAAGCCGTCGTGACAGGTGACGAAGTTGATCGACGCGGCCGGGCGGCGGCTGTCGTCCTGGTAGAGGTCGCTCGACCCGGTGAGACGGCTGGCGAACTCCGGTAGCGCGGCGGGCTCGCCCCGCCACAGGTCGCGGATCGTGTCGCGGTAGCGGCCGTTCCACTCGGTCCAGCGGGCCGGGAAGTTGCCGACCTGGTAGCCGCCCGGGCCGACGTCCCACGGCTCGGCGATGAGCTTGACCTGCGACAGCACCGGGTCCTGCTGGACGAGGTCGAAGAACGCGCTCAGCCGGTCGACCTCGTGCAGCTCGCGGGCGAGGGAGGCCGCGAGGTCGAAGCGGAAGCCGTCCACGTGCATGTCGCGCACCCAGTAGCGCAGCGAGTCCATGATCAGCTGGAGTGCGTGCGGGCTGCGCATCAGCAGGCTGTTGCCGGTGCCGGTGGTGTCCATGTAGTAGCGCCGGTCGTCCTCGACCAGCCGGTAGTAGTTGGCGTTGTCGATGCCGCGCATGGACAGGGTCGGGCCCAGGTGGTTGCCCTCCGACGTGTGGTTGTAGACGACGTCGAGGATCACCTCGATGCCCGCCTCGTGCAGGGCCTTCACCATCGCCTTGAACTCCAGCACCTGCCCGCCGCGCTGACCCGAGCTGGAGTAGGCGTTGTGCGGCGCGAAGAAGCCGATCGTGTTGTAGCCCCAGTAGTTGGACAGCCCCCGCTTCTCCAGCATGTGGTCGGTCACGAACTGGTGGACCGGCATGAGCTCGATCGCGGTGACGCCGAGCGACGTGAGGTGGTCGATGATCTCGGGGTGGCCCAGGGCGGCGTAGGTGCCCCGGATCCGCTCAGGGATCTTCGGGTGGCTGATCGTGAGGCCTCGCACGTGCGCCTCGTAGATCACCGTGTCGTGGTACGGCGTGGCCGGCGGCCGGTCGTGTCCCCATCCGAAGAACGGGTTGACGACGATCGACCTCGGCACGTACGGCGCCGAGTCGCTGTCGTCCCGGCTGTCCGGCTCGCCGAAGCGGTAGCCGTACACCGCCTGGTCCCAGTTGACCGAGCCCTCCACCGCCTTGGCGTACGGGTCGATCAGCAGCTTGTTGGGGTTGCAGCGCAGGCCGTCGGCGGGCGAGTAGGGCCCGTGGACGCGGTAGCCGTACCGCTGGCCCGGCCCCACCCCGGGCAGGTAGCAGTGCCAGACGAAGCCGTCCACCTCGCTCAGCGAGACGCGCTCCTCGTTGCCGTCGTCGTCGAACAGGCACAGCTCGACGCGCTCGGCCACCTCGGAGAAGAGCGCGAAGTTGGTGCCCGCTCCGTCGTACGTCGCCCCGAGCGGATAGGAATCCCCCGGCCAGATCTCCCTCACTGGACCTCCTCGCCCTCCGGCTCGGCGGTCATGCCGGGAAGATCCCGGAGCCCACCGGCTCTATGGTTGCGCTCGCCCACGGTCCGTACCCTTCCCGGAACGCCGTGTGCGAGATCGTGGTGCTGAGTGTCGTTCACAAGACATCGTGCCTGCCCAGAAAAGGCTCCGACAGTCCCGCCACGTTAACTGCGTGTATGGCAACGGGTTGAACCGCTCATCAGCGAGCAAAGTGCCGGTGACCTGGACCGACTCGCCGCGGACGGACGTGGGCGTCCACCCCGTCCGTCACGCACCGCAGCCGCCGTGGCTCACCCGGGGCCGGGCGCCCCGGCGAGACCGCGTACGGCGCCGATCGCGCCGGCGACGCGGTCGCCGGTCGCGGTGGGCCCGTGGGCCGAGGCGATCGCGATGATCTCCATGGCCGCGAGCCGGTCGACGTGGCGGCCGAAGATCCGCGGGTCGAGCCAGCGGTGCCAGGGGCTGAGCCCCGCGCCGAAGGCGCGCACGGATTCCAGGTAGTCCTCCAGCGGGAGGTCCCCCGCGTCCGCGGTCGCGACCGGCACGTCGGCGCCGAAGCAGTCGGCCGCCCAGTAGACCCCGCTGCGGTCGTCGTACAGCCCCCGGGTCGCCGGCGCGTCGTAGAGCGGGGACCGCACCGCGGTCAGCCGCCGGTCGCCCGCGTCGAACGACTCGTCGGCGGCGATCGGGCGCGTACGGCCCGGCGGCGGCGCGAAGCCGCGCCCCGGACGCGGGGGCGAGCCGGTGACCAGCGTCGCGGCCGGGCACATCTCCAGGGCGACCTCCAGGTTGCCCGCGTGGTCGGGGTCGTCGTGGCTCAGGAAGATCCACCGCACGTCGCGCGGCTCGACGACGGCGAAGACGTCCTCGGTCCAGCGCTTGCGGTGCTCGGCCGCGCCGGTGTCCACGATCACCGGCTCGCGTCCGGTGATGACCATCGAGTCGATGTGCGCGTACCCCGCCGCCACGGGTTCGATCACCGGGACGAGCACCACATCGGGCGCGATCCGCCAGGGACCTGTCGGCTGTGTGTCCATGCTCCACAGGCTCGACGGACGGTCTTGTTCCGAACTTGGCGCGGGCTTGCCCGGGTTCAGCGTCCCTCGTGGCGCTCCCGGGCGGAGACGACCTCGGGCATCCGCTCCTCCGCCCAGGCGAGGAGGGGAAGCAGGCGCTCGGCGGCCTCGCGACCGAGCGGGGTGAGGCTGTATTCGACCCGGGGCGGGATCGTGTGCTCGGCCTCCCGCAGCACCATGCCGTCGCGTTCCAGTGCCTGGAGGGTCTGGGACAGCATCTTCTCGCTCACGCCGTCCACACGGCGGCGCAGCGCGTTGAAACGGTAGGGCCCCTCGTACAGGGCCGCAAGCGCCAGGATCGCCCACCGGCCGGTGATGGTCTCCAGCACGGTGCGCGAAGTGCACTTCCGTGAGAAGACGTCGGCGACGAGCTCCTCGAACTCCTCCATGGCCGTCAGCTTACGCTCTTGAAGTACTTTCTGATAGAAAGCACTAACCGAAGGAAAGCACTGTGGAGGAGAAACCATGATTGTCGTGACCGGAGCCACCGGACACCTCGGCAGGCTGGTCGTCGAGGAACTCGCCGGGCGCGTGCCGGCCTCGCGGATCGTCGCGGCGGTGCGCAGCCCGGAGAAGGCGGCCGACCTGGCCGAGCGGGGCATCCAGGTGCGCGAGGCCGACTACGACCGGCCCGCCACGCTGGGACCGGCGTTCGAGGGCGCCACCAGGGTCCTGCTCGTCTCGGGCAGCGAGCCCGGCCGGCGGGTCGACCAGCACAAGGCCGTGGTGGACGCCGCCCGGGCGGCCGGCGTCGAGCTGCTCGCCTACACGAGCATCCCGCGCGCCGACACCACCCCGCTGGGCCTCGCGCCCGACCACAGGGCGACCGAGGAGTACATCCGCGCGAGCGGGCTGCCCTTCGCCTTCCTGCGCAACGGCTGGTATCACGAGAACTACGTCGCGGCGGCCTGGCAGGGCGCGCAGAGCGGCGTCATCCCGGGCAGCGCCCGCGACGGCCGCGTCGCCTCGGCGGCGCGCGCCGACTTCGCCGCCGCCGCGGCCGCCGTCCTGGCCGGTGAAGGGCACAGGAACGCGGTGTACGAGCTGACGGGCGACGTCGCCTGGAGCATGCCGGAGCTGGCCGCCGTGGTCTCCGAGGTGTCCGGCACGCCGGTCGAGTATCGGGACCTGCCCGTCGCGGAGTACGCCAAGGCGCTGGAGGCGAACGGCCTGCCCGCACCGGTCGCGGCCCTGTTCGCCCAGGTCGACGCCGACATCGCCGACGGCTGGCTCGGCGACACCCCCGGCGACCTGTCCCGCCTCATCGGCCGGCCGACCACACCGCTGCGCGACACCCTCGCCGAAGCCCTGAAGAACGCGTGATCACTCGCCGTTGAGCAGGGCCAGGATCGGCTTCTCGTAGAGAGCGGCCCCGGAGCGGCGGACGAGAGCGAGCGCGGCGCGCAGGCGGGGGCCCGCCGCCTCGCGGTCGTCCCGCGCGAGCGCCAGGCGGGCCAGGCACAGGTCGGTCACCGACCAGCCGAGCAGGCGGCCCTGATGAGGAAGCAGGTGGGACAGGAGCAGGTCGTGCAGCGCCGCCGCCGCGGCCGTGTCGCCCAGGGCCAGGCACACCTCGCTCAGCAGGTCGGGGATGAACCGGTAGGCGATGTCGCCCCGCATGCCGGCGAAGCCGTCGTGGGCCAGCCCCGCGAGGACCTCCGCGGCCTCGTCCCTCCTGCCGAGGTCGAGCAGGGCCGCGCAGCGCAGCACCCGCCATCCGGGCTGGCCGGGCCGCCGCGCGAGCGCCTCCTCCGCCAGCGAAAGCGCCGCCGCCGCGTCACCCCGGATCCGCGCCGCCAGGCAGCGGAACACGCGGGCCCGGCTCTCGGCGTGGTCGCGGCCGAGCGCGCCCTCCGGATGGAGCCGGGCCGACTCCTCCGCCTCCGCCAGGGCGCGGCCGGGATCGCCGCGGAGATGGGCGTGGATCGCCGACAGCCAGGCGGTGAGGCTGAGCAGGGCGGGCTGCCTGATCCTGCGCGCGGTGTCCGACAGCCACGTCAGGAGCCGGCCCGCCCGCTCCAGCTCGCCCTGTTTGACCAGCTCGACGTGCTCGGCCTCCAGCGCCAGCCATTCGGCCACCAGGTCGCCGGTCCGGCGGGCCACCTCGGCCATCTCGTCGATGGCCGCCTGCCGCTCGGCGTGCCCGGCGACCCCACGCGAGAGGATCTCGTACGCGCTCAGCGCCCGCAGCAGCGAGCCGTCGTCCCCTCGCAGGCGGGCCTCCCGTACGGCTTCGGCCGCGAGCGCGCAGCTCTCCTCGACGGGCCGGCTGAAACAGCCCGTGACGGCGAAGGCCGCCAGGAGCTGGGACCGCCAGGGCGAGCCCTCCCCCTGGCTTCGCAGCGCCCGCTCGATCCGCCCGGTCAGCGCGCCGCCGGCGGCCCATTCCTCGTACATCGCCCACGACAGCGGGTCGGAGAACCCGAGCGCGGCGCGGGCCAGCCGGTCGTCGTCCCCGAGAGCGTCGGCGATCTCGGCCGCCTCCTCCAGCGAGGCGTGGACCTGCGTGCTCATCCCGGCCGCCGACTGCGCCTCGGCGAGGCCGAGCAGCAGGTCGCACCGCAGCGCAAGGCTCTCATTCGAGGCGGCCACCGGCAGCTGGCCGGTGAGGGCGACGGCGTGCCCCAGGTGCTCGACGGCGTCCTCGTAAGCGAACTGGGCCATGGCGTGGGCGGCCGCCTGCCGGGCGTACTCGATCGCCTTGGCCGCCATGCCGGAGATGACCAGGCCCTCGCGGTAGTGGTGCGCCAGCTCGGCCAGGTGCGTGCCGCGCCGTTCGAGCACGGCCGCGATGCCGGCGTGCAGGCGGCGCCTGCGCAGCGGGGCGAGGCCGTCGCGCAGCACGTCGCGGACGATGTCGTGGGCGAACCGGTAGACGAGGTCGTGCTCGGTGAGCAGGCGCGCCCGGACGGCCGCGTCGAGCACGTCGAGCACCTCGTCGCGCGGCACGTCCATGACGTCGTGCACCACGTCGAGCAGCACGTCCAGCGGGGCGTCGCGGCCCAGCAGCGCCGCCGCCGACAGGACGCCTGGGGCGCCTGGCGGCATCGCCGCCATCCTGCCGCGCAGCACGTCCGCGACCGCGCCCGGCACCTCGCCGCGGTCCAGGTGGACGAGCTCGCCCAGGAAGAAGGGGTTGCCGCCGGTCCGCCTCGCCACCTCGGCCGCCCGCGTCGCGTCCGCGCCCGCCCGCCGCAGATACTCGGCGATGGCGTCCTCGCCGAGGCCGCCCAGCGTGATCCGCTCGACGTGCGGGAGCCGTACGAGTGTGGCGAGCGTGCGGGCCAGCGACCCGCTCACCTCCGTGTCGCGGTACGTCGCGATCACGGTCAGCTCCCGGCACGCCCGCGTGGTGGCGAGGAACTCCAGCAGGCGCAGGGACGAGGCGTCGGCCCACTGGAGGTCGTCGAGGACGACGAGCACCCTGCCATACACCCTGCCGTTCACCCTGCCGTGCCTCGCGGCGTGCGCCGCGGCGTGCTCCGCGACGAGCCGGGCGAACGCCTCGTACAGCGCGAACTCCCCGGTCGCGCCGAGCATCTCGGCCAGTTCGCCGTGCCGTCCGGTGAGCTGCCGGACGGCCTGGGCCCAGGGCCAGAACGGCGGCGCGCCCGTGCCGTCCCAGCAGCGGCCGAAGACCACCACGGGCGCGTGCGCCGCGGCGTCCTCCGCCAGGCTGGTCTTGCCGATGCCCGGCTCGCCCGCCACGAGCACGATCCGCGGGCCGTCCGCGGTGACGGCGCGGCGCAGGGCGCGCGTTTCGGCGGCCCGCCCGATGAGCCCGCCCTCCCCCCGTCCTGGATCGTCCGTGCCCGCCTCGGGCACACGGGTCGCAGTGGGCACAGGGGTCGCGGTGGGGGCGGGGTCGCGGGGAGTCGCGGGCGGGGGCGGTGGCGTCAGCGCGGGGTCCTGCTCCAGGATCCGCCGCTCCAGCTCGCGGGAGCGCGGATCGGGGTCCAGGCCGAGCTCGCCGACGAGCAGCCGGCGGCCCTCGGTGAGCAGGGCGAGCGCGTCCGCCTGACGGCCGGCCTGGTAGAGGGCGTGCGCGCCGAGCCTGCGCAGCCGCTCGCGCAGGGGATGCGCCGCCACGAGCCTCGTCAGCTCGGGCACCAGCGCCCGCCCGAACCCGAGCGCGAGCTCGGCCTGGGCCACGTCCTCGACGACCGAGAGCCTGAGCTCCGCGAGATGGGCGATCTCGTCGCGCGCCCATGGCTCGTCCTCGAACCCCGCCAGCGGCTCGCCCCGCCACTCCTTCAAAGCCAGGCGGAGCCGTCCGGCGGCCTCCGCGTGGTCGCCCGCCTCCAGCAGCCGCCTGCCCGCCGCGACGGCCGCCGCGGCACGACCGAGGTCGAAGCTCTCGGGCGGCAGCTCGATCGCGTACCCGCCCGGCCTGCTCAGCAGCACCGACGGCTTCGCCCTGCGCGCCCGGCCGGGTTCGAGCACGCGCCGCAGCTTCGACACGTACGCCTGCACGGTGTTGACCGCCCCCGGCGGCGGCTCCTGCTCCCACAGCGCGTCCACGATCCTGGCCGTGCTCACCGGACGCGGCGCCGCCAGCACGCACAGGGCCAGCACCGCCCGTTGCTGGGACGGCCCGATGTCGAGCGGCGTCCCCCCGTCGTCGAGCACGACGACCGGGCCGAGCACGCGGAACTCCAACGTGATCCCCTCCGGTTGCGGTCCCCCGAATGTATCCCGCGACAGTAGGAGTTTTCGGACGATCGGCGGACGATCCGCAACAAAAGGTCAGTGCCGGAAACCGCGGGCAGGGGTGCGCCGCAGCAGACGGCGACGCGGGCCGGCCGCCCGGCCGTCGGTGTGCAGCCACAGGTTGACGCCGGTCCCCCCGAGCGCCGAGGGCTCGATCCGCACCCCGCCGCCCGTCGACTCGGCCAGGCGCCGGGCGATGTCGAGGCCGAGCCCGGTGGAGCCGGCCCCGCTGTTGCCCCGCCGCAGCGCCTTCTCCGGATCGGGGATGCCCGGGCCCGCGTCCGCGACGAGGATGCCCACCATGCCGCTCCCCCGATGCAGGGTGACGCGGAAGGCCGTGCCCTGCGGCGTGTGGCGGAAGACATTGCCGAGCAGCGCGTCGACCACCGCACCGAGGTCGGCCGCGGCGACCGGCACGGGGCTGGGCTCATCCGCGCCGACGAGCTGCCAGGGCCGCGCCTGGTCCTCGGCCAGCGCCGACCAGAAGGCGAGCCGTTCCCGCAGCACGAGCGCGGCGTCGCAGCGCGCCGGCACGGCCCGGGACGGCCGCCTGGCGGCTTCGATGATCTCGTCCACGGCCTGTTCGAGCCGGTCGATGGCGAGCCTGCGCTGCTCGGCCTCGGGGCCGGTGCCGCCGACGTTGAGCCGCAGCGCGGTCAGCGGGGTGCGCAGCCGGTGCGACAGGTCGGCGGCGAGCTCGCGCTCGGCCGCGAGCAGTCCCGCCACCTGGTCGGCCATCGCGTTGAACGCGCGCCCGGCGGCCACCAGCTCGGGTGGGCCGTCCGGGACGATGCGCACCGTCAGGTCGCCCGCCCCGAGGGCCGCCGCCGCCTGCCCGAGCCTGCGGGCCGACCGCACCACCCGGGCCCCGAGCCGGTCGGCCACCACCACCGACCCCACCACCAGGGTGACCGCGACGCCGGTCAGCACGGCCCAGGAGGTGGACACGCCCTTCCTCGCGTCCGCCTCGGGTGCGTACACCTCGATGACGGCCCGCCGTCCGCCGCCCAGCGCGACCGGCCTGAGCAGCACGTATCCCTTGCCGACCGGCACGGTCCTGGCGCTTTCCGCCGCGCTCGCAACGTCGGCGGCCGTGACCCGGGAGCGGCCCACCGTGCCCCCGCCGGGGAGGTGGACGGCCAGGCGGGAGGTTCCCGCCGGGGTGCTGGCCAGGGCGCGCTCCAGCGCGACCGCGTCGTCGGTCACCACGAGTGCGGGCACGATCGTGGCGGCCTGGCGCTCGGCGTCCGCGAGCGCGCGGCTCTCCGCGATCTCCTTGACCGCCACGGCCAGCGGGATGAGGAAGGCCAGCGCGACCATCGCCGTCACGGCCACCGCCACCAGGGCCAGGCTCCGTCTCACCGCCGCTCCCGCTCCGGGGCCAGTGCCGTCATCGCGGTCCCCGCTTCGGGACTCAGCCCTCGGCAGGGGGGCTGAGGCGTACGCCGACACCCCGCACGGTGTGCAGATATCGGGGACGGGACGCGCTCTCGCCGAGCTTGCGCCGCAGCCAGGACAGGTGGACGTCGATCGTCTGGTCGTCCCCGTACGACTGCCGCCACACCTCGGCCAGCAGCTCCCTGCGCGAGATCACGCGGTCGGGACGGGCGGCGAGGTAGGCCAGCAGGTCGAACTCCCGGCGGGTGAGGTCGAGCGGCGCGCCGTCCAGGCGGGCCTCCCTGCGGTCGGCGTCCACGACCAGGCCGCCGACCCTCGCGACCGACGAGGGCGCCCCGGGCCTGGCCCGGCGCAGCACGGCCTCCAGGCGGGCGTTGAGGTGATCTCCGGAGAACGGCTTGACCAGGTAGTCGTCCGCGCCGTCGCGCAACAGGCGGACGATCTCGGCCTCGTCGTCCCGCGCGGTGGCCACGATGACCGGTACGTCGGAGATCGCCCGGAGCATCTTCAGCGCCTCCGCGCCGTCGAGGTCGGGCAGCCCCAGGTCGAGGACGACCACGTCGGGGGCGAGGTGGGCGATCTCCCGCAGGGCGTCGAGCGCCCGGCCCGCGCTGCGGACCGCGTGGCTGCGCCCGGTCAGGTCGCGGATGATCGCGGACCGGACGAACTCGTCGTCCTCAACCACCAGAACGGTCGCCATGGGGCAGAAACGTACACTCCCGGTTGGTACGGCGTCCCGGGAAGAGCGATCCGAAACACGCGGATTTGCGGCTATTTAAGGCATGCACAAATCCGTAGAGGTTGACCGAAAAGGATCGAGCGGCAATTCAGGTCACGGGATAGAGTGAGCCGCCACATGAGAAGGACCGCCGGTTACTTGATCGCCTGGTGCGGGGCCACCGCGCTCGCCGTCGGCGTGTCCTGGCTCGGCGTGCGCGACGTGCTGCGCAGCGCGATCCTGGACGAGGCGCCCCTCGCTCCCGTGGTGGCCGTCGCCGCGCCCCTGTCCGCCTCGCCCGGCATTCCCGTCCCCACTCCGCAGGGCACCCCGGGCGGCGGAGCCTCCGGCGGCATGCCCGAGGAGCCGTCCGAGGAGCCGCCCGGGCAGCCGTCCTCCGCCGGCGCGACGCCCGGCCGCCGGTCCCCCTCCCGGCCCACCGCCGCTCCGGCGCGGACCACACGGACCTCCCCGGCGCCGCGCCCGGTCCGCGCCACGCGGCCGGCGAGATCGACGGAGTCCTCGCCCACCGCCCGGCAGCGCAAGGCCGCCGGCGGGGAGAGCCTGCACACGTTCACGCTGAAGGGCGGCCGGGCGACGATCGCGGTGACCTCCACGGACTGCCGCGTGGTGACGGCGACCCCGAACGACGGCTACGAGGTCAAGGTCTGGGAGACCGACCAGTGGCTGCGCGTCGCGTTCCTCCGGGACGCCCATGAGTCGTCGGCCTTCTGCACGTGGAACGCCCTGCCGCCCAGGCTCGACACGTACGAGAACTGAGGGGCCCCGGCCGTCCGGCAGGGGAACTCAGTCCAGGAGGGCGCGGTACTTCTTGAGCTCCTTGACCTCGGCGCCCAGCGACGTGGCGGTGGCGACGGCCAGCGCCTTGGCTCCCTCGAAGGCGCCGTCGGCCTGCTCGGCCCGGGCGAGCTTGATCGCGCCGTTGTCGTGCTCGATCATCAACGTCACGTACTTCCGGTCGAAGGACGGGCCGTTCAGCTTGGCGAGCGCCTCGATCTCGGCCCGCGTCTGCGTGCCCGGCATCGCGTGGTCGGGCGGCAGCGGCTCCGCGCCCCACATGTCGAGCCAGCCCTTGAACGTGCGCATGTCGGTGTCGCGGGCCGCGGCGACCTTCGCCGCGAACTCCCTGACCCACGGGTCGCCGGCGTGGGTCTGCGCGAGCCTGGCCATCTCCGCGGCCTGGAGGTGGTGCGGGACCATCTGCCGGGCGAACGCCACGTCGGCGGCGGTCGCTCCGGCGGGCGGCTTCGCCGCGCCGGTCTCGTCCGGCGTGGCGCTGGGCGCGGACTCGGGGCTCTGCGTGGCCTCGGGGCTCGGCGGAGCCTCCGAAGCGGGGGGCGCCTCGACGGTGGTGGCGGGCGAGGCCGCTACCGGAGCGGGCGAGGCGGCCCCGCCCGCCAGGTCCGGCGCGCCGCATCCGGCGAGCAGGGCCGTCGCGAGCACGCCCGTTAACGCTCCCGGTAACGCGGCCGTCACACGAGCCGTCACAGCGGGAAGCCGGCGGATAGTGGTCGTCACTGGAGGGCCTTTCCGGTTCTGGCTGGCGGACGGACGCGACGGCCCCCGGGGCCGGGCGCGAGCGGATCCGTCCGTGATCCCTTGCCGCAGGACCCTACCGCCGGGCGGCGACTCCGGCCGCCCCGCTTGGCGTTACGGCATATTTACGGTGATTATCGGACAAGCTGGGCATCACGTGTCAAAATTCCCATTCGCTTCCCTGGATCACCCCTGTGCTCTAGCCTCCAACTGTGCCAAAGCCGAGCGAAACTCTACGAAAGGTTTCACACCGAGGAAACCTCTGTTGACACGAGCGAAACAGTGATACTTTCGCTTGGGAGCGCTCCCAAGCCGTGTGAACCTTCGGGCCGAGGAGACCGGATGGCCGATCTTCCCACCCTCGCAGAGGTAGCCGCCGCAGCCGGCGTCTCCCCGGCAACAGCTTCCCGGGTCTTGACCGGCTCGGTACGCGTGACCACGTCGACCCGCCGACAAGTCCACGACGCGATGTCGCGTCTGGGCTATGTACGGCGCCGCGCCCCCAGGGGATCCGCGGGCAGGCGGGCCGAGCAGATCATCGCCGCGGTCGTCTGCGAGCACAGTCCACGCCTTTTCACCGAGCCGTTCTACGCCAGGCTCCTGTCCGCCTGCGAGGAGGTGCTGACGACGCACGGGGTCCCGATGGTCGTGATGACCGCGACCCCTGCGACCGCCTCCATCGCCGCACCGCCGCTGGTCGCGGGCGCCGTCGACGGCGTCCTTCTGATCGGCGCACGCGCGCGGCACCCCCTCGCGGTCACGCTGGCGGCCTCGGGCGTCCCGGTGCGCTGTGCCGGGCGGCCGCCAGACGGCATCGACCTCCCGTTCGTCGACATGGACAACCGTGACGGCGGACGGCAGGCGGCCGAGCACCTGCTGCTCAACAACCGCAAGCACATCGCCACCATCGCCGGGCCGCCGACCCTGCCGGCCGCCCGCGACCGGCTGGAGGGCTTCCGGCAGACGCTCCGCGACGCCGGTGTGCTCGACATGCCCGTGGCGTACGGCGACTTCACCCATGCGTCGGGCGCGCACGCCATGCAGTGGCTGCTGCAACGGGCGCCGCACCTCGACGCCGTGTTCGCGGCGTCGGACGTGATGGCGGCCGGGGCGATGCAGACGCTGCGCCGCGCCGGGCGGAAGGTGCCGGACGACGTGGCCGTCATCGGATACGACGACGCGCCCGTGGCCAGGCACACCTCGCCGACACTGACCACGGTCAGGCAGCCCGTCGAGGAAATGGCCACGCTCGCCGCACGACTGCTTCTCATGACACTCGGGGACGGGGACAATCCCAAGGGCAATCCGGTGCTGCCCACGGAACTGGTGGTTCGTGAATCGGCCTGAGCTTCGAGAAGGCGACGTCCTGACCCGTCGTTATCTGCTCCAGGAGCGGATAGCGACGGGCGGGATGTCGGTCATCTGGCGTGCCTTCGACCAGTCACTTCAGCGCATGGTCGCGATCAAGGTGCTGGACGGCTCGCTCGACGACGACAACCCCGGACGGGAACTCATGCGCCGGGAGGCCAGGGCCACCGCCCGGCTGATCCACCCGGACGCGATCGAGGTCTACGACTACGGCGAGACGGTCACGAACGGCGGCAGGCTGGCGTCCTTCGTGGTCATGCGCCTGCTGGAGGGCCGGTCGCTGGCCGACCGGATCATCGAGGGCCCGCTGCCCTGGGCCGAGTCGGTGGAGATCGCCGCCGGGCTGGCGAAGGTGCTGGCGGCGGCCCACGACCGGGGCATCGTCCACCGGGACGTCACCCCGGAGAACGTGCTGCTCGCCGACGACGGGCCCAAGCTGCTCGACTTCGGCATCGCCGCGTTCATCGGCGAGGCCGACGACCAGCTCGTCGCCGACTTCGGCACGCCGCCGTACGTCGCGCCCGAGCGGCTGAAGGGGACGACGGCCGACCCGGCCGTGGACGTCTACGCGCTCGGCGTGCTGCTGTTCGAGATGCTCACCGGCTCCCTGCCCTACCCGGAGAAGACCTGGGAGGCGATCGAGGCGGCGCGGCGGGAGGGACCGCCGCCGGCGCCCGAAGGGGTGCCGGGCCTGCCGCAGGAGGTCGCCGACCTGTGCCGGCGCTGCCTGTGCCCCGACCCCGTGGACCGGCCGAGCGCGCGGGCGGTCGCCGCCGCCCTGACCACGGTGAAGAAGCCGCCAGGACCACGCGGGGCCGGCTGGGGCGCCGCCGCCGTCGGGGCCGCGGCCCTGGGCGGCATCCTCTGGTTCACCCAGACGCACGGCCCGGAGGTCGGAGCCGCCGCCGTACTGCCCAGCCCCTCGCCCGCGCACGCGCAGGCCACCGCCTCGCCGCCGCCGCGGGTCGAAGCCGTCGCCGAACCCCGGCATACGGTCGCGCCCGTCGCGGATCCTGTACGCACGGCAGCGCCGGCCCGGCACCACCCCTCCCCCTCGATCAGCGTCAAGGCCGTCAAGAAGGACCGGCACGCCGAGGACACCGTCAGGCGGCCGAAGACCTCGGTCACCCGCAAGTCCGATGTGGCGCCGCTGCCGCTGGCCACCACGGCCGCGCCGCCGCGCATCGACACCGCGGTCCGGCAGTTCAACCTGCTGGTGGACGGCGCCGAGGCCACCCACGACATCGACGACGACGTCGCGCTCGACCTCAAGCAGGTGCTGCGCAACGCCGTCGCCAGCGGTCAGGGGCTGCCCGCCGTACGCACCAAGGTCGAGGTCCGGTATCAGGAGGGACGGTTGCCGTCCACGCTGAAGGGGGAACTGCTGGCCGCGCTCGACCGGGTCGAAGCCGCCCTCACCCAGGCCAGCGACACCTGAAGTGGGAGCGCTCCCAGAACAACCCTCTGTTGAGTTCGGTCAGGACCGAAAGTCCGAGCGCGTCCGTTAAGCGTTCGCCTCGCGACCGAAATCATCGTCCGCTGCCGTGGGGCCGGCCGACGACGCCCAGCCCCCGGCAGCATCCCCGGCGTTCAGGTCCGTCTGATCGTCGCGAGCCAGGCCGGTGCACCGTCATCGTGATACCTCGTCCGGACCCGGTCCGGTTCGACGGCGGCGACATTCCAGCCGTTGGCGGGATCGAACGCCGCTCTCAGCTCTTCCCTGCTCACGGGATGCGGCCCGGTGCCGGGACCGTCGTCGCTGAAGCACAACACGTACAGCGTGCCGCCGTGCTCTGTCACCGACGCGAGACTCGTCACGTATCCGGATCGCTCGTCGCCGTCCAAGGTGTGGAACAGCCCGCAGTCCAGCACCGTCGCGAACCTGCGCCCCAGACGCTCCAGGCGGAGGGCGTCGGCCGCGGCGAACTCAACGTGTATCCCACGGTCGACGGCCTTCTCCCGGGCGATCGCCAATGCGGTCTCGGCCACGTCGACGCCCAGAACCGGCAGCCCCAGCGAGGCGAGGTGAAGAGCGTTCTCGCCGGTCCCGCAGCCCGCGTCGAGAACCGCTCCGGCGAATGCGCCTTCGGACGCCAGACGCACTATCGCCGGCTGCGGCCGTTCGATGTCCCAAGGCGCGGGACCGTCGTGGTACGACGCGTCCCACGGCAGTCCCGTCATCCGTTCATGACTGGTCGGACGCCGCCCACCGAACGGATCGTCGGCGGGGCTTTTCGATCGCTCCGGCAACTTCTCCCCCTTCCCTTTTCGATCTTTCCGGGTCCGCCGCCAGGGTCACGCCCTTGCATAGGAAAGGCAAAACCGGATAGGTCGTTGCCCCATGAGCGGATTCAAGAAGTTCCTCCTACGGGGCAACCTGGTGGAGCTCGCCGTCGCCGTGGTCGTGGGCGCGACGTTCAGCGGACTCATCCAGGCCCTCGTGCAGGACCTGATCACCCCCCTGATCGCGGCCGTCACCGGCGGGAAGCAACCCGACTTCTCCAGCTACAGGTTCACCGTCAACGGCGCCGTGTTCAAGTACGGCGACTTCATCAACCACCTGCTGACGTTCCTGATCGTCGCGGCCGTGGTCTACTGGCTGGTCGTCCTGCCGATGACCCGTTTCCTGAGCCTCTTCGACACCAAGAAGGAGGCCACCAAGAAGCAGTGCCCCGAGTGCCTGTCGGACATCCCCGTCGACGCCCGGCGCTGCGCCTTCTGCACGGTCGAGCTGTCCACCGTCCCCGCCGCAGAGAGGCCCCCTGCCTGACCTCCCCGCGGGCCCGTCCTCTCCTCGTCAGGGCCGGAACCGGGTCAGCGTCCGCTCCCCGGTCTCCGCCGGCTCCTGGGGAACGGGGCGGCCGGCGCGCCGCAGCACGTCCACGATGACGAGCGACGTCCGGTGCGGGTCCCTGGTGATCCGCACCCCGTGGGCCAGCCAGCACGCGGCGGCGATCATGTCCCGGGCCCGTTCGAGGTCGCTCGGGCTGGTCCCCGCCCTGCACCACATCCACAGGCGCTCGCCGAACGGCTCCGGCCTCGTACGGAGGATCACGGGCAGCTTGCCCCGGCGGTTGACGATCAACGCCTCGGCACAGGCCTTCCGTACGCGGTGGGGCGTCACCACGCACCAGAAGCGGGCCGCCACCTCCCGGCGGGCCTGCGGCCACAGCAGTACGAGCAGGCAGATCAGAGAACCGGTGACGATCGTGACGGCAGGGCCCGCCGTCCGCACGGCGATGACCACGACCGCCGGCCCTCCCACCACCAGCACCGCCTCGTAACGCCACCTCCACAGCACCACCAGCGGTCCCGGCCGCGCGACGGGAGAGGTCTCCCGCTCGATGAAACGCAGGACCAGGTGCGGGTTCCGCCTGACGGGGTGCCTCATGCCCGGCCGCCCGAGGGTCGCTCGGGCCTGCGGGAGGCCGGCGGTTCGAGCAGGTTGACCCGCCCGGTGCCCCGGCATCGGCGGCACGGCAGCCCCGTGGGGCACCGCCCCTTCGCGGAGCAGACCTTGCAGGCGGCGAGCGCGTCGAACCGCGTGTCGCGGTAGGTGTGCGTGTGCCAGGTGCGCCGGATCTCCCAGCGCTGCACCCACGCGAACGCGTCGATCTCGGCGAACGCCTCCTCGCCCACCCTCCAGAGGAGGGCGATGATGCGCATCCGTAACCCTGGGAGGGAAGGAGCGCGCATGTTCTTGTTGTTAGAGTGCACGGGATCATCCCTTTGCTGAGCAGGCAGGTTGGATGGTCGTCTGCGCTGGGTCGATGTGCCACCATCGGCCCAGCAGCGCGTTTCAGGGAAAAGGGGCCGAAAGACGAGGCCCCCGATGCGCATCGCCTCCCTCCGGGAACCGGCCGGTCCAGCCGCCACGTTGAGGCTTATGTATAGCTTTCCCCGCAGTTGCCATTGGCAACCTTCATTTGGCAATTGCCATCGGAGTTTTCACACGGCAACTGCCAGCGGGATGCTACGCTGCACCTTTCGGGGTCCACCGCAGAACGCGTACGCAGAAGGTGACCGCTATGGCCGGGACGAACCTGACGCTCCGGCGGCGTCAGCTGGCGAGCCGTCTCCGAGAGCTGCGGCACGCGACCGGCATGACCGTCGATCAGGTGGCTCAGGAGCTCCTTTGCAGCCCCGCGAAAATCAGCCGTATGGAGACCGGTCAGCGCGGCGTGAGTCAGCGCGACGTCCGCGATCTGTGCCGGATCTACGGTGTCTCGGACGACAAGCTCGTCACTCAGCTGATGACGCTCGCGCGGGAGTCCCGCCAGCCGGGCCTGAAGCAGGAGTGGGGGGATCTCGGCAACGACGCCATCTACGTCTATATGGACCTGGAGGCGGCGGCAGTGTCCATCACGGAGCTGCAGACCGCCTACATTCCCGGCCTGTTCCAGACGGAGGAGTACGCAAGAGCGCTCATCCGCGGGCTGCTTCCACGAATCGACCAGGAGCTTCTGGAGCGGCGGGTCGAAGCGCGGATGAAGCGCCAACTGCTTCTCACCCAAAAGGAGCCGCCCCGCTACTGGACCTTCATCGACGAGGCCGCCCTACTCCGGCAGGTCGGCGACGCCTCGATCATGACGGACCAGTTGGAGCAGGTGCTCAGGCTCGCGCAGGCGCCTCACGTGACCGTGCAGGTCATTCCGTTCGAAGTGGGCGCCTACATGTCCGCCGACGGCCCGTTCGTGATGTTCAGAATGAAGGACCCGGCGGTATCCGAAGTCGTTTACGTCGAGATGCTCAACCGGGTGGAGTACCTGGAGAAACCAGCGGAGCTGGAAATATATCGGGAGGCCGTCGAGATCATCCGTGCGGCCGCGCTGTCCCCGAACGAGTCCATCCGGCGAATCGCGAAGGCCAAATCGGACTTCAGTGCTGCGCTGCCCCGCAGTGACCATCTGTCTCCGGGAGAACAATAGCGCAGAGACAGAGGATCACATGGAGCTCCGGCCAGACACGCCGATAACGGAATCGCAATGGCGCATCTCCACGAGATGCAACGGCGGCAACTGTGTACAGGTGGCCGTCCTCGACGGAATGGTTGCCATACGCGACTCGAAAAACCCGGCCCAGGGCATGCAGTTTTACTCTCGTGAGGAGTGGCGTCGCTTTGTGGCGTCCGTGAAGGCAGGTTCGTACGACCTGTCGCAGTGACCAGGAGGATTGGCAGCGCAGCGCGTGGCCCCGGCATAACAGGACAGATTCCTAAAAAGCGGATAGATTACAATGCTTCCGGGTGATATCTCACTCCACGAGTGGACGGCTTCCGGGAGAGTGCATGGCACGCCGACCTTCGTTCGACGGTGTCGAATGGCACCAGGCATGCAACAACGGCACCTGCGTGGAGGTCGCCGTCCAGGACGGATGGGTCGGTGTCCGCGACGGGAAGCAGGGCGATGACAGTCCTGTGCTGACATTCACCGCCGAGGAATGGCAGGCATTCCTGCAGGGAGTCAAGGCCGGCGCGTTCGACCTGTCCTGACGTCGACGGGCACGCGTACGAGGGCTTCCCCGGCCGGAGCCGGGGAAGCCCTCTGTCTCTACGCGTGCTCCGTCACCAGGGAGACGGGGCGGGTGGGGGGACGACCGGTGGGCGGTCGTCGCAGGTGATGGTGTTGGGCAGCATCCAGGGAGCGAGCCAGCCGCCGTCGTTGCCGCCGAGGTCGGTCAGGGAGAACTCCGACCCGGTGGGCGGGAAGTTGAAGGACCCGCAGTTGTTGACGCCCACCGCGCCGACGTTGCGGGCGTCCACGTTCTGGAAGGACGCCGAGCCCTTCACCCGGGCGCTGACCACGGAGGTGCCCGTGCCGTCGACCCGGATGTCCCTGAAACGGACCTTCGGGATCGCGTACAGGTCCTTCACCGACCACTCACTGACCAGCATGATCGCGTTGTAAGTGCTGTCCAGGTAGTGGTCGCCGCTGACCTCGATGTCGGCGTCGATGTCCTTCTCCAGGGCGTAGAACCAGATGGCCCCCAGGCCGATCTTCCAGTTCAGCTCGAACGTGCCGGCCCGTACGGTCGTGTTGCCGTTGATGCGGAGCCTGCCGGCGAACGGTTCTGCGCCGAACCGGGAGCCGACCTGGATGGCGCTGCCCTCCCTGATGGGGTCGGCGATCAGGTTGTTCGAGACCGTGTTGTCCGTGCCGCCGTAGATCGCGATGCCGTTGGCCAGCACGGGCGTCTGGATCGTGTTGTGGTCGAACGTGTTGCCCGCGTCGGCGGTCTTCTCCGACCACATGGCGAGGGCGTCGTCACCGGTGTTGCGGAAGAAGTTGTTCGACACGACGGAGCCGGTCACGCCGGTGTGGAAGTTGAGCCCGTCCGCGATCTGGTCGACGACCACGTTGTTGGTGATCTTGAGGTTGCGCATCGGGCCGTCGAACCACATGCCGACCTTGGTGTGGCGGATGTAGAGCCCGTCGATGGTCGAGTCGCTCATCGCGCCGCCGACGCCGTTGACCTGGTCGGTGTCGATCCGCTCGCGGACGTCGCCCTCGATGGCGAAGCCGGACAGGTGGACGTTGCGGCTGCCGCCCGCCGAGGCGTCCTTGCCGTAGAAGCCGACGCCGGTGTGCACCGAGCCGTCCGGGGCCGGGGTGTCCAGGTCGACCTGGCGGCCCTTGATGGTCGTGTACCAGCTTCCGGCACCCGTGATCGTCACGTCGTCCACGACGATGTGACGGTTCACCTGGTAGGTGCCCGGCGGGATGTAGACCTTCAGGTGCGCCCGTCTGGCGAAGGCGACGGCCTTGTCGATCGCCCCGGCGGAGTCGCGCCGGCCGGTGGGGTCGGCGCCGAAGACCAGCACGTTCGCGGCGACGACCTCGACGCGCGGCGGACCGACGAGGTGCGAGTCGAGCAGGTCGACGACCGTCCACGCGGCGTTGCTCCCCGCCGGGACCGTCAGCCGTACGGTGTCGCCCGCCCGGTACGTACGGCCGAGCAGGAGACGCTGCTCGTCGTAGAAGTGGTTCGGGCGGTACGGCTTGGCGATCTCCGGGGCCGGCGTGGTGGCGTTCGGCACGCAGGAGCACTCGGTGATCCACCAGTCGGGGTGCAGCAGCCCGGCGTTCGGATCGTTGGAGAACGGATACTGGTTGTAGAGCCAGGCGTACTGCGACGTGAGGGTCATGGTGGCCCGCTTGTGGCCGTTCACCGCGACGTCGAGCGGCGCGGTGATGCCACCGCCCCCGGGAGCGTCCGGGATGCTGTACCGCACGGTGATCGCGTTGGCCGCCTTGGGCAGTGTGAACTCGACGTACTGCCCGGGGGTCAGCTTGACCGCCCTGCGGCCGGACGCCTCCGCGGGCAGCGTGTACGCGTCGCGGCCGGGGCCGATGACCGTGCCGTTCGTCGACGCGTTCTCCGCCTCCTGCTCGGCGAAGTCGACGTCGGCCCCGCGCCCGGCGACGAGCGCCGGGTCGAGGGCGGCCCGCGTCACGACGGGGGGCTTCGCCGAGGCGGACGCCGGCGCCTGTAAGACCGCGAGCCCGGTGGCGGCCAGGGCCGCCACCAGCAGGATTCTCATCGGGCCTCCATGATCCAGGCCGCGGTGTCGGACGGGAGGAGGTCGCCGTCGAGGGGACCGCTGGCCAGCAGCACCGAACCCGTCTCCGGGAGCGCGACCGGCTCGGCGCCGAGGTTGACCAGGCAGACCAGGCCGGAATCGCGGCGGAACGCGATGACCTCGTCCCCGTACGGCAGCCAGGTCAGCGTGCCGTCGCCGAGGAGTTCGCGGCGCAGCCGCAGGGCCGAGCGGTAGAGGCAGAGCATCGAGCCCGGATCGGCCTCCTGCGCCTCCACGGTGAGGTCGCGCCAGCCGGCCGGCTGCGGTAGCCAGGGCTCGCCGGTGCTGTATCCGAAGGGCGGCTCGGTGCCCGACCACGGCAGCGGCACCCGGCAGCCGTCACGGCCGCGGACCGTGTGGCCGGAACGCTCCCACATCGGGTCGTCGATGAGCTCCTCGGGGATGTCCTCGACCTCGTTCAGGCCGAGCTCCTCCCCCTGGTAGACGTAGACGCTCCCGGGCAGCGCCATCGCGAGCAGCGCCGCGGCCCGCGCCCGGCGGCGGCCGAGCTCCAGGTCGGACGGCATGCCGTCCCGGCGTTCCGCGTTGTCCCAGGACGTGACGGCCCGGCCATAGCGGGTGACCGGACGGGCGACGTCGTGGTTGGACAACACCCAGGTCGCGGGCGCGCCGATCGGCACGTGGGTGGCGAGGGTCAGGTCGATGCTGGCGCGCAGCGCGGCCGGCTCCCACGCACTCGACAGGAAGTCGAAGTTGAACGCGGTGTGGAGCTCGTCGGGGCGCAGGTAGTTGGCGAACCGCTCCTGGTCGGGCAGCCACACCTCGCCGATGAGGATCCGCCCGCCGTAGGAGTCGGACACCCGCCGCCACTCGCGGTAGATCTCGTGGACCCCGTCGTGGTCGGTGTACGACTCCTCCACGCTGTCGAGGTCCTTGACGAGCACGGCCGCGGAGTCGATGCGCACGCCGTCCACGCCCCGGTCGAACCAGAACCGCAGCACGTCCAGGAACTCCTGACGTACGGCCGGGTTGTTCCAGTTGAAGTCGGGCTGCTCGGGGGCGAACAGGTGCAGGTACCACTCGCCGTCCGGCACCTGTGTCCACGCCGGGCCGCCGAAGATCGACTGCCAGCCGTTGGGCGGGCCGTCGCCGACGCCGGGGCGGAACCAGAACCGCTCCCGGGCCTCCGAACCGGGACCGGCCGCCAGGGCCTCCTGGAACCAGGCGTTCTGGTCGGACGCGTGGTTGGGGACGACGTCGACGATCGTACGGATGCCCAGGTCGTGGGCTTCCTCGATCAGCTTCTCCGCCTCGGCCAGGGTGCCGAAGACCGGCTCGATGCTGCGGTAGTCGGCGACGTCGTAGCCGCCGTCGGCCATGGGAGAGGGATACCACGGGTTCAGCCAGATGGCGTCGACGCCGAGATCCGCCAGGTAAGGCAGGCGTGACCGCAGCCCCGCCAGGTCGCCCGTCCCGTCGCCGTTCCCGTCGGCGAAGCTGCGCAGGTAGACCTGGTAGATCGCGGCCCCGCGCCACCAATCGAGGGTCGAGGTGTTGCCGGGCATGCTGAATACAACTCCTTACGGGTGAAGACAGATCGGGACGTCAGCCCTTGAGGCTGCCGGCGGTGAGACCGGCCATGATGTGCCGCTGGAACAGGAAGAAGACGACGATGGTCGGGATGCTCGCGATCACCAGGGAGGCGACCAGCACGTTCTGCGGCATCTGGGAGGAGAGCGAGGCGATGCCGATGCTCACCGACATCTTGTCGCTGTCCGGCAGGACCAGCAGGGGCCAGACGAAGTCGCGCCAGACGTTGACGACGGTGAGGATGGAGACCACGCCGAGGATGGGCCGGGAGATCGGGATCACCACCGACCACAGGATGCGGCCCGGCGACGCGCCGTCGATCTCGGCGGCTTCGAGCAGCTCCCTGGGGATCGAGTCGAAGAACCGCTTGAGCAGGAAGACGTTGAAGCCGTTGGCCGCCGCAGGCAGCCAGATCGCCCACGGCGTGTTGAGCAGGTTCCAGTGGAAGAACGGCACGTCCTTCACCGTCAGGTACGCCGGGAGCATGATGACCATGGGCGGGATCATCAGCGTCGACAGCATCAGGGCCAGCACGACCCTGCCGAGCGCCGGGCGGAGCTTCGACAGGGCGTAGGCCGCCGAGACGTCCACCGCGAGCGTCAGCAGCCAGGCGCCCCCGGCGTACAGGGCCGTGTTGCCGAGCAGCGTGCCGAGGCCCAGCAGGTCCCACGCCTGCAGGTAGCCGTCCAGGGAGAAGTGCGACGGCAGGAACGTCGGCGGGATCGCGTTGAGTTCCTCGGTGGACTTCATCGCACCGGTGATCATCCAGTACAGCGGGAAGACGAACGCGGCGGTGAAGCTCACCACCACGATCACCAGCACGATCCAGTAGATGATCCGGCCGCGGGTCGTGTTGAGCTGGTGCGGCGAGACCGCGGTGCGGAACTGCGTGTTCATCGGCTTGCGGGGCCGCCGCTGCCCGCGGCGCTCGTGCCGGGTGGAGGTGGCCGGCGCCCCGGCCGAGCGGTCGGGCATGACCGTGGTGTTGGACATGGTCGCTCCCCTCACACCGTGTTGTCGCGCGAGACGCGCAGGTAGATCGCGGAGAACACCATGAGCACGATCATGAGCATCAGGCCGAGCGCGTTGCCCGCGTTGAGGCTGCCGAAGTTGAAGGCGTACTGGTACATGAGGTAGACGACGCTGACCGTGGCGTTCTCGGGGCCGCCGCCGGTGAGCAGGTAGGGCTCGATGAAGACCTGCATGGTCGCCACGATCTGGAGCAGCAGCATCACCAGCAGGATCAGCTTGGTCTGCGGGATCGTGACGTGCCGGATCCGCTTGAACAGGCCGGCGCCGTCGAGCTCCGCGGCCTCGTACAGCTCGCTCGGGATCGTCTGCAGGGCGGCGAGGTAGATCAGCGTGCCGCTGCCCATGTTCATCCAGGTGGAGACGATGACCAGCGAGATCAGCGCGGTGCTCGTCGAGTTGAGCCACTGCAGGCCGGGCAGATGGAACAGGTCCAGGACCTGGTTGAACAGCCCGTAGTCGGGGTTGTAGAACCACTGGAACAGCAGGACGCTCACCGCGGGCGGCAGCATGACCGGCAGGTAGACCACGAAGCGCAGGTAGGCACGGGCGTGCCGCAGTTCGTTCAGGACGATCGCGGTGACGAAGGGGATCCCGTAACCGCACAGCAGGGCGAGCACCGTGAACAGCGCGGTGTTGACCCAGGCCGGTCCGAAGGCCGGGTCGTTGACGACGGTGCGGAAGTTCTCCAGCCCCACCCATTTGGGCGGGTCCACGAAGTTGGTCTTCTGGAAGCTGAGGATGACCTCCCGGATCATCGGATACCAGGAGAAGAACGCGAAACAGATCAGAGCGCCGCACAGGAAGCCGTAGGCGGTCACGTTGCGCCGCACGGCGCGCCGCAGTTTCGTCGGCTGCCGCCGCCGGCCGCCCGCTGCCGGGATGCTCGCTGTGGTCATCGTTGTGAATCCGATCTCGACGTGATTGCCGGGGCGCCGGCCGCGCGAAGCTCACGACCGCGGGCGGCGCCCCGGGTTAGGCCCGGATTATCAGGGCGGTCAGCCCTTCGAGGCCAGCAGGGAGTTGACCTTCGACTCGGCGTCGGACAGGAGCTGGTCGATGTTCGCGTCCTTGCGGGTCAGCACGGCCGACATCGGAGTGTCGAGGATCTTGTAGATCTCCTGGGCGTACGGCCCCGGCTCCGCCTTCGGCGGGATGCCCTTGGAGCCCTCCACCCATCCGGCGAACTGCGAGGCGTCGATGTTCGCGTTCGCCTTGCGCAGGTCGTTCACGGCCTGACCGGACGGCGTGTCCGCGCCGTACAGGTCGGGGTACGGCTGGCCGACGGTGAGGTTCGCGCCCTTGGCCCGCACGTAGTCGAACTGTCCCTTACCGGGGGTGAGGAACTTGTACTCGATCCACTTGAGGCCGGCCTTGATCTGCTCGGGCGTGGCCTTCGGGTTGATCATGTAGCCGGCGCCGCCGTTGAACAGGGCCTTGGCCTCGGGCTGGGCGGTGATGGCGTAGTTCTCGAACTTGCCGCCGAAGTCGTTGCGGAGCGAGATGAGCACGTCGGGCGCGCCCAGCATCATGCCCATCTTGCCGCCGGCCATGGCCTTCATCAGGGCAGGCCAGTCGATGTAGAGCTGGGAGCCCATGCTGTTGTCGACCCACCGCATCTGGTGGAGGTTCTCCAGCACGGCCTTGCCCTCGGGGGTGTTGAAGGCGGCCTTCTTGCCGTCGTCGGTGATGACCGATCCGCCGCGGCCGTAGATGGAGGCGGTGAAGTGCCAGCCGCCGACGTTGTTGCCGCTGTACTCGCCGTAGCCGACGTAGCCGGGGCCGAGCCCCGCGATCTTCTTGGCGGCGGCCTGAACGTCGGCCCACGTCTTGGGCGGGTTGTTCGGGTCGAGACCGGCCTTGGTGAAGACCTCCTTGTTGTAGACGAGGCCCATGCCGTAGCCGTCGGTCGGCAGGCCGTAGACCTTGCCGTCCTTCTTGAACAGGTCGATCGAGCTGTTGTAGTCCGCGAACGTCTTGATCTCGTTGACGTACGGCGTGAGGTCGGCGGCCTGGCCGCTCTCGATCAGGCGGCCCACGTTGGGGAAGTTGACGTAGAACACCGTCTCCAGCTCGCCGCTGGCCAGCTTGGGCTCGAAGGTGCGCGGGTCGTAGCAGGGGAACGCGTCGGTGACCTTCGAGACCTTGATGTTGGGGTTCAGCTTCTGGAAGGCCGCCAGGTCCTCCTCGAAGGTCGCACGCTCCGCCTTGTTCGTCTTCGGCGGCTCGCAGTTGACCGAGATCGACACCGGCCCGGCGCTGCCGGGCGCAGCGCTGGCCTTGTCGCCGCCGTTACCGCTGTCGTCGGTGCCGCACGCCGCGGCCGCTGCAATGGCAAGTCCCGAGACCAGCAGTATCGAGAGCTTGTGGGATTTCATCCTCGTTCCCTTCTGGAACCGCGCACCACGACCCGTCGAAGCACGCGGCTCGGGGCCGACTGGAGCGCCCCGATCCGCTCGGTTGCGAGAAACATACAGAGGCATGCAGGACTGAGCAATAGTTCGTCATTAACTGTGCAAAAAAGTGACAGTGATCGGTCTGTCATTGCCATGCCACGGCGAGCTGCGCTCAGGAGCGGGCTTCTGGGGCTGAGCGCGCTCAAGGGCGGGCGGGTGCTCTGCTCTGATTGACGGAGCAGGAAACCCGAACGCTCACCGGGGCTGGGCTCGTTCATGAGCCTGTTCTGGTTCGTCGGCGCCGCACTGGTTTCGCGCTCACGGGCGGGCGGGTGCTCCGGCCGGCCGTGATAGTTACGGTCCGGTGAGCCTCGGGAGCGGCCATCGCGGGCGCGGTGGTACCTGGCACGGTCTTACGCCGGCCTCCGCACCCGCCCGCCCCCGGCGCTCCGCGCCGACGGCGAGGCGGGCCGGAGGCAGGGGATTCAGGAGCGGGGCGCGGGAGCGGTCGAGGCGCGTACGACCAGCTCGGGCTCGAACAACAGCTCGTCCCCCGGCACCACGGCCGCGTCGATCTGGGCCACCAGCAGCTCGACGGCCGCCCTGCCCATCGCGTCGATGGGCTGGCGGACCGTGGTGAGCGGCGGGTCCACGCAGTTCATCAGCGCCGAGTCGTCATAACCGATGACGGAGACGTCCTCGGGCACCGACAGCCCCGCCCGGCGGGCCGCCCTGATCGCGCCGAGGGCGAGCACGTCGCTGGCGCAGATGATGCCGGTCACGCCCGCGGCGACCATGCGTGTGGCGGCGGCGTGCCCGCCTTCCAGCGAGAACATCGTGTGCTCGACGTGGTCGGGGCCGAGCTCCAGGCCGTTGGCGGCGGCGTACGCGCGGAACGCGGCGAGCTTGCGCTGGGACGGCACGTGGTCGGGCGGGCCGAGCAGCATCGCGACCTGGCGGTGCCCGAGCGCCATGAGGTGGGCGAGCGCGATCTCGGCCGCGGCGACGTCGTCGCACGACACCTGCGGGAACCCGAGATGCTCGACCGCGGCGTTGACGAGCACGGTCGGCAGCTTGCGTTCGAGGACCCTGCGGTAGTGGCTGTGGGAGGCGTCCCCCTGGGCGTACAGGCCGCCGGCGAAGACCATGCCGGACACGTGCTGCTGGAGGAGCAGGTCCACGTAGTCGGACTCGGAGACGCCGCCCACGGTCCGGGTGCACAGCACGGACGTGAACCCCTGCTGGGCCAGCGCGCCCCCCACGACCTCGGCGAACGCCGGGAAGATCGGGTTCTGCAGTTCCGGGAGGACCAGGCCGACGAGCCGGCCGCGGTCGCCGCGCAACTGGGTGGGCCGCTCGTATCCCAGCACGTCGAGCGCGGTGAGCACCGCCTCTCTGGTGGCGTCGGAGACCCCCGGCTTGCCGTTGAGCACGCGACTCACCGTCGCCTCGCTCACGCCCACCTTCTTGGCCACTTCCGCAAGCCGTCGTGTCATGGACGCAACTATACGACAGCAAGCGCAAACATTTTCATCCACTTGCGCATGCGCTCACGAACAGCACGTCAGACCACTGCTTCGCTCCGGAGGGCGGTCGAGGGGGCTCCTCCGCCGTTCGTGATCGGCACCGTGCGGCCCCGCTCCTTCTCCGGCCGATGTGCGGAGCGGTCCAGAGGGCCCGGGGCTGGGGTGATGAGTCGTCGTAACGCGCATGTCATCTTGCGACTTCTCGTCGCAATATTGCAGAAGGATGTTCACCAACTTATCGTGTGGGCCACTCACCTTCTTCGGAGGTGTGGCGGTTCAGCGTCCACGCCGCATCTCCCGGGTCTCGCATGCAGAAAGGAACCTCATGAGAAGATCCGGAGCCGCCGTCGCGGTGGCGGGGGCGCTGATCGCTGTGGGGAGCGTGGTGGCGTTCCCCGGCACGTCGTCGGCCGCGACCTCGCCGTCGCCCTTCTCCGTCGCGGGAAGAGGCGCGACCGTGCCGTTCACGGAGATCGAGGCCGAGGCCGCCGCGACCAACGGCGAGCAGATCGGCCCGGACCGCGTCTACACCCACCTGCCGTCCGAGGCGTCCGGCCGCCGGGCCGTACGCCTCGACGCGCCGGGAGAGTACGTCGAGTTCACCCTGCCCAAGCCCGCCAACGCCATGACCGTGCGCTACAGCGTGCCGGACAACGCGGCCGGGACGGGCATCACGGCACCGGTCGATCTGAGGATCAACGGGACCAAGCTCAAGGACCTGCAGTTCACCTCCCGGTACGGCTGGTTCTACGGCGGCTACCCGTTCGGCAACACGCCCGGCGACAAGCCGCACCACTTCTACGACGAGACCCGGACGATGTTCGGATCGACGCTGGCGGCGGGGACCAAGGTCAGGATCCAGGTGGCCTCCACCTCGGTCGCGCCGTGGGTCGTCGTGGACCTCGCCGACTTCGAACTCGTGCCGGACGCGATCCCCCGGCCCGCCGGGTCGCTGTCGGTCGACGACTTCGGGGCCGACCGCAACGGCACGAGCGACTCCACCGCCGCCTTCCAGGCCGCGGTCGACGCCGGGAAGGCCCAGGGCAAGGAGGTCTACATCCCGGCCGGGACGTACACCCTCTGGGACCACGTGGTCGTGGACGGGGTCACGCTGCGCGGCGCCGGGCCCTGGTACAGCGTGCTCACCGGCCGCCATCCCACCCAGCGCAACCGGGCCGTCGGCGTCTACGGCAAGTACGTCAGCGGCGGCGGCTACACCGGCGGGATCCGGTCCCACGAGGCGGGCGGGCCGAGCCGCAACGTCACCCTGCGGGACTTCGCGATCATCGGCGACATCACCGAGCGGGTGGACGACGACCAGGTCAACGCCCTCGGGGGCGCGATGACCAATTCGGTGGTCGACAACCTGTGGCTCCAGCACACCAAGGTCGGGGCCTGGATGGACGGCCCGATGGACAACTTCACGTTGAAGAACAGCCGCATCCTCGACCAGACGGCCGACGGCGTGAACTTCCACACCGGTGTCACCAACTCCACGGTGACCAACACCTTCGTCCGCAACAGCGGTGACGACGGCCTGGCGATGTGGCCCGACCGGATGGCCAACGTGAACAACGCGTTCACGTTCAACACCGTGGTCGCGCCGGTCCTGGCCAACAACATCGTGACGTACGGCGGCCGGGACATAAAGATCATCGACAACGTGGTGAGCGACACGGTCACCAACGGCGGCGGCATCCACGTCGCCAACCGCTATCCGGGGGTGAACTCCGGCCAGGGCACGGCGGTCGCGGGCACGATCGCCGTCGCCCGCAACACCCTCATCCGGGCCGGCAACAGCGACTACAACTGGAACTTCGGCGTCGGCGCGATCTGGTTCGACGGCCTCAACGAGCCGATCAACGCGACGATCAACGTGACCGACACCGACGTCGTCGACAGCTCCTACGAGGCCATCCAGTTCATCGAGGGCAGCACCCAGACCGTCAACTTCTCGAACGTGAACATCGACGGCACCGGGACGTACATGATCCAGGCGCAGGCGGCGGCGAAGGCGAGCTTCACCGGCGTCCGTGCGGCCCACATCGGCGCGGGCGTCGCGATCCACAACTGCGTCGGCACCGGCTTCGCCCCCACGTACGGCACGGGCAACTCCGGCTGGAGCCCGACCTCCACCGTCTGCACCGGCCAGTGGCCCGCGCCGAACTACATCTACGACGGCGGCGACCCCAGCCCGAGCCCGTCGCCGTCCACCTCGCCCTCCTCCTCCCCCTCCCCCTCGCCCAGCCCGACGGCGTGCGCCCCCGGCAGCGGCGACCTCGCCCGGGGCAAGACGGTCACGGCGACGAGCAGCACCCAGTCGTACGTCCCGGCCAACGTGGTGGACGGCGACGCGAACACCTACTGGGAGTCGGCCAACAACGCCTTCCCGCAGTCGATCACCGTGGACCTGTGCGCGGTGACCCCGGTGCAGCGGGTGGTGCTCAAGCTGCCGCCCAGCGCGGCCTGGGCCACCCGCACCCAGACGCTGACGGTCCTCGGCAGCACGGACGGCACGAACTACACCACGTTGTCCCCCTCGGCGGGCCGTACGTTCGACCCGGCCACCGGGAACACGGCGAGCATCTCCTTCGCTACCGCGAACGCCCGCTACGTCCGGGTGACGGTCACCGGCAACACCGGCTGGCCCGCCGGGCAGTTGTCGGCCTTCGAGGTGTACGGCACCGGCGGCACCCCCAGCCCGTCACCCAGCGTCTCCCCCAGCCCGTCGCCCAGCCCGCTGCCCACGGGGAACCTCGCCCGGGGCAAGGCCGTCACGGCGACGAGCAGCACCCAGACGTACGTCCCTGCCAACGTGGTGGACGGCGACGCGAACACCTACTGGGAGTCGGCGAACAACGCCTTCCCCCAGACCCTGACCGTGGACCTCGGCGCGTCCGTCACGGTCGGCAGGGTGGTGCTCAAGCTGCCGCCGAGCACCGCCTGGGGCGCCCGCACCCAGACGCTGTCGGTCCTCGGCAGCACGGACGGCACGAACTACACCACGATCGCCGGACCCGCGGGCTACACGTTCGACCCGGCGACCGGCAACACCGTCACCGTCGCCGTGCCCGCCGCCGCCCGGCGCTACCTGCGGCTGAACGTCACCGGTAACACCGGCTGGCCGGCCGCCCAGATCTCCGAGTTCGAGGCGTACGCCTCGTAACCCGGAACGGGACGCCCGGAGGAGGAGTGGACGCCTCCTCCTCCGGGCTCCCCCACACAGCATGACCCCCTCAGCAGGCCGTCAGGCGACGGGGACGCCGACGCGGCCTGTGGAGGAGCGGACGACCAGCTCCGGCTCGAACAACAGCTCGCCCGTCGCGACCGCGGCGCCCTCGATCTGGCTGACCAGCAGCTCCACCGCGGCCCGGCCCATCGCCTCGATCGGCTGACGCACCGTCGTCAGTGGAGGGTCCACGCACGTCATGAGCGCGGAGTCGTCGTACCCGACGACCGACACGTCCTGGGGCACCCGCTTGCCCGCCCGTCGCGCAGCGCGGATGGCCCCGAGGGCCAGCGGGTCGCTGCCGCAGATGATCCCGGTGACGTCCTGCCGCACGAGCTTCAGCGCCGCCGCGTGGCCGCCCTCCAGCGAGTGCATCGTGTGCTCGACCAGCTCGCCGCCCGCGGCCCGGAACGCCTCCAGTTTCCGTATGGACGGCATGTGGTCGGCGGGGCCGACGACCAGGCCGATCCGCTGGTGGCCGAGCGCCCGCAGGTGGCCCAGCGCCTGCTCCACCGCGATCGTGTCGTCGCAGGAGACGCGGGGGAAGTCCCAGTGGTCGGCGGCCGCGTTGACCAGCACGGTGGGCAGCCGCCGCTCGACCAGCCGCAGGTAGTGCTCGTGGACGACGCCGGTCTGCGTGTAGAGCCCCCCGGCGAAGACCACACCGGACACCTGCTGCTGCAACAACAGGTCCACGTAGTCGGACTCGGAGATCCCGCCGACCGTACGCGTGCACAGCACGGGGGTGAACCCCTGCTGGGCCAGCGCCCCGCCGACGACCTCGGCGAACGCCGGAAAGATCGGGTTTTGCAGCTCGGGCAGGACGAGCCCGACCAGGCGGGCGCGCTCGCCGCGCAGCTGTGTGGGCCGCTCGTAGCCGAGCACGTCGAGAGCCGTCAGCACGGCCTCCCGGGTGGCCTCGGAGACCCCGGCCTTGCCGTTGAGGACGCGACTCACCGTGGCTTCGCTGACCCCGACCTTCTTCGCAACCTCCGCAAGCCGTCGCGTCATGGCGGCAAGCATACGACGCGGAGCGGCCGGGCCAAGGATCTTCGACGACACGCTTGCAAGCGGGCTGAAAGCACTGTGAAAGAGGTGATTCCTAGTGTCTGCCGCGTTGCAGATCTCCCAGGAAGGCATCATGAACATCCTCAGGAACAGCCTCGCCGTCGTCGCGGCGTCCGCCCTTCTCGGTCTGACCGCCGCCTGCAGCGGGAGCCAGACGGCCGTCTGCGAAGAGGCGACCAAGGCGTTCACCGACTACAGCTCCAAGGCCGCCGCCGCGGCCGGTGACATCAAGGGCATCAACACCGCGACCGGCGACCTGGCCGCGCAGCTCAAGGACCTGTCCGGCAAGGCGGACGGCGACCTGAAGGTGGCGCTCGCCGGCATGGCCGACTCGTGGGCGTCCTTCAAGATCGACCTGTCGGACCCGGCCTCCGCGACCAAGCTCGCCGAGTTCGGGCAGAAGGCCACCCAGGCGACGCAGCAGCTCGCCTCCGCCTGCTCCTGACCTCCGCGGCCCGCCTCGCCGCCGGCGCCGAGCGCCGGGGGCGGGCGGGTGCGGAGGCCGGCGTAAGACCGTGCCAGGTACCACCGCGCCCGCGATGGCCGCTCCCGAGGCTCACCGGACCGCGACTATCACGGCCGGCCGGAGCACCCGCCCGCCCGTGAGCGCGAAACCAGCGCGGCGCCAACGACCCAGTCCCGGCAAAGCACGGTGGGGCGCCAACCAGTCAAGCGCGTCCAGCTCGGGCAACCCAAAGCCGATGGAGCGCGGACGAACCACAGCAGGCTCTGAGCGCTGCCCACCCTCATGGTCGGTGAGCCAAAGCCGGCCTTTGATGAGCGCCGGCGCATCCAGCCCGGCCAAGACATCGCTTTCACGTTCCCGCCCGGCCAAGGCACCGCTTTCACGTCCCCGCCCGGCCGGGCGGGAGCGCGGTTCTTCCCCACCCCGCCGTCAGTATTCGAGCCCCCAGTCGTGGGTGCCGAGGGTGTAGGCGTCCCCCTTGGGCACCAGCCTGCCGCCCTTGGCCAGGCTGTCGAGGCACCGCCGTACGTCGTCCTCGGGAAGACCGGTCATCGCGGCGACCTCGGCGACGGTCGCGGGCCGTTCCTTCGTGTTCAGGGCGGCGACGGCCTCGTAGACCGTCATGTCCGCCGCCGTCATCTCCTGGACGTCTTCCAGGCTCTCCTCGTCAGGCACTGCGCTGTCTCGCCCCCTCACGCAGCCGCTCCGGATCGACCTGCCGGTCCGGGTAGCGTTCGAGGTATTCGCCTTCCAGCTCCTGCGTCCGCGAGGTGTGACGCTCCAGCGCGTCGTCCGACCCGTGGAAGAAGGTCTCCGACCGGGTCTCGTGCAGGTGGCGCAACTCGCGGATCAGGTCCTCGTCGCTCAGGTCCCGCGGGTCGACTCCCATGGTCATGACGGTCCTCCCTCACACCTCTGTCGGCTTGTCCCAGCGTTCGTCGGGGTTCTTGTCGTCCGGCTCCGCGTTGGGCGGATCGGTGGCGGACGGAGTCCACTCACCGGCGATATCCGGCTCATCCTCGGTATCGATGTATCGGTCGTCTTCCCTTCGCATGCCAGGTCTCCTGCCCGGTGGAGCGCCCGCCATTCCGGACCGGCGCACCGCGCCGCCCCCGAATGCCGTACGGCCCGCTCCATCCACGACGGAGACGGGCCGTACGGGGACGGGAGGTTTCAGGACAGGTCGAACTCCCCGCCCTTGACGCCGTCGATGAACGCCTCCCACTCGCCGGGGGTGAACATCAGCCGCGGCCCCTGGGGATCCTTCGAGTCGCGCACGGCGACGCCGTCGCGCAGGCGCGCGACCTCCACACACTGGTTGCCGACGGTGTTCGAGCGCGCCGCCTTGCGCCAGACCGCGCACGCCAGGTCGTCCGCCGGTACGAGTCCCCTCATCGTCCTGCCATCTCCTTCTCGACCGAAATGATCATTTCCATGGACTTCTCCGGGCCGAGCGCGGCGGCACGAAGATGATCGAAGACCTGGACGTACCCGCGAACCTCCGCCGGATCCTCCAGGTAGAGCTCGCCGCTCATGTTCTCCAGCAGCACCACGTCGGCGTCGCCTGGATCGGGGAAGGCCAGGATCGCCGTCGAGTTGCCCATCCCGAGGTAGGCGCCCGCGTCGAAGGGCAGCACCTGCACGGTGACGTTCGGCTGGACGGCCATCTCCCGCAGCCTGCGCAGCTGCTCGGCCATCACGGGCGGGCCGCCCACGGGTCTGCGCAGCGCCGCCTCGTCGAGGACGGCCCACAGCTCCAGTGGGGCGGGCCCGGTCAGGCGCCGCTGGCGCTCCATGCGGGCGGCCGCCCGCCGCTCGATCTCCGCCGGGTCCTTGACCAGGGCGGCGCCGATGACCGCGCGGGCGTAGTCCTCGGTCTGCAGCAGCCCGGGGACCAGCAGCGGCTCGTAGTTGCGCACCGACGACGCCTCGGCCTCCAGTCCGACGTACGGCCCCGGCAGGACGTCGTCGTAGGCGCGCCACCATCCCCGCCGGGCGGCGTCCCTGGCCAGCGCGATCAGCGCGTCCCGCTCCGAGCCCTCGACGCCGTAGAGGTCGAGCAGGTCGCGGATGGTCCGGGTGTGCGGGCGGGTGTGGCCGGCCTCGATCCGGTAGACGGTGGAGACCGCCATGCCGAGCCGTCGCGCGACCTCCTCGCGGACGAACCCGGCCTCACGCCGCAGACGCGTCAGCTCACCGGAAAGCCGGCGAAGCCGGACCGTTGGGCCGCCCACTCCCCTCATGAACCGAACTCTCCCTTTCGCCGCAAAAGGAAACTATGCAATCGTGCATTCGCCATATTGCGTAGCCGTTTTGCAAAGTGCAGGATGAACGAAGTCTTGCACGGACCTCGAATCGCCATCCGCAGACGGGTGCACAGGGAGTTATCACGGGATGACAATTCTCAACCTCTCGGGGAGAATCGCGATCTCACGCCCCTTCTCGGGAGACCCGTCCCAGGTGCGGGCCGCCCGGCGGTTCGTGGCGCGCCGTCTCGGCGACGGCCACGCCTGCCGTGACGACGCCGTGCAACTGATCGGCGAGCTGGTCGCCGAGTCGCTCCGGCACGCCGCCTCCTGCGGACGCCCGCCGGGATACGGGGTCTCGGTCCTGGCCACGCCCGCCGCGGTCCGCGTCACGCTGTCGACACAGGGGTGCGGGTGCTGGACGTCTCCCGAGTTGACGCCGGGCCGCGGCGTCCACCTCGTGGATCTGTTCACCCGCCGGTGGGGCGTGTCGGCCAGCCGCACCGGGGTCTGCGTGTGGTTCGAGCTCGGGCACGACGCCGCCGTACCGGCGCCCAGGGGCGTGGAAAGCGAGAGCACGAGGACGGCCTGAACGCCGGTCCGCACCGTCACGGCGGAGACCGGTGAGAAGCACAACGAATTTCTGGCCGGATCCGGGGTAGACGGGCGCCATATCTTCCGGAGAAGGGGACGATATGGCGCAAATAAGCACCGACATTCCCGCGCGGCTGGATCGGCTCCCCTGGGCCCGTTGGCACTGGCTCGTGCTCATCGGACTCGGCACCGTCTGGATCCTCGACGGGCTCGAAGTGACCATCGTCGGGGTCATCGGCCCCCGGATCACGGACCCGGGCAGCGGGCTGGGACTCACCGACAGCGAGGTCGGAATAGCCGCCGGCGTGTACGTCGCGGGAGCCTGCCTCGGCGCTCTCTTCTTCGGCCACCTGACGGACCGGTTCGGGCGCAAGAAGCTCTTCCTGGTGACGCTCGCCCTCTACCTGGCCGCCACCGTGGCCACGGCGTTCTCGCACGACGCCTGGTACTTCTACCTGTGCCGGTTCTTCACCGGCGCCGGCATCGGGGGCGAGTACGCGGCGATCAACTCGGCGATCGACGAGCTCATCCCGGCCCGCGTGCGCGGCACGGTCGACCTGGTGGTGAACGGCTCCTTCTGGCTCGGCACCGCGCTCGGCGCGCTCATCGCGATCCCGGCGCTCGACACGAGCCTGCTGCCGGCCGGTCTCGGCTGGCGCCTGCTGTTCGGCCTGGGCGCCGTCCTCGGCGTGGCGATCCTGCTGGTCCGCAGGACCGTGCCCGAGAGTCCGCGCTGGCTGTTCATCCACGGCCGCGGTGAAGAGGCCGAGGAGATCGTGCGGGACATCGAGACGAAGGTCCGCGAGGAGAGCGGCAAGACGCTCGAACCGGCGCACGGGGAGATCAGGATCAACCAGCGGACGCACACCCCGCTGTCGGAGGTGGCGGCCACGCTGCTGCGCCGCTATCCCAAGCGCACGACCGTCGGCCTGTCGCTGTTCATCGGTCAGGCGTTCCTGTACAACTCGATCTTCTTCACGTACGCGCTGGTGCTGTCGAAGTTCTTCAAGGTGCCGGACGGCAGCACGCCGTGGTACCTCGTCCCGATCGCGATCGGGAACTTCCTCGGCCCGGTCCTGCTCGGCCGGTTCTTCGACACGGTCGGTCGCCGGACCATGATCGCGGGCAGCTACGTGCTGTCGGGCCTGCTCCTGCTGGGCACCGCCGCGCTGTTCGACGCGCACGTGCTGACCCCGGTGACCCTCACGGCCTGCTGGATGGTGGTGTTCTTCTTCGCTTCCGCGGGGGCGAGCAGCGCCTACCTGACGGTCTCGGAGATCTTCCCGATGGAGACCAGGGCCCTGGCGATCGCGCTGTTCTACGCGGTCGGCACCGGGCTCGGCGGCATCATCGGGCCCGTGCTGTTCGGCCGCCTGGTGGAGAGCGGGGTCGTCGGCAACGTCGTGGTCGGTTACGTCATCGGCGCCGTCCTGATGATGGCGGCCGGGCTGGTGCAGTGGTTCATGGGTGTGGAGGCGGCCCGGCGTTCGCTGGAGGACATCGCCGCCCCGCTCAGCGCCGAGCAGCACCAGATGGTCTGACCGGACGCACCGGTACGGCTCACACCTTCAGGGCACGAGCCGTACCGGCCGGGTGTCTCAGCGCTCTCCTGGGTATCAACCCCCTCAGATGCGCACATAAGGCGCATCCTCGTTCATTCGGGGGAATCATGGCTGACGACGCTCAGAAGAAGAAGCCCGCGAAGTCCACCGGCAAGGCGAAGAGGACGGCCATCAAGGAAGCCCGCTCGGCGAAGCAGGCGAAGAAGGCCAACCGCCCTGCCGAGGGCGCGAGCGAGTGACGGCCGCACGGCCGGTGCCACCATGATCCGGGCCGGGCCCACCGTGGCCCGGCCCTCCTCCCTCACCCCCCTTCACCTCCCGCCCCCGTATGCGACGCCTCCCTCAGTCCTGGATACTCGGAAGGCCATAGAGCCGATCTCGCTTGTTCTGGAGGGCCGCCCGTGAGGCTTGGAGTCGTCTTCGACCGCGATCTGCCGCCGGAGTCGCTTCCGTCGTTCGCCAGGGAACTCGACGGCACGGCGGTCTCCGACCTGTGGGTGGTGGAAGACCTCGGCTGGACGGGCGCGATCTCCTCGGCCGCCACGGCACTGGCCGCGACCTCGCGCCTGCGCGTCGGCATCGGCATCACTCCGGCGCCCCTGCGCAACCCGATGCTGCTGGCGATGGAGCTGGCCAACCTGGCCCGCCTCCACCCCGGGCGGCTGGCCGCGGGGATCGGGCACGGCGTGCAGGCGTGGATGCGTCAGGTGGGCGCCGCCGCCGCGTCGCCGCTGTCGCTGCTGGAGGAGACGATCACATCCGTACGGGCGCTGCTGCGCGGCGAGACCGTCACCCTGCACGGACGCGAGGTGAGCCTGGACGGCGTCCGCCTCGTCCACCCGCCCGCCGAGCCGCCGCCCGTCCTCGCCGGAGTGGTGAACCCGCGCTCGCTGGCCCTGTCGGGGCGGGTGGCCCAGGGCACCATCCTTCCCGAGGGTCTCGCCCCTGAGCGGTTGCGGTCGATGATCGACGGGATCGGCGCGACCGGCGATCACGAGGTGGTGGCGTTCGTCCACCTCTACGTCGGCGACGACGCGCGCGGGGCCATGCGGCGGGCGGCGGAGGAGCAGGCGGGGTTCCTGCAGGTGGCTCCGGAGGAGGTCGTCATGGCGGCGGGTTCGCCTGAGGAGGCGTCCACGCAGGTCAGAGCGCTGTGGGAGGCGGGCGTGTCCACGGTCGCCGTCCGTCCTGTGGGCGCCGACCCGCTCTCCCACGTCCACACGCTGCTGTCCGCCCTCTGACCCGCCGTACGGCGCCCGGGGACATGACATTTGTCCCGGGAGAACCGGGATGGACCCCACTACGCCGGGACGCCGACGATCGGGCAGAGTTGAGGCGTGGACACCCCGACCCTTCGATCCCCCCAGCACCGCGTGAGCCGTACCGCCGTCTGGTACTGGGCCGCGCGGGCCGCCCTCGGCTGGCTGGTGCTCCTCGCCGCCCAGGTGGTCTGGCTCGTGGCCGACCGCGACGGGAGCGCCCTGCCCGTCACCGCGCACGTGGCCGGTCTCGTCGTCACCGCCGTCGTCGCGGTGGCGCACGTCACGGTGATGCCGCAGTGGCGTTATCGGGTGCACCGCTGGGAGGCCACGTCCGGGGCCGTCTTCACCCAGTCGGGCTGGTTCAAGCAGGAGTGGCGCGTCGCGCCCGTCTCCCGCATCCAGACCGTGGACAGCGAGCGCGGCCCTCTGGAGCAGATCTTCCGCCTGGCCAACGTCACCGTCACCACCGCCTCCGCCGCCGGCCCGATCAAGATCAGCGGCCTCGGCCGGGACACGGCCCAGCGCCTGGTCGCCGAGCTCACCGCGACCGCGCAGGCGACGGCGGGCGACGCGACATGATCGACGTCATCGAGACGACCTCGACCTGGCGGCGGCTGAGCCCGCGCATGCTGGTGATCCACCCGTTCCAGGAGGTCGTACGGGCCGCCCCGGCGCTGCTCGGCCTGCTGGTGGCGGGGTCGAGCAGCGGCGGGAAGGGGCACCTGTGGAGCGTCGCGGGCGTCGCCCTCATGGTCGTGCTCGGCATGCTCCGCTGGTTCACCACGACCTACCGCATCACCCCCGAGCACGTGCAGGTCCGCCGCGGCCTGCTGACCCGCAAGGTGGTGACCGTGCCCCGCGACCGGGTCCGCACGGTGGACGTCACCTCCCACGTGCTGCACCGCGTGCTCGGCCTGGCCCGGGTGGAGGTGGGAACGGGCACGTCTGAGCGCAGGCACGAGGGCAGGCTCAAGCTCGACGCGCTGACCGCCGCCGAGGCCGCCCGCCTGCGCGTGGAGCTGCTGCATCGCTCCCCCGCCGCCGCTGTCGCCGCCACGGCGTCACCCACGGCGTCCCCCACGGCCGCCCCCGTGGCGCCCCCGGCCGGGAGCACACCGGCCGCGGAGACCGAACTCGCGCGGATGCGTCCCGAGTGGGTGAGGTTCGGGCCGTTCACGATGTCCGGGCTCGTCACCGTGGGCGTCGTCGCAGGCTTCGTGTCCCGCCTGGTCTCGGAGGGCAACGTCGACCTCGGCAGGGTCGGGCCCGTCCAGGAGACCTTGCGGTGGTTCACCGCGATGTCGCTCCCGCTGGAGATCGCGACGGTGGTGCTCGTGCTGGTGGTGTTCGTGAGCGTCGCCTCCACGCTCGGCTACGTCCTGGCCTTCGGCAACTTCCGGCTGACCCGGCACGCCGAGGGCACCCTCCACGTGACCCGGGGGCTGCTGACCACCCGGGCCACCACCATCGAGGAACGGCGGCTGCGCGGGGTCGAGGTGAGCGAGCCGCTGCTGCTGCGGGCCGTACGCGGGGCCCGCCTGTCCGCGGTGACGACCGGGCTGCGGTCGGCGCAGGGCTCCCAGCGCGGCGGCTCGATGCTGCTGCCGCCCGCGCCGCGCGCGGACGCCGTGTCGGTGGCCCGGCTCGTGCTTCCCCGCGCGTCCGCCATCCCCGAAGCCTCGCCGGTCACCGCGGGCCTGACCACGCACGGCCCGGCCGCGCTGCGCCGCAGGTTCACCCGGGCGTACGGCGTGCACGCGCTGGTGCTGGCCGCGCTGCTCGCGCTGTGGTGGTGGGCCGGGCTGCCCTCGTGGACGTGGCTCACCACCGCCGCCCTGCTGCCGCTGACCGCCCTGCTGGCCGCCGACCGCTACCGCTCGCTCGGCCACGCTCTGACGTCCGGCTATCTGGTCACCCGCTGGGGCTCGCTCGCACGCCGCCGGGTGGCGCTGGAGTGCGACGGCGTCATCGGCTGGAACATCGAGCGGTCGTTCTTCCAGCGCCGGGCCCGCCTGGCGACGCTGACGGCGACCACGGCGGCGGGCAAGCAGGGCTACCAGGTGCGCGACGTGGACCTGGCCGAGGCGCTGCGCCTGGCCGCCGCGGGCACCCCCGGCCTGCTCGACCCGTTCCTCGTCGAGGCGCAGCATGTCAGCTAATAGCATGTGATGCCCGATTAGACCGGTTTGATCTCAGGAGTTGGATTGTCCCGTTACGGCCAGATGTTCGGCCCCGACATCACGTTCCTCGGCGTCGAGCGGTGCGACCTCGACGACCCGGCCGGCTACGCGGACGCCGACGTCGTCATCCTGGGCGCGCCGTTCGACGGCGGCACCTCGCACCGCCCGGGCGCGCGCTTCGGCCCGAACGCCATCCGCCAGACCTGCTACCTCCCCCACGACGGCTCCCGCCCGAGCCTGGCGCTGCGCGTGGACGCCCTCAAGGACCTGCGGGTGCTGGACGCCGGGGACGTGGAGACCTACGCCGGGGACATCGAGGGCAGCCTGCGCGCGATCGAGGACGCGGTCGCCAGGATCGCGGCCTCCGGGGCGATCCCCGTCGTCCTCGGCGGCGACCACACGATCGCCCTGCCCGACGCGACCGGCGTGGCCCGCCACCACGGCTTCGGCCGGGTCTCGATGCTCCACTTCGACGCGCACGCCGACACCGGCGACATCGAGTTCGGCCACCTGCACGGCCACGGGCAGCCGATGCGGCGGCTCATCGAGTCGGGGGCCATCCGGGGCGACCGCTTCCTGCAGATCGGCCTGCGCGGCTACTGGCCGGGGCCGGAGATCCTCGGCTGGATGGCCGGGCAGCGCATGCGGTCGTACGAGATGACCGAGATCGTCACCAGGGGCCTCGACGAGTGCCTCACCGAGGCGTACGCGATCGCGCTCGACGACTGCGACGGGGTCTACCTGTCGGTCGACGTGGACGTCTGCGACCCGGGCCACGCGCCGGGCACCGGCACGCCCGAGCCGGGCGGCCTGTCGGCCCGCCAGCTCCTCGACGCCGTACGCAGGACCTGTTACGAGCTGCCCGTCGTCGGCCTGGAGATCGTCGAGGTGGCCCCGCCGTACGACCACGCGGACATCACGGCCTACCTGGGCAACCGGGTCGTGCTGGAGGCGCTGTCGGCGATCGCCCGCCGCCGCAGGGACGCCGCCGACGGCACCCGCTGGGACCCCGCGCAGCCCCTCCTCGACGGCCGCTGACCCGCCTCGAGAAACCGGCCCGTGCCGGACATTTCCGTCCACGGGCGGGAGCCGATCTGGTAGGCATGGTCGGATGACGCGATCGAGAACCGCCGCCGGCCTGGCCGTCGCCGCCGCGCTCCCTGCGCTCCTGACCGGCTGCGCGGCGGACGGCCGCGGCGCGGGTCCGGCAGGGACGACGGCGGCGCGGGCGACAGCGCCCTCCTCCAAGCCGGCCTCCTCCGATCCCGCCGATTCCGATCCGACCGGCTCCGATCCGACCGGCTCCGATCCGACCGGTTCCGATCCGACCGGCGTTTCGGCCGGCCCCGCCGACGGCGGCGCGGCGGCAGGGGCGACGGCAGGGGCGAGCGGGCCGGCGACCAGGGACGCGTCCGATGGGGCCGCCCGCCCGGTCCGGTCCCCCACGAAGCCCGTGAGGGTGCCGGCCGGGGTGACGGCGGGGTACGCCGTGGTCGACGTGACCACGGGCAAGACGGTCGCCCAGAGGCAGGCGCACCATCGGTTCCGGTCGGCGTCGGTGGTGAAGATCCTCATCGCCGCCGACTATCTGGAACGGCACAGGGGGACGGTTCCGGCCAGGGACATGGCGCTGCTGACGCCCATGCTCCGCGGCAGCGACGACGACGCGGCGACGGCCCTGTGGCGGCGCGGCGGCCAGGGCGAGATCGTGCGACGGATGGCGCGCAGGATCGGGCTGACCGAAACCTCCCCGCCACCCGCCGCCAAACCCGGCTTCTGGGGCTACACCGCCATCAGCGCGGCCGACATCGCGCTCGTCTACCGGTATCTGCTGCGGCGGGCCGAGCCCCGCGTCCGCGACTTCGTCCTCGGCAACCTGCGTAAGGCGTCCCAGTGCGCCCGCGACGGTTTCGACCAGTTCTTCGGCATCCCCCGCGCCGTTCCCCGGCCCTGGGCGATCAAGCAGGGCTGGTCCGGGTATGGCGCGGTTCCTCCCGTCAAATGCACGCGAGCGAGGGCGGCGTCATACCGTATCGGGGCGGTCACAATGGGCGGCAACCCGGTTGATTTCGGCCGTCCGGTCCTCCACACTACTGGCGTGATCGGCGACCGGCTGATCATGGTGGTGCTCACCCTGCAGCCCTCGGGGGCGTCCTTCACGCAATCGGCCGAGCGGGTGACGAAGCTGGCGCGAGACCTCTATCTCAGCGTCGCCTAGCGGTCGGTTCACACGGGAGGGACCGTTCTGTTTAGAGGCGGGGCCGCCGGGCAGCGATCACGCGTGCTCTCCCTCCTCTCTGAAAGCTGGTCGGCGATGGGTTTCCCGTGGGGATTGCTCGGCCGGGACATGGCGGTCGATCTCGGCACGGCCAACACGCTCGTGTACGTACGCAAGAAGGGCGTCGTCCTCGACGAGCCGTCGGTGGTGGCGATCAACCTGCACACGGACAGGATCGTGGCGGTCGGGACCGCGGCGAAGGAGATGATCGGGCGGACCCCGCCCCACATCGCCACGCTGCGCCCGCTCAAGGACGGCGTGATCGCCGACCTCGACGCGGCCGAGCGCATGCTGCGGCACTTCATCCAGGTGGCGCACAAGAACCGCTACCTGGCCAAGCCCCGGGTCGTCGTCGCCGTGCCGAGCGGCACCACGAGCGTCGAGCAGCGCGCGGTCAGGGAGGCGGCGTACGAGGCGGGCGCCCGCCGCGTCCACATCATCGAGGAGCCGATGGCCGCGGCGATCGGCGCGGGACTCAACGTGGGCGACACGACCGGCAACATGGTGGTGGACATCGGCGGCGGCACGACGGAGGTCGCGATCGTCTCGCTCGGCGGGGTGGTCGTGTCGAAGTCCGTGCGGGTCGGCGGCGACGAGCTCGACGAGGCGATCGTCAACTACGTCAAGAAGGAGCACTCCCTGATGCTCGGGGAGCGCACGGCCGAGCACATCAAGATCAAGCTGGGCAGCGCACGGCCGGGCGGCGACGACACCACACCGCTGCCGATCCGGGGCCGCGACCTCGTGACCGGCCTGCCCAAGACCGCGACGATCAACCGGGCGCAGGTCAGGGAGGCGATCGAAGACCAGGTCCAGACGATCGTCGACGCCGTGCAGAACACACTGGACCAGTGCCCGGCCGAGCTGGCGGGCGACCTGATCGACAACGGCATCGTGCTGACCGGCGGCGGCGCGCTGCTCGACGGGCTTGCCGAACGGCTCGAAAAGGCCATCGGCATGCCGATCCACCTCGTCGACCAGCCGCTCCAGTCGGTGGTGCTGGGCGCGGGCCGGTGCGTCGAGCGCTTCGACGACATGCAGGACGTGTTCCTCCCCGAAACGCGTCGATGAGGGCCGCCGGTCGCCGGGCGCCCGCGCTGCTGGCGCTCGTCTCCGCCGCCCTGATCGCAGCCGACACCGTCACCCCGCTCGAACCGCTGCGTGCGTTCGGGTCGGCCGTGTACGGCGGACTGGAGGACGCGGCGTCCGCCGGCGTCCGCTGGGCGTCGGGCGAGCGGCGCCTGGAGGAGCTCGAACGGGAGAACGCCCGGCTGCGCGCCGACCTGCTGGCCGCCCGCCGCACGATCCCGTCCCCCGCTCAGGCGGACGGCTACCGGGTCGCGTCGGCCCACGTCATCGGATTCGGCCGGGACGGCACGGTCACCGTCGACACCGGCTCCGACGGCGGCGTGGACCGCGACATGACCGTGTTCGACGGCGACGGGCTGGTCGGCCGGATCCTGCGGTCCGGTCCCGGCACGGCGACGGTCCAGCTCGCCACGGCCTCCGGCGCCTCGATCGGGGCCCGGCTCGAGGGCTCGCGGGAGGTCGGCCTGGTGACCGGCGTCCCCGAGCGCGGTCTGCTGCGGCTGAGCCTGCTCAACCCCTCCGCCGAGGTGAAGCCCGGCGACCGGGTGGTGACGCTGGGCTCGCGCGACATGCGGCCGTACGTGCCGGACGTGCCGATCGGCACGGTGGTCACGGTCGAGCCCGCGCCGGACGCGCTGACCAGGACCGCGCTCGTGCGTCCCTTCGCCCGGTTCTCCGCGCTCGACCTCGTCACCGTGGTGCTGGGACCGCAGCCGGACGGCGCGGCGGTGGACGCCTCCGCCGGCAAGGGCGCGACCAAGGCCGAGGACGAGGCTGGGGACGAAGCCGGGGGCGCGGACGCCGCGAAGAGCGGCTCGAAGAAGGCGAAGGGGGCGTGATGAAGGCGGTCGTCCTGTCCGTGCTCGTCGTCCTCGTCGCACCGGTGCTGCAGGTCGCCGTGGTCAACGGGCTGTCGCTGCCCGGCGGCCACCCCGACATCGTGCTGGTCGCCGTCATCGCGCTCGCGCCGCATCTGCGGCCCGGGCCGGAGGGCAGGGGTCTGCCGGAGCGGGGCGCGGCGGGGGGAGGAGCGGGCGCGTTCCTGGGATTCGCCGCGGGCCTGGCCGCCGACGTCGCGCCGCCCGCCGACCACACCATAGGACGGCTCGCCCTCGTCATGTGCCTTGCCGGGTGGGTGTGCGCACGGGTCGCCGCGGACGGCACGGCCGGACGGCGCGCCGCCGTCGCCGCCGCCGTGGCCCTGGGCGCGACGCTCGCCGGGGGCGTGCTCGCGGCCCTGCTCGACGGCACGCCGTGGGGCACGGCCCTCGCGCCCGGCGCCGTCGCCTGGACCGTCGGCCTGGCCGCGCTCGCGGCGGCGGCGCTCGCCCTGCTGCCTCGGCGCCGGTCGTTCGGGCGGGTGCCGAGATCACGGGACGGTTCACGTGATCCGTACGCGCGGGGGAGGCGGCTTGCGTAGGAGCGGCAGGCAGCGCCCTCTGAAAGGGGGTCGTAACCGACCCCAGGGCCGCCTCGCGCTCGTGTTCGTGGTGGTGACCGCGCTCATGCTGACCCTGCTCGGGCGGCTGTGGTTCCTCCAGATCGTCACCGGCCCGTCGTACGTCAAGGCGGCCACGGAGTCCCGGGCGCGCTCGGTCGTCCTGCCTCCGGTGCGGGGGCGGATCCTCGACGTACGCGGCCGGGCGCTGGTGGCCAACGAGACCAAACCGCAGGTGTCGGTGGACTACATGGCCCTCATCCACCAGCCCGACGGCGGGAAGGACGTGCTGACCCGGCTCGCCCGGGCCCTGGGCCGGCCCTACCAGGAGATCGCCGACCGGGCCCGGCTGTGCGCCGCGGGCGTGCCCCGGCCGTGCTGGCCCGGCTCGCCGTACCAGCCGATCGTCGTCGCGGACGACGTGAGCGTGCGCACGGCGCTGTGGATCGCGGAGCGGCAGGACGAGTTCCCCGGCGTCAGCACCGCGTTGCGGCCGGTCAGGACCTACCCGCTCGGCTCGGCCGCGGCGCACGTGCTCGGCTACCTGCAGCCGCCCTCCCCCGACGACCCCGAGGGCGGCCCGGAGCTGATCGGCCGCGACGGCCTCGAAGCGCAGTACGACCGCGAGCTGGCCGGGCGCACCGGAATCAGGGAGGTGGCGGTGGACAGCACGGGCAAGGTCACCGGCCTGATCCGCGAGGAGGCCGCCGTGGCCGGGGACACGCTGGTGACCAGCATCGACGCGCGCATCCAGGAGGTGGCAGAACGGGCGCTGGCCCGGGCCGTGACCGCCGCGCGCAAGCGGGGCGAGCCCGCCGACAGCGGCGCGGCGGTGGTGCTGGAGGCGAAGACCGGGCGGGTGACGGCGATCGCCGACTATCCCACCTACGACCCGGGCGTGTGGACCGGGGGCATCTCCCAGCACGACTACGAAGACCTGCCGCTGGTCAGCGCCGCCGTGCAGGGGCAGTGGCCGCCGGGCTCCACCTGGAAGGTGACCTCGACGGCCGCGGCGGCGAAGGCGGGCTACTCGCTGCGGGCCTCCTACGACTGCCCGGGCGGTTACAAGATCGGCGGCCGGGTGTTCCACAACTTCGAGAGCGCCGAACTGGGCCGGATGGACATGCACCGGGCCCTGGTGGTGTCCTGCGACACGATCTTCTACCGTTTCGCGGAGAAGCTGTGGCAGCGCGACGGAGGGCTCAAGCCGGTCGAACACCCCAAGGACCCGATGCAGGCGATGGCCAGGGAGTTCGGGTTCGGCACCCCCACCGGCGTCGACCTGCCCCACGAGGCTCAGGGAAGGGTGCCCGACCGCGCCTGGAAGAGGGCCAACTGGGAGCGGACCAAGGCGGACTCCTGCCGCCGCGCCAAGACCGGCTATCCGGAGATGTCCGACCGCAGGCGGGCGGCCTACCTCAAGGCGCTCGCCGCCGACAACTGCCGCTCCGGCGGGGTCTGGTGGGCCGGCGACGCGGCCAACTTCTCGATCGGCCAGGGCGACGTGCTGGTGACGCCGCTCCAGCTCGCCCGTGGGTACGCCGCGCTCGCCAACGGCGGCACGGTCTTCAGCCCCAGGATCGGCAAGCAGGTCGTGCGCCCCGACGGCACCGTGGTCCGCACGATCACCCCGCCGGTCGTGGGGAAGATCGACGCCTCGCGCAAGACGCTGCGGTTCATCCGCGACTCGCTCGCCGGCGTGCCGCGCACCGGCACGGCCGCGGGCGCGTTCGAGGGCTACCGGTTCACGCGCCTGCCGGTCGCGGGGAAGACCGGCACCGCCGAGGCGTACGGCAGGCAGGACACCTCGTGGTTCGCCTCCTTCGGCCCGGTGAAGAAGCCCAAGTATGTCGTGGTGGTCGTCGTCTCGCAGGGCGGCACGGGCGGGACAACGGCGGCCCCCGCCGCCAGGGAGATCTGGGAGGGCATCGCCGCCCTCACCCATCACGCGAAGAAGCACGACGGAAAGAAGCACGACAAGAAGAGCAAGAAGCACAAGAAGGACGACAGGGGGACGCGGTCCGCCTCCCTGCCTCCGGTCGCGTTCGCCCAGGCGGGTGGCGCGCGATGACAGGCACGGATCAGACGGACACGGCTCAGCTGGTTGGAGGCGCGCGATGACGGCGCTCGGTCCCCTGTCCTTACGGCTGCCGGCGAGCCGGGCGACCAGGCGCAGGGCGTGGGCGCGCCTCGCCTTCTTCCCCGCCTGGGGGCTGGTGCTGCCCGCGGCGGCCTTGTCGGCGATCGGGCTGCTGCTCGTATGGTCGGCCACCCGCAACGAGCCGGGCTCGACGCTGCCGCAGCGGCAGGCGCTCAGCGTGGGCATCGGCTTCGTGCTCATGTGGGCCGTCTCGCGGATCGACCTGCGGGTGCTGCGGGCCTACGTCCCGGTGCTGTACCTGCTCGGGCTGGCCGGGCTGGTCGCCGTGCTGACCCCGCTGGGCCGCACGATCAACGGATCGCACGCCTGGATCGTGCTCGGCGACGGGCTGCAGTTCCAGCCGTCGGAGTTCGCCAAGGCGGCCACGGTGCTCGCGCTCGCGACGGCGCTGGGCGAGCCGCGCGACGGCGAGCGCAGGCCGGGCGCCGGGGCCGTGCTGCTCGCCCTGGGCCTCGCCGCGCTGCCGGTCGGGCTGATCGCGCTGCAGCCCGACCACGGCACCGCGCTCGTCTTCCTGGTGCTGACCACCGGGATGATCGTGGTGTCCGGCGCGCCCAAGAGGTGGTTCGCGGCGTTCGCCGCCGCCGGGGCCGCCGGGCTGCTCCTGGTGTGGCGGCTCGACCTCATCCGGCCCTACCAGCTCCAGCGCCTGATGGTGCTGGCCGACCCGGACGCCGACCCGATGGGCATGGGCTACAACGCCACCCAGGCCAGGATCGCGATCGGCTCCGGGGGCCTGCTCGGCAAGGGCCTGTTCCACGGCGAGCAGACGGCGGGCCATTTCGTGCCGGAGCAGCACACCGACTTCATCTTCACGGTCGCGGGCGAGGAGCTCGGCTTCCTCGGCGCCTCCTGCGTGATCCTGCTGATGCTCGCCCTGCTGTGGCGCGGCCTGTGGATCGCGGCCAAGAGCCCCTCGCCGTTCGGCAGGGCGGTGGCCGGCGGGGTGGTGTGCTGGCTGGCGTTCCAGACGTTCGTGAACGTGGGGATGACCATGGGCCTGCTGCCGGTCGCGGGCCTGCCGCTGCCGTTCGTGTCGTACGGCGGGTCGGCCACGATCTCCAGCCTGGCGGCCGTGGGGCTGCTGGCCGCCGTGAACCGGCGTACGCGCACCCCGGCATAGGGCAGTCTTGGAGGAATGCGCAGCAAGCTCGGCGGACGGGTGGCCCAGGCGGCGGAGATCGCCCTGGCCACCCGCAAGTACGTGACCCCGATCGACGTCCTCACCGGCCTGCGGTGGCTGCACGACCGCCATGTGGAGACCTGGCGGCAGGGCCGCGCCGACAGCCTGGAACGGCTGGCCGCGGTGGACACCGGCCGGATGGCCGAGGCCCTGTCGCATCTGCGCGCCTGGGCCCTGTCCCGCGACCTGGTGGAGAGCGAGGCGGCGTACACGGCGGGCACCCGCGACCGGCGGCCGCTGCGCTTCACGGCGGCGGGCGACGAGGACCTGGAGCGCGCCTTCCGCGTCCACTGGCTCTCACCGGAGCTGAGCGAGGCGCGGCGGCGGCAGATCACCGAACGGCACAGCAAGGCCCCCGACCTCGTGGCCGTGGCGTCGCCGGAGGCGTGGACCTGCGCCGGGTGCGGGGACACCGGACCTTACCTGATCATGGAGGACGACCGGCCGCACTGCCTGACCTGCGCCGACATGGACCACCTGTGTTTCCTCCCGGCGGGAAACGCGGCGCTGAGCCGCCGCGCCAAGAAGGAGAGCGGCCTGTCGGCCGTGGTGGTCCGCTTCAACCGGCGGCGCAAGAGATACGAGCGGCTCGGCGTCCTGGTCGAGGAGGAGGCGCTGACGCGGGCCGAGGAGCAGTGCCTGGCCGACGAGGAGGCGCGGCTGCGCCGCCGCGAACGCGACCGCGAGCGCCGCGCCGATGAGGACGCCGAGTTCCAGACGAGGATGGCGGCGCAGATCCGCCGCCTGTTCCCCCGCTGCCCGGCCGAGCGGGCCGAGGCCATCGCCGCGCACGCCGCCGTACGCGGCAGCGGGCGGGTGGGCCGCACCGCCGCCGCCCGCATGCTGGACGAGAACGCCATCACGCTCGCCGTGATCGCGAGCGTGCGCCACCTGGACACCGACTACGACGAGCTGCTGATGGCCGGGACACCGCGGATGACGGCCCGCGAGCGGATCCGTCCCCGGGTCGAGGAGGTCCTGACGGCCTGGCGCGCGTGAGCGCTTCCGGCGGACCCTTCAGCGGACGCGGCCGACCATCTGGGCGTACATGCGCCCGGGGCTGGCGACCGACGACGGGTTGAGGAAGCCGGGCAGCGGGGGCAGGTCGACCGCGAACGGCTGCAGCCGCTCGAACAGCGCGTGCGCGTCGGGCGGCCGGTTGTCCGGCTCCTTCTCCAGGAGTTCGGCGATGAGGCCGTCCAGCTCGGCGGGGACCCCCGGCACCCGGGGCGGCTGCTCCTTCACCTGCTTGTCGAACACGGCGTACTCCGTGGGCCCGGTGAACAGCTGGTTGCCGGTCAGCATCTCGTGCAGCACGCAGCCGAGGGAGTACAGGTCGCTCTTCGGCCCGGCGACACCCCGCTGGATCTGCTCGGGGGACATGTACGCCGGAGTGCCCAGGATCTGCCCGATCCGGGTGAACTGCGCCGTCAACCCCGCGACGTCCGCCTCGCGCAGCATGGCGAGCCCGAAATCGAGCAGCTTCACGCTGCCGTCCGGGCAGAGCATGAGGTTGGTCGGCTTGAGGTCGCGGTGGCAGATCGACAGCTCGTGGGCGGCGGTCAGCACGGCGCACGCCTGGGCGGCGATCGCCGCGGCCCACGGCACCGGCAGCGGGCCGTGCTCGCTCAGCAGGTCGGCCACCGTCACGCCCTCGATGAACTGCATGACCTGGAAGAGCCGCTGCTCGTAGGTGCCGAAGTCGTACAGCACGGGCGCGCCCGGGTGATCGAGCTTCGCGAGGATCCGCGCCTCGCGGATGAAGCGGCGCTGCAACTCCTCGTCCGGGCCGTCGGGCAGCCGCAGGAACTTCACCGCCACCTTGCGGTCGAGCCGCCGGTCGTGCCCGCCGTACACGGCGCCCATGCCGCCCTGCCCCAGGGGGAGGTCGTCCAGCTCATACCGGTCGCCGATGACCATGCGCCCCTCCCGTCGGCCTATCGGGGAAAAAGCTACCGGATTCGTCCGCGATGCTCGGGCTCAGCGGCCGGGTGGACAGGACTCTCTCAGCTGGGGAGCTGCCGACCGCGTCACCCACGAGGGCGGAGGCGTCCGTCGATCAGCCCCTCGACGCCGAGCCGCGCGAGCGCCTCACCCACGGCGGCCGCCTCGCGCAGGCCGTCCTCCAGCGCGAGCAGCCGCCGGAAGGCCGTGCCGTACGTCCGCTGGACGCCCAGGGGAAGCTGGGGGACGCGGGCCCGGCGGGCCTCCACGCGGCTGCTGCCCAGATGCGGCCGGCCGCCGCCCGCCGCGTAGCGCAGGAACCCGGCGAGGAACTCGGGATCCACCTTGCCTGGATCGACGCGGAAAAGGCTGAGATGGGGGCCCAGGACCGCCCCCTCCCCCGCGACCACCCGGGCGGTGACGGCCGACGCCACGACGTCTCCCGGGCGTACGGCGACCAGGCCGGGGGCACGCGGGATCCGCCGCGACGGCGCCGTCCCGGCCGCGACGTCGTCGGCCGTCAGCACGGGCACCCCACCACCATCGGGCGCCCCGCCCTCGGACAGCCCGCCCTCGGACGTCTCGCCGTCGGAAGCATCGGCGGGCAGCGCCCGCAGCGTCGAGTGCCTGATGGAGACCAGCCCGGACCTGGCCATCTCGGCCACGGTCGCCCACGACGCGTCCCAGCCCGCCGCGCCGCCGGTGAGCACCTCCAGGTCGGGCACGTCGTCGGCCAGCGCCGCGATCGCCTCCCGGAAGCGCTCCCGGTCCGCGGGAAAGCCCCGCGTGTCGACCCGGGGTGACAGGTGCCGCGCCGGGCTCACGTCCACCTCGTCGTCGAGGATGTCGATGATCCTGACCGTGCGGCCACCGAGCGGGAGCTCGGTCTTCGCGAGGTGGGCCCGCCAGACCGCCTCGGCGGAGGCCGGGTCGTCTCCCGCGTCGGCCACCAGGATCGCGCCGGGCTGCCGCTCCCCGGGCTCGGGACGGCGCAGCAGCCACAGGTCGGGGCCCCCGGGCGCCAGCGTGAAGACCGCGCGCAGCGCGCCCGTCCGCAGCAGGTTCGCCCGGATGCGGCGTCCCGGGCGGCGGCTCGCGGCGGCGGCCGGCATCAGGACGGCCACAAACCCGCCGGGCCGCACGTGGGCGAGGCAGTGCTGCACCCAGGCCAGCTCCGGCTCACCCCGCGGAGGCATGCCGTACTGCCAGCGCGGATCGCCGATGAGGTCCTCGTGGCCCCAGGCCCGCTCGTTGAACGGCGGGTCGCACACCACCGCGTCCGCGAGCGCGTCCCCGAGCCCGTCCATCGGCCGGTCCGGAGGGAACGCGTCGTGCCGCAGCGCGTCCCCGAGAACGACCCGGGCGTCCCGCCCGCGCAGCAGCAGCCGCAGCGCCGCGAGCAGCGCGACCGTCTCGTTGGCGTCCTGGCCGAGCAGCCGCACCTCGTCTCCCGCCCCAGCGGCCCCGGCCGCGTGCAGCAGGAGCGTGCCCATGCCGCACGCCGGGTCGAGCACCGTGCGCGCCCCTGGGCAGGCCAGCCGGGTCATCAGTGCGGCCACGTCCGGCCGGGTCAGCGCCAGCCTGCGGCTGTGCGCCTCGGCGTACCGCTCGCAGAGGAACTCGAACGTGGCGGCCGCGCCGTTCCGCTCGGCCATCCCTGCGACCAGCCGGAGCAGGCCGGGCTCGACCGGCGTCGCGTCCCCCGCGCGCGGGGGCAGGTCGGCGGTCGTCTCGGCCACCACGCGCGGGAGCCGTACGGCGAAGTCGGGGGCGGCGGACAGCCGCTTCCAGCCGTCGGGATCGCGGAGCGTGTAGAGCAGGAACGCCCCGACCTCCCCCAGCACCTCGCCGAGGCGCAGGTCGTCGGCCGACGCGCGCAGCCGCTGCCAGACGCGGTCGCCCTGGGACACCTCGAACGACTTGCCGTTCCTGCGCAGCCACGCCTCCACCTCGGGAAGCGAGAAAAGCGGGCTGGAGGCGGTACCTCCGACCGGTTGGGGGAAGTCCTCGTACCGGCGGCGCCAGTTGCTGACCGCGGCCCTGCCGACGTCGGCGAGCCGGGCGATGTCGCCCGCGTTCACGGTCGCTTCGACCGCCGCTTCGACGGCGGCCTCGAGCGGGCTCGCGGCGGCGGCCGGGCGTGCCGTCGTGTCCGCCGTGTTGTCCGCCTGGGCGTCGTGGCTCATGAACACGAGCCTAGCACTGTGCTTGTGAAGTGACTCAACCAATGGTTTACTCAAAACCATGACGCACAACCGTATTCGGTACGCCGCTGGGTCTGACGTCGGGCGCTCGCGTGCCAACAACGAGGATTCGGTGCACGCCGGCGAGCGCCTGCTCGCCATCGCCGACGGGATGGGCGGACACGGACACGGCGAGGTCGCCAGTGCGGCCGTCATCGCGACGCTGGCCAGGCTGGAGGACGGTCCGGCTCCCGCCGACCCCGCGGCCGCCCTCGCGGACGCCGTACGGGAGGCGGGGCAGCGCCTGGGGGACCTCGCCGCGCAGGACCCGGCACTCGAACGGATGGGCACCACGGTCACCGCGATGCTGTGGGACGGGCAGGGGAAGTTCGCCCTGGCCCATGTGGGCGACTCGCGGGCGTACATGCTGCGTGACGGCGCGCTCTACCAGATCACGCGCGACCACACGCTGGTGCAGTCGCTGGTGGACGACGGGCGTATGAGCCCCGACCAGGCCGCCCGCCATCCGCGCCGTTCCCTGCTGCTGCGGGCGCTGGAGACGAGCGGCCTGGCCGAGCCCGACCTGTCGCTGCGCGAGGCGTTCCCGGGCGACCGCTACCTGCTGTGCTCCGACGGGCTCACCTCCGTGCTCGAACCCGAGGCGCTGCACCACGTGCTCACCACCGTGGCCGATCCGCAGGAGACGGTCCACCGGCTCATCGAGCTGGCCAACGAGGGCGGCGGACCCGACAACATCTCGTGCGTGGTCGCCGACGTCGAAGCCGACGACGCCTGACATCCCGTCTCCCCCGTCCCGCGGCGGCCGGCGGGCCGGGCCCTCGCCCGGGCGGTGCGCCCGGGCGGACGTCAGACGGCCCAGCCGCCGTCGACGTTGATCGTCGCGCCGGTGACGTAGCGCCCGCCGTCGCCCGCCAGGTGGGCCACGGTCTCGGCGATGTCGTCCGGCTCCGCGTAGCGGCCGAGGACCGTCAGTCCCCGGACCGTGTCGGCCATGGGGCTGTCCGCCGGGTTCGAGGCGGTGTCGGTCGGGCCCGGGTTGACGAGGTTGACGGTGATGCCGCGCGGCCCGAGGTCGCGGGCGAGCCCCTTGGTCATTCCGGTCATGGCCGTCTTGCTCATGGCATACAGGGCGAAGCCCGGGAAGACGGTCCGCTCGGCGACGTTGCTCCCGATCGTGATGATCCGGCCGCCCTCGGCCATGTGGCCCGCCGCCGCCCGCGCGGCCAGGAACGGCCCGCGCACGTTGGCCGCGAGCGTACGGTCGACCTCGTCCGGCCCCAGGTCCTCGATCGGCGCGACGTGGAAGACCGCCGCGTTGTTCACGAGGACGTCGAGCCGGCCGAACTCCGCGGCGGCCTCGTCCACGGCCGCGGCGACCGCCGCGGCGTCGCCGTTGTCGGCACGGATGACCAGCGCCCGCCGGCCCATCCCCTTCACCTTCTCGGCCACGGCGGCCGCGCTGTCCTCGTCGCGCTCGTAGGTCAGCGCCACGTCCGCGCCGCGCTCGGCCAGCTTGAGGACGACCGCAGCGCCGATTCCCCTGCCGCCCCCGGTGACCAGGGCCGCCTTGCCGTTCATGTCGTTGATCTCGTTCATGGTGTCGAGCATGCCGACAACGGCGCCCGGAGGTCCTGCGGCGATCGGACCTGGCGTTCGGCGCTGTTCGGGCGGGGCGCGCGGCGGAGCGGTCAGGCGCCGCGCGCCCGGAACGCGGCCGTCTTGACCCGGTTCTGGCAGGCCGTGGAGCAGAAGCGGCGGGTGCCGTTGCGGGAGGTGTCCACGTACACACGGTCGCAGTGCGGCGCGGTGCACACGCCGAGCCGGTCGTGCAGCTCGCTGCCGAGCACCACGGCGAGGCCGGTCGCGCAACTGGCCGCGTAGTTTCCGGCCAGGGTGCCGCCCGCGCCGTGGAAGTGCAGGTGCCAGGGCTCCCCATCGTGCCGGTCGAGGTGCGGGCGCGCGTCGGTCTCCGCCAGCAGTCCGTTCACGGTGAGCGCCGCCGCGTCCACGTCGCCTCGCGTCACCGCCTCGAACACGCCGCGCAGCCGCCCCGCGACCTCGGCGAGCGCACCCGCCTCCGCTTCGGTGACCTGGGGCGCCCGCCTGTCGCCGGTCGCGAGGACGTCGGCGATCACGGCGGCCCGCGCCTCTCCCGTCGGCGGCTCGTACGACCGGCCCCGCGCCTCGCCTTCGGTCAGCGCGTTGACCAGGCCGACGGCGACCGCCACCACACCATCAGTGTGACTGTTGAAATTCACTTGACCAGTTACGCCTTTGCGTTCTACGTTGTAACTGCCGAAAGCATACACGCCAGTTACAAGGAGACGGCATGCTCACGTTCGACGTGGCCACCCGGTGGATCGACCGCTGGGACCGCCAGCAGGAGGGCTACCTGCCCGACCGGGAGGAGCGCTTCACCGCGCTGATCGACGCCGTCGAGGCCGGCGTGGGCCGCCCGGATCCCCTGGTGATCGACCTCGGTTGCGGCCCCGGCTCGCTGTCGGCCCGCCTGCTGGACCGCCTTCCCCAGGCCAGGATCGTCGCCGTCGACGCCGATCCTCTGTTGCTGTCGCTCGCCAGGGCGGCGTACGGCGACCGCGACGGCCTGCGCCTCGCCGACCTGGACCTGCGCGAACCGGGATGGAGCCGGGCGCTCGGCCTCGACCGCCCGGCGGACGCGGCGGTGAGCACGACCGCGTTGCACTGGCTGGCCGAGCACGACCTGCGCGCCGTGTACGCCGAGCTCGCGACCGTGCTGCGCCCGGGCGGGCTGTTCCTCAACGGCGACCACTTCAGCTCCGAGGACACGACTCCGGCGCTGGCGCGGCTGGAGCGGGCCGTCCACGAGAGCGAGGAGCGGCGGCGCTTCGCCGGCGGCCGTCCCGAGGACTGGCGCCAGTGGTGGGACGCGATCGCCGCCGACCCCGAGCTCGCCGGTGTCGCGGCGCCCCGGCCGGCCACCGCGGCACACCACGGCTCGGAGTCGCTCCACCTGTCCACCCACGTCGAGGCCCTCCGCGCGGCGGGCTTCGCCGAGATCGGGACGCTGTGGCAGCGCGGCGACAACCGCCTGCTCTGCGCCGTGCGTCCGTAATCTCCCCGGCCCGCGATCTCCCCGACCGCTCTGTCCGGCGGCCTGCCGGGGTTTGCCCGCCGGGTCGCCGGAAAGACGGACGCCATGACACCGACCGTGCTCACCGTCAACGCGGGTTCCAGCAGCCTCCAGCTGCATCTGGTGCGGGACGGCCGCGTGCTGCGCACCGAGCACAGCGAGCACAGCCCGGACCCCGCCACGGCCGAGCGTACGCTGTCGGACTTCCTGTCCGAGGCGGGCGCCGAGGTGACCGCCGTCGGTCACCGGCTCGTCCACGGCGGCGAGGCCGTCCGCGCGCCGGCGGTCGCCGACGACGACGTGGTGCGGGCCGTGCGCGAATACGCCGACCTCGCGCCACTGCACGTGCCGCCCGCGCTCGCGCTGGTCGAGGCGGCCCGGCGGGTGCTGCCGTCCGTGCCGCACGTGCTGTGTCCCGACACCGCCTTCCACGCCGGGCTGCCCGCCGCCGCCGCGACCTACGCCCTGCCCGCCGAGTGGCGGCGCCGGTGGGGCCTGCGCCGCTACGGATTCCACGGGCTGTCGTACGCGTGGGCGACCCACCGGGCGGCCGAACTGCTCTCCCGCCCGGCCGGAGAGGTCGACCTGGTCCTCACGCATCTCGGCGGCGGCTGCTCGGTCTGCGCCGTGCGCGACGGCCGCAGTGTGGACACCTCGATGGGGTTCACGCCGTTGGAGGGCGTGCCCATGAGCAAGCGTTCCGGCAGCGTCGATCCCGGCATGCTCCTGTGGCTGCTGTCGGGCTCACGCCTCACGCTGGAGGAGCTGCGCGACGGGCTGGAGCACGACTCCGGCCTGCTCGGGCTCTCCGGCGGCCTGTCCGGCGACACCCGCGACCTGGTCGCCTCGTCCGGGGAGGCCGCCGCCCTGGCGCTCGACGTGTTCGCCTACCGGGTTAGCCGGGAGATCGCCGCCTCGACCGCCGCCCTCGACCGGCTCGACGCGCTCGTGTTCACCGGCGAGATCGGCTGGGACCAGCCCGAGGTGCGCAAGGCCGTGTGCGGCAGGCTGTCGCTCCTCGGCGTCGAGCCGCCCGCCGTGACCGACGTGGACCGGGATCGCGTAGTCAGCCCGCCGGGCGCGCGCCTGCCGGTCCTCGTCGTACGGCCCCGCGAGGAGCTCCAGGTCGCCCGGGAGACCCTCGCCGCGCTCGCCCGTCCCGCTGGTGAAGGCGGGCGACCGTAGAATCCGCAGACATGCGCATCTTCACCGTGGACTCCTTCACCGACCGGCCGTTCCGGGGCAATCCCGCCGCGGTCTGCCTCCTCGACGAGATCGTTCCGGACGAGTGGATGCAGGCGGTGGCCGCCGAGATGCGCCATTCGGAGACGGCCTTCGTGCTGGAGCGGGACGAGGGGCCGCGGTCGCTGCGCTGGTTCACCCCCGCGGTCGAGGTCGCCCTGTGCGGGCACGCCACCCTGGCCACCGCGCACGTCCTCTACTCCCAGGGGGAGTCGGGGCGGCTGGAGTTCGACACGAAGAGCGGCGTGCTCGCGACCGAGCAGGCGGACGGCGAGCTGATCGCGATGGACTTCCCGGCGAAGCAGGCCGCGCCGTGCCCGCCGCCCGACGGCCTTGTAGAGGCTCTCGGCGTCACGCCGGTGTGGACCGGCCGCAGCGAGTTCGACCTGCTGGTCGAGGTCGGTTCGGCCGAGGACGTCCGGGCCGCCGACCCCGACATGGCGCGGCTGGCCGAGGTCGAGGCCCGGGGGGTCATCGTGACGGCGTCCGGCGAGGGCACCTCCGCCGACTACGTCTCCCGGTTCTTCGGCCCCAGGGTGGGCGTGCCGGAGGACCCGGTCACCGGTTCGGCCCACTGCGTGCTCGCGCCGCACTGGTCGGGCAGGCTCGGCCGGGACGCGCTCGTCGGAGAGCAGGTGTCGCGGCGCGGCGGGACCGTGCGCACGACCCTGCGCGGTGACCGCGTCGAACTCGCCGGCCACGCCGTGACCATATGGTCCGGCGAGCTGGAGGTCTGACCTCCGCCGCCCGCGGTCGTCCGCTCGTCAGACCCTGACGGTCCGCAGGGCCTGCGCCCATGAGACGACGTCGTCGAGCATCAGCCGCACGGAATCCTCGTGCCGGGCAGCGGGCCGGAAATCGGAGAAGTTCTCGAAGTCGTCGCGGATGGAGAGCGTGACCTGCGGCGCCACGCCCGCCACGCTGGCCGTGGCGAGAATCTGGCGCAGGTGCTCGATGGCGCGTGCGCCGCCGTCCACGCCGTAGCCGACGAACCCGGCGGCCTTGTTCGCCCATTCCGCATACAGGAAGTCGATCGCGGTCTTGAGGGCGCCCGAGGTCGAGCGGTTGTACTCGGGGGTCACGAAGACGAACGCGTCGAGGGCGGCGACCGCCTGCGACCACCTCCTGGTGTGGGCATGCTCGTACTGCCCGGCCGCCGCGGGCAGCGGCTCGTCGAGGTGCGGCAGCGCGTAGTCCTCGAGGTCGACCAGTTCGTACTCGGCGTCGCCGCGCTTGACGGCCAGGTCGTGAACCCAGCGGGCGACCGCCGCGCCGTTGCGGCCGGGGCGGGTGCTGCCGATGATGACACCTACTTTGATCATGCGAGTGGTCTCTTTCCCTGGAGGAGGGGGATTCGGCGCCGGGGCCCGCGGCGTGTGACGACAACTCTAGGAAGCGGCCGAGAGAAGACCAATGCGTGTAGATATGGCATTTATACGCGAGAGTCTTGCCGCCTAGACTTTCCGCATGGATGTCCTGAGCGACGTCATCGCCATCATGCGTACAGGCCGTCCGCGCTCCGCGCGCGTCTCCTGGCGGGCCCCTTGGGGACAGCGCTTCCCCGCGGAGCCCGGCTCGGCGACCTTCCAGGTGGTTCTGCGCGGGTCCTGCTGGTTCCTCCCGTCCGAGGGAGAGCCCGTCGCCCTGAGCATGGGAGACGTGGTGTTCCTCCCTCAGGGTGACGGGTACGCCCTGGCCGACAGCCTCGAGACTCCCCTGGCCGAGCCCGTCTGCGACCCCTACCGAGACGCCGGCATGATCGGTTCGGCCGCCTTCGGCGGCTCCGGGGCCGAGACGGTCACACTCTGCTGCGGGTATCGGCTCGACCACGCCAGGACCCACCCCAGCCTGCGGTCACTGCCGGCCGTGATCCACCTGCCCGCCCGGCTCGGCCGTCATCCCGAGCTGCGCGCCGCGGTGGACCTGCTCACCCGGGAGATCGAAGGCCCCCGCCTGGGCGCGGACACCGTGGTCTCGTCCCTGCTCGACATCCTTCAGCTCTACATCCTGCGGGCCTGGTTCGAGGCCGAGGGATCCTATTGCTCCCACTCTGGATGGGCCGCCGCCCTCGCCGACCCGGCCGTCAGCGCCGCCCTCGACGCCATTCATCGCGACCCCGCCCACTCGTGGACCGTCCAGTCGCTCGGCGAGCGCGCCGGCCTGTCCCGGGCCGCGTTCTCCCGCCGCTTCACCGACCTGGTCGGCAAGCCGCCCCTGGCCTATCTCACCTGGTGGCGGCTGTCCACGGCCGCCCGCCTGCTGCAGGAGACGGACGCTTCCGTGGCGGAGGTGGCCAGGCGGGTCGGGTACGGCTCGGAGTTCGCGTTCGGGAACGCGTTCAAACGCGAGCACGGGATCTCCCCGGGCAGATACCGCCGCGCGGTCTGCGTCCCCGCCTCCTGAGAGCCGCCCGATGTCAGGAGGCCGGCACGGCGAGGGCGGCCTCGATCCGGCGGACGGCGGTGATCGCCCCGAACGCCAGCAGCCGCACGAGGTCGGCGTCGGACCGGCCGCCCCCGGCCTCCCGCCATGCGGCGACGTCGGCGTCGGTCACCCGATAGGGCGCGAGGGCGGCCAGCAGGGCGAGCTTGGCCGCCGGGCGCTGTGCGGGTGCGACGTCCGCCAGCGGACCGGACGGCCAGCCGGACAGCGAAGGGTGGTCGCCGTCCCAGTCCGCGACGGCCTCCACAACCGCCTCCCTGGCCGTGTCGCCCAGCAGATGGACTCCCTCCCCCGCCGCGGCCCGCAGCGCGGCGAACGCGGTCCCGGCCGGGGTGCCCGCCGCCCACGCCGGCACCGGGCCCGACGGCAGCCCACGCAGCAGCGGCAGCGCCTCGCCCTGCGGCAGCCTGCGGCGTACCGTCCTGGCTAGGGCCCTGCCGCCCAGGCCGCGTACGAGCCGGGACCGCTGCAGGCCGGCGGGCAGGAGGTCGTCGGTCAGCAGCGACGACACCATCCGGTTGATGAAGTGGAAGGCGAGGGCCGTGCCGATGTACTCGGCCGCGTGACCGTCCGGGCACGGCGGCGCCTGCCCGGACGTGGCCGTGCCGGTGGCCCAGGCGAGCAGCCGGGCGTGCTCAGGATCGGACGGCTTGTCCCCGCGCGCGACGGTCTCGGCCAGCTCGTGCTCGCCGGTCGCGTGCAGGAGCACGGTGTGCGCGTCGACGCAGAACGGGCACTTGTTGGCGAGGGAGACCCCGGTGGCGACGACCTCCTTGGCCGCCCTCGGGGCCTGCCCGGCGAGCAGCGACTCACGCAGCATCGCCCATGTGGGAGCGAGCACCTCGGGAGCCGGGGACAACGTCAGGAACAGCGGCATGCGGGCCATGCCGAAATCACTGGCGATCTGGGCGTAGACCTGGGCGATCAGCCCGGTCGCCGCCTCCGTGGGCACCGGGGTCACATAGCGGTACGGCGTCGGCATCTCGGCCTCCTCATCGGTCGTGCTGTCATGCGGACCGATCCTGCCGAGCGTGGCCGCCCCCGTCGTCGTACGGCGGAAGGCGTTCCGAGCCGCTCCCGGCACGGCTGCGAGGCGGCGGCCGTACTACGGCGGGAGTAGTGCGGGATCGGTCCGCCGGGAGGAGGCGGCGCGAAACGGGCGGGGTCTACCCTTCTGACATGGACGGCGATCGCGGACGGCAGGCGTCCCCCAGCCCATTGGCGTCCCCCGGCTCACCGGTGACCGTGGGCGCACCGGCGTCGCCCCGCCCGCGGGCGTTCGCGGACCTGTTGGCCTTCCCTGACGGGCCGGCCCTCTCCGACGACCGGGCGGAGGCCGGGCCCCGCCGTCCCCGGTTCTACGCCGCGGATGCCGCGATCGCGGCTGTGGTGGCGGTGCTGCTCGCGGTCGCCACCCTGCTTCCGGGCTCGCCGAGCGGCCCCGCGCAGCTGGGGGTGGCGGGCTACCTGCTCCTGGTGGGCGGGTCCGCCGCCCTGGCGGCGCGGCGGACGGCGCCCGTGACGGCGCTCGTCGTCGCCGCGGCCTGCATGCTGGCCTACGCCCTGCGGGTGCATCCCGAGACCGCGACCGCCTTCCCCCTCCTGATGACCGTCTTCTCCGCGGCCACCGCGGGCCGGCGCTTGTGGGCGGCGTCGGTCAGCGCCGCCTACCTCACCGGTGTCCTGCTGGTGGAGCTGTCGGACCTCGGCGCGCGGACCCCGCGCGAGGTGGTCGACCGGGTCGGCCTGCTGGTCGGCTGGTTCGTCGCCGCCAACGTGGCGGGGGTCGTCTCCCGGCAGCGGCGGGCGTACCTGCGCCAGGCCGAGCAACGCGCCGTCGAGGCCGAGCGCACCCGCGAGGAGGTCGCGCTGCGCCGCGCAGGCGAGGAGCGGCTGCGCATCGCCAGGGAACTGCACGACTCGCTCACCCACAGCATCTCGATCATCAAGGTGCAGGCCGGCGTGGCCGTCCATCTGGCGCGCAAGCGGGGCGACGACGTGCCGGCCGCGCTGCTGGCGATCCAGGACGCGAGCGCGGACGCCATGCGGGAGCTGCGCGCGACGCTGGAGGTGCTGCGCGAACCCGGCCCCGACGACGCGCCCGGCACGGCCCGGGCCGACAGGATCGGCGAGCTGGTCGAGCGGGCGCGGTCGGCGGGCGTGCCGGCCACGCTGGCGATCAGCGGCACGCCCCGCGCTCTGCCGCCCGAGGTCGACCTGGCCGCCTACCGGATCGTGCAGGAGTCGCTCACCAACGTGGCGCGGCACGCGGGCCCCGCCTCGGCGTCCGTGCAGGTCCGCTACCTGCCCGACGCCCTCGTCGTACGCGTCGAGGACGACGGCGGGGGTCTGCCCGCCGCGGCGACACCACGACACGGAACGGACGGGACCTCCGAGACGGGCGGCGTGGTCCGGCCCGAAGCGGTTCGTGCGGGCGTGGGGCTCACCGGCATGCGGGAGCGGGTGTCCGCGCTCGGCGGGCGGCTCCAGACCGGTCCGGGGGCGGACGGCGGATTCACCATCCACGCCGAGCTGCCCTTGCCTGCCACGGAGGGAGCGGCGTGATCAGGGTGCTGCTGGTGGACGACCAGGCGCTCATCCGGGCCGGATTCAAGGCGCTGCTCGACGCCGAGGACGGCGTGGAGGTGGTCGGCGAGGCGGGCGACGGCAGCCAGGGCCTGGCGCTGGCCGAGCGGCACGTCCCCGACGTCGCGCTCGTGGACATCCAGATGCCGGTGATGGACGGCATCGAGACGACCCGCCGCATCGCCGCCGATCCCCGCCTGGCCGCCACCCGGGTGGTGATCCTGACCAACTACGGGCTCGACCGCTACGTGTTCGACGCGCTGCGTGCGGGCGCGAGCGGCTTCCTGCTCAAGGACACCGAGCCGGTGGAGCTTCTCCAGGCGATCAGGGTCGCGGCGCGCGGCGACGCCCTGCTGTCCCCGGCGGTCACCCGGACGCTCATCAGCGAGTACGTCTCCCGCCCGCCCGACGCCCTGCCGACGGCCGCTCTCGAGGAGCTCACCAACCGCGAACGGGAGGTCGTCGCCCTGGTCGCGCACGGCCTCACCAACGAGGAGATCGCCGCGCACATGGTGATCAGCCCGTTCACCGCCAAGACCCACGTGAGCAGGGCGATGACCAAGCTCGGCGCGCGGGACCGTGCCCAGCTCGTCGTCTTCGCCTACGAGTCCGGCCTGGTGGTCCCCCGGAGTTCGCCCAAGCGCGGCTGACCCGCTGCCCGCCGGCGTCGAGGGACCCCGTGGTGAAGGACCCGGTGGTGAAGGACCCGGTGGTGAAGGATCCGGCGCGGCCGTCTTCCTCGCGCGCGTCCCCGACGAGACGCGGGACGACACGCTCGGCCTGATCCGGGTGGGCCGGTTCGGCGACGCGCTGGCGAAGGGCACGTGGGTCCGCCGGCACGTGGAGGTCGCGCTGGGCGACCCGGCCGCTCCCATCGCGGTGCGCGGCCTGGCCGGGGATCCCCGCGACGCCGTCCTGGTCAGCGTCGGCCCGTAGACGCCGTTCCAGGCCGGCGTGCCGTCCGTCGCCGCACCGTTCGGGCGCGGCGCTCAGGCGTGGCGCTCGCGCAGGCGGGCCGCCGCCTCGACCACGTTGGCGAGCGCCGCCTCGACCTGCTCGTACGAGCGGGTCTTCAGCCCGCAGTCGGGGTTGACCCACAACCGCTCGGCGGGCACCGTCCGCAGCGCCTCGGTGAGCAGGTGCTCCACCTCGTCGGCGCCCGGCACGCGCGGCGAGTGGATGTCGTACACGCCCGGCCCCAAGCCCCTGGGGAAGGCGCCGACCGCGCCGAGCAGGCGCCCCCGCGAGCGCGCCGACTCGATGCTCGTGACGTCGGCGTCGAGGCCGTCGATCGCGGCGAGGATCTCGTCGGCGTCCGAATAGCACAGGTGTGTATGGATCTGCGTGTGCTCGCGCGCACCGGAGGTGGCCCACCGGTAGGCCGCGACGGCCCACTCCAGATAGGCGGCCTGGTCGGCGCGCCGCAGCGGCACCAGCTCGCGCAGCGCGGGCTCGTCGACCTGGATGACGCGGATGCCCGCCTCCTCCAGGTCGCCCACCTCCTCCCGTACGGCGTCGGCGACCTGGAACACCACCTCGCGCAGCGGCAGGTCGTCGCGGACGAACGACCACGCCACGATCGTCACCGGGCCGGTGAGCATGCCCTTGACCGGCTTGCTCGTCAGCGACTGGGCGTACCGCGCCCAGCGGACGGTGATCGGCTCCGGCCGCCGCACGTCGCCGTGCAGGATGGGCGGGCGGGTGCAGCGCGAGCCGTACGACTGGACCCAGCCGTGCCGGGTGACGGCGAAGCCGTCGAGGTGCTCGGCGAAATACTGCACCATGTCGTTGCGCTCGGGCTCGCCGTGGACGAGGACGTCCAGCCCCAGCCGCTCCTGCAGCGCGACGACCTGCTCGATCTCCGCGCGGACCATGCTCTCGTAGGCCGCCTCGCCGATCTGCCCGGCCGCCAGGGCAGCCCGGGCCCGGCGCAGCTCGCCCGTCTGGGGGAAGGAGCCGATCGTGGTGACCGGGAGAAGCGGCAGCTTCAGATGCTCGGCCTGCGCCACGGCCCGTACGGCGTAGGGGGCGCGGCCCTGCGCCGTCCGGACCCGGGAGGTGTGCGGACGTTCGTGCGCGGCGGGGTGTCCGGGCAGGGGACGACCGGGCGTGGCGGCGAGCAGAGCCGCCAGTTCGACCACCTCGGCGACCTTCTGCTCGGCGAACGCCAGCCGCCGCAGCAGCGCGGGATCGAGGCCGGTCTCCCGTTCCACGTCGTAGGGCACGTGGAGGAGCGAGCACGACGTGCTCACCACGACCCGCCCGGCGCGCTCCCGCGCGGCGTGCAGCGTGGCCAGCGCGCGGTCCCGGTCGGTGCGCCACACGTCCCGGCCCGACACCACGCCGGCGACGACCGTCTTGCCGGCCAGGGCGTCCACGCCGTGGGCCGTGCCCCGGACGAGGTCCAGGCCGACGGCCTCGACCGGCGTTCCGGCCAGCACGGGCAGCGCGTCGCCAAGATCCCCGAAATAGGAGGCGACCAGCAGCGCGGGCCTGTGCTCCAGCCGTCCCAGCCGTCCGTACGCCGCCTCGACCGCGGCCAGCTCCGCGGCGGTGCGGTCGGCGACCAGGGCGGGCTCGTCCAGCTGCACCCAGCCGACGCCCTCCGCGGCCAGCTCGGCCAGCAGGAGCGCGTACACCTCGACGACGTCGTCCAGCCGGTCGAGCGGGACGAAGCCGTCAGGACTGTCCGGTGTGGCCTGCGACAGCAGCAGGAACGTCACCGGCCCGACCAGCACCGGCCGGGTCTCCAGCCCCAGGGCGCGGGCCTCCCGCACCTCCGCCAGCGGCTTGGCGGCGTCGAGGGAGAAGACCGTGTCCGGGCCGATCTCGGGAACGATGTAGTGGTAGTTGGTGTCGAACCACTTCGTCATGCGAAGCGGGGCGGTTCCCTCGGCGCCCCGGGCCATCGCGAAGTAGGTCGCCAGGTCGTCGTCGTGCCGGTAACGCCCGGGCACCGCGCCCAGCAGCACCGCCGTGTCGAGCACCTGGTCGTAGTAGGAGAACGTGTTCGACGGCAGGCCCTCCAGGCCGAGCGCGGCGAGCCGCCGCCAGGTGTCCTCACGCAACCGCCGCGCGGTCTCCTCCAGGTCCGCCCGGCTGGACCGCCCCTCCCAGTACGACTCCAGCGCCCGCTTCAACTCGCGATCCGGCCCGATCCGCGGATACCCCAGCACGGTCGATGCGGGAAAAGACGTCGTCATCACCACTCCTCATGCGTCGAACAGGACGTCCCGCATCCTCCCCTCGTCCCGTCCCGCACCCGTGGATCTATTGACGACGCTTATGGATCGGCTCGACGCTGTGCATGTTCAACGGGGGGCGTCCATGCGCTGTGTGCCGATGACCGCCAGCAGCCGCAGCGCCTCGTCGGACGGCGAACCAGGGACGGCCGTGTAGATCACCACCTGCTGATCGCGGTCGGCGATGTCGAGGACGTCGCAGTTGACGGTGATCGGGCCGACCATCGGGTGCCGGAAGGTCTTGCACAGCGTGGACCCGTCCTCCACGTCGTGGGAGGCCCACAGCCGCGCGAACTCCGGGCTCTTCGCAAGGAGTTCGTCCACCAGTCCGGTCACCTCGGGCGCGTCGGGGTAGCGGCCGGCGGCGGCACGCAGGCGCCGGGCCGCGTGCCGGGCGAAGTCGTCGGCGTCGGAGACCCCGTACAACCGCCGTCCCTCGCGGTGCGGGCCGAGGAACACGCGGCGCACCAGGTTGCGGTCGCGCCGGGACAAGGCCGAGAAGTCCTCCATGAGGGCGGCCGCCAGCTCGTTCCACGCGAGCACCTCGAGCGTCGCGGACGTCACGAACGCGGCGGCCTGCGGCAGCCTCGCCAGCAGGTCCAGGATGCTCTGCCGCACCTCGCGCGAGGGCCCCGGCGGCGGGGCGGGCGGGGCACCGGCGAGGTGGTGGAGGTGGGCGCGCTCGGCGTCCGACAGGCGCAGGGCCCGGGCCAGCCCGGCCAGCACCTCGCGCGACGGGCGCGGACCGCGGGCCTGTTCCAGCCGCGTGTAGTACTCGGTCGAGATGAACGCCAGCTGCGCCGCCTCCTCACGCCGCAGCCCCGGGGTGCGGCGCCTGGGCCCTGCGGGCAGCCCCACGTCGGCAGGGCTGATCCGCTCGCGCCTGCTGCGCAGGAAGTCGGCCAGTTCTCGTCGGTTCACACCTCCAGTGTGCCCAGGTCACGGAGGCTGTCCAGGTATCACCGGTACCTGGATGAGCCATGCCCCGCGAGGCAGGCTCACTGCCATGGACAACACACCGACCCATGACACACCTGCCCCCGCCGCTGCGGGTCTGCTGGCCGGCAAGGTCGCCTTCATCAGCGGCGCCGGACGCGGTATCGGAGCCGCGGCGGCGCGGCTGTTCGCCCGGGAGGGCGCCCGAGTGCTGCTCGCGGCCCGGACGGAGGCCGAGCTGAAGGCGGTGACCGGGGAGATCCGGGAGGCGGGCGGCACCGCGGACCACGTGGTGTGCGACCTGGCCGACGCGGCGAGCGTGCGGGCCGCCGTGAGCCGCGCGGTGGACCTGTACGGCCGGCTCGACGTCGCCTTCAACAACGGAGCGATCGGCCAGCAGCCCGGCCCGATGGACCGCATACCGGAGGCCGAATTCGACCGCGTCTACGCCGTGAACCTCAAGGGCGTCTGGCTGGCCATGGTCGCCGAGGTGGAGGCGATTCGGGCCACCGCGGGCACGGGCGCCATCGTCAACAACTCGTCCGTCGGCAGTTGGGGAGGCAACCCGGAGCTACCGGCCTACGGTGCGATGAAACGGGCGGTCAACAGCCTCACCGAGTCGGCCGCCGTCACCTACGGACCCGAGGGCATCCGCGTCAACGCCATCGCTCCCGGCAACACGCTCACCGAGATGATCCGTGCCTGGGAGGCGGAGTCCCCCGGTCTCCAGGAACGGCTCACGGCGCAGACACCGCTGCGCCGCGGGGCCGACCCGGCCGAGATCGCCGAGGCCGCGGCCTGGCTGCTGAGCGACCGCTCCTCCTTCGTGACCGGCGCCGTCCTGCGGGTCGACGGCGGCGCCCGGGTCTGAGCCGGGAAGGGAATCCCTTGCGGGGTCCGGGTCTGCCGTCCCGGCCACCGGATTCGCCCGCAGTGCTCCGTCCCCTCGTCCGTCCCGCGCGCATTCATCGACGGTGCTTATGGATCAGGCTCCGGCCGTACTGCCCGCATGCGGCGTCGTGCCGCTTCTCGGCAGAGGCGCGGGCGGACCTCGACCCGCTGCCGCGCCGCTTTCCCCCGCGTGTGCCCCGCATCGCGTCGCATGCCATCCTGCTCGCGAACGAAGAAGCCGGATGCCTGCAGTGGTCAGCCGTACCAGGTCACGTGAAGGATCTCGACCAGGCGCCGGTACTCAACGATCAGGGTAGGTGACCATGCCATAACCGCCGTCGCCGAACGTTCGCGTCCGCATTGGGGCGTCTGGCCGTGCACTGACAAGGGAGTGGCCGTTCCACGGCGCGACTTGAAGAAACACAGTCACCTCGTGGAACGCCGCGAGCGCCTCCGCGGGAAGAGCGGCGATCTGCTCGTCTACTTGCTTGCTCTTACCGACCGTGTACATCTAGAGGTCAAGTTCCACACCGAGCTCGGATGCTCGTTCGGCCAGAACCTCCCGCAACGGTTTCCCCTGGACATATTCGCCACGTTCGATCTGCTCTTGGACGCGAGCGCCGTGATTCAGGACCGTTTCATACTCCCCGATCGCCTTCATCCTGGCCATGTGCCACCAATGAGCGAGCAGGGCGTTCACCGGAGCGAGGTCCAGTTCATCGGTGGCCTTGGCCATAGCCTGCCGGTAGTCCCTGTCGAAGTACTCACGATCGGCCGGAGGAAGGCACGCACGAATGTTGCGCGGAGTCCGATCGCCCTTCAGGGACTCCACGATCTGTTCGGGCGTCCGAACGCCGATCAGATCGTGCGGCTCGGCCGTGATGCCGCTACCTTCTCGCACTTGTGGGTACCCCGGCTCGTCGAGCGGTTCGAGATACCTCCCATCGAGCTTAGCCGTCGTAGGCCGGCGGAGTGGGCACCACATGAGGAGGGCATGGGGCTGCGGGTCGCCACCTCACTCGATGCGCGGCTCGACGACGGGGGTCTGCGGTCAGCTCGCGTCGTACGCGGCGGCCACCCGTTTGGGCACGACCATGCGCCAGGCGTCGACGACGAGCTCCCGCATCTCGGTCTCGTCGATGGCCGCCATCCTGACCCGGACCCACTGGTAGCGCTCGTCCGAGGGAAGCGGCATGAGGAACTTCTCCGGCTCTGAGGCCACGAGGGCCGCCCGCTCCTCCTTGGGGAACGCGAAGCCCATCAGGGTCTCGTCCGGGGAGACGGAGGCGTAGACGATGCCCCTGACCCGGAACTTCACGTGGTCGCGCACCAGTGCTTCTTCGGTGCGGGGCAGTGTCAGCGCGACCCGCCGCACATCGTCGGCCGTGACCATCAGGCGCCGCCTTCGACGCGGACGGCTCCCACGGCAGCCGGCAAGGAAACATCGAACATCGTCACGGACGAACGGTAGCCCCGGCCACCGACATTCCGCCCGATGCCGCCGCACACACAGCGGACGGGTGCCACCCAGGCCGTACGCTCACGGGCGGCGGGCGGCGGCCAGGAACATGGGCACGGCGAGGAACAGCCTGCCCCGTCGCGCGCGGCCGGCCTGCTCCGCGATCCAGTCGTCGGCCTGCCGCCGGGTGACCGCCCCCGCCGCGTACGCTCCCTCGGCGAGACCGGTGACCATCGGCAGGAGCGAGCCGTCCGTGAAGACACCCGTGCGGACCTCGGCGGTGACGTCCGCGAAGCCCGCGTCGAGCAGGAGGTTGCGGTGCCGGCGGGCCGCGTGCGGGCTGGGAACGGCGTCCGCTCTCGCCCGCACCATGACCCGGGTGAGAGCGGGGTCGTCCGAATCGATCACGAACGTGTCCCAGTCCTGCCCCACCAGCACGATCCGCCCGCCCGGGGCGAGCACCCGCCATGCCTCGGCCGCCGCCCGCGCCGGATCGGCCAGGGCGTGGTAGACCTTGTCGGCCCGATAACCGGCCAGCTCGCCGTCCCAGAACGGCAGGTCGCAGGCGTCCGCCCGGCGGAACTCCAGGCCGGGGTGCCGGGCCCGGGCGACCTCGATCATCTGCCCGTCCACGTCCAGGCCGATCGGCTCCGCGCCCAGGGCGGTCATCTCCCCGACGGCCGTTCCGGCGCCGCAGCCGACGTCCGCCACACGGCTCCCGGCGGCCAGGCCGAGAAGTTCGTACGAGCGGGCGCGCAGCGCCACCTGGCCCGGATGCCTGTCGACGCGGTCGAGAAGTGCGATGAGGGTGTTGTTCGACATGGAGGACAGCGTCCGACTTAATGTCGACATGAAGTCAAGCGCGACCATCGGCATCGGCGAGGCGGCCGCCCGGTTCGGCCTCGCGACGCACGTCCTGCGGCATTGGGAGTCGGTGGGACTGCTGACACCCGCCCGGGTCGCGGGCGACCGGCGCCGTTACGGCCCCGACGACCTCTTCCGGGTGGCCGTGATCCTGCGGGCGAAGGAGGCCGGGCTCGGCCTCGACGAGATCCGCGAGATGATCGCCACCCGCGCGGCGTCCGAGCGGCGTGAGATCCTCCGCCGCCGGCAGGCCGAGCTCCGGCGGCGCATCGAGCAGGCCCGGGCGGCGTTGGAGGTGGTCGAATGCGCGCTGGGCTGCGACCACGACGACGTCACCGGCTGCGCGCACTTCCAGCGGGCCGTACGGGAACGGATCGGCCTGCCGGCTCCCGCGCCGCTGACCGGCACCCGATGACGGGAACGGTCATCCGGCGGCGTCCCGGTCCTCCTGGCCCGGCACCGTACGGAGGGTGATGACGATCGCGGCGATCCACAGCAGGGCCGACAGGCCACCCGCCCATCGCAGGCCGGCGGTGAACCTCACGGCGTCGGCGGGGTCCTGCACGATGGCGCCGAGGACGGCGACGCCGAGCGCGCCGCCCGCCTGCCGGGCGGTGTTGTTGACGCCCGAGGACAGGCCGGGGCGGGAGGGGGGCCCGGCACGCAGCGCCGCCGCGACCACGGACGCGGTGAGCAGGCCCATGCCGAAGCCGAGTCCGAGGAGCGCGGGGAGGAGCGCCGCGTAGGGGCCGGTGGGGGTGACCAGCGACAGGCAGGCGGCGCCGGCCGCGCCGAGCAGCAGCCCGCCCAGCATCGGGAACCGGGGCCCGTAGCGGGCGGCGAGCCGCCCGGTGATCGGCGCGCACAGTGCGAGGGGGGCGAACAGCGGCAGCAGCATGACGCCGGCGGACAGGGCGTCGTGGTGGCGGACACCCTGGAGATACAGGGTGACGACGAAGACGAAGCCGATCCCGACGAAGTTCATCAGGGCGGCGACGGCGTTGGCGCCGACGAAGCGGGAGCCGCCGAGGACGGACGGCGGGAAGAGTGGCTCGGGAGCCCGGCGCTCCCACCAGGCCAGGGCGGCCGCGCCGAGCACGGCGACCACCGCGGCCCCCGCCATCTGGGCGGAGACGCCCGAGTGGCCGTACGCGATGGCGCAGTAGGTGAGGGCGAGCAGGGCGACAGCCGCGGCGAGCACGCCCGGGACGTCCAGCCGCCGGTCGGGTGCGGGCTCGTCCCTGCCGACGCGGCGGAGGGTGAGCACGATGGCGGCCGCGACGACGGGCAGGTTGACGAGGAAGACCGAGCGCCAGCCGGCGAGGGTGACGAGCAGGCCGCCGAGCACCGGGCCGCAGGGCAGCGCCAGGGCGGACACCCCCGCCCAGACACCGAGGGCGCGGGCCTGCTCTGCGCGTTCCGGAAAGGTCGTGTTGACCACGGCCAGGGTGCTGGGCAGCAGCAGCGCGGCGGCGAAGCCCTGCAGGGCGCGGGCCGCGACCAGCGTGCCGACGCCGGTGGCGAGGCCGCACAGCAGGGAGGCGGCGCCGAAGAGGGCGAGCCCGGCGACGGCGACGGCACGGTGTCCCAGCCGGTCTCCCACGACGCCGGCGGCGAGCAGGCAGGCGGCGAGGACGACGGTGTAGGAGTCGACGACCCACTGCATGCCGGGCAGGCCGGTGCGGAGGTCCGAGCCGATGTGCGGCAGGGCGACGTTGACGACGGTCACATCCAGTTGCACGAGGAACATGCCGGCGCACATCACGACGAGGATCGTCCGGCGTCTCCTGCGTGCCGCGGCCGGGTCGGGGCCGGGGATGGTCGGGGAGGTTCTCGTCGACGGCATACGTCATCGTTGCCCGAGATGACTTCGGCCGAAGCCGAAGCGTGGCGGGGACCGGTTCCACGGCGGCTGCCCGGCCGCCTGAAGCGGCTTGCGCGCGTGCGCCGGGAGGCGGCGGAGAGGCGGTGAGCCGAGTCGGCCGAGAAGCCGGATCAGATGCGTGAGGCGTTTGTCCGGATGGGGTGACCGGCCGCCCTCCGCCACCTCGACCGGGGACTATCGGGCGTGGAGCGCGAGCGTTGCGAGCACATCGGTGAGCCGGGCGCGGAACTCCGGGTCGGCGACCGATCCGTCCGCCCCGACCGCGTCCCTGGCGACCGGCAGGCGCACGCAGCACTCGTCAACGACCTCGGCGTCCACGTAGCCCAGGACCTTCGCCAGCTCCGCGTAGGCGGCGTCCCCCCGCCCCGGAGCGGCGACGTTGATCCAGGCCACCGGCTTGCGGTTGAGCTCGCCGCCGCCCACCGTCCAGTCGAGCAGGTTCTTGAAGCTGCCCGGCAGGGCTCCGGCGTACTCGGGCGTGCTGAACACCACGGCGTCGGCCGCGGTGATCCGCTCGCGCAGCACCCGCACCGCGGGATGCGGCCGCCCGGGATCCTCGTCGGGGGTGAAGGCGGGCAGGTCGGCCAGCCCTTCGTACAGCACGACCTCCACCTCGTCCGGCGCCGCCAGGACGGCGGTCCGCAATGCCGCGGTGTTGGTCGAGGAGCCCCGGGTGCTCCCTGAGACGAGCAGCACGCGCACCGCCTGACGCGACTCACCCATGAGGGCCGCCCCTTCCTGATCGACGACCGCAATGTACAGGCCGCTCTTCCGCACCCGTCGCGCGAGGGGCCGCACCGCGAAGACATGCTCGCCGCGCTCCGGCGTGCCGTCGCACCGGCCTGGGCGAACGGTCGTGATCGGGGTTCCTCGCTCCGGACGTCAGGGGTGGGCGCGAAGTGCGGCGAGGAGCCAGGCGAAGTCGTCCGCGTGGGACGGCTTCGGCTCCCGGCCGTTGATCACGGCCATGAGATGCCGGTAGCGCTCGGCCTCGGCGAACAGGCCGGCCTCCAGGCGCTCCCTGACGGCCGCCCGGCCGTCGGCGTCCATGTCGCCGAGCAGCCGGCCGACGACCTCGGCGGCCTCGGGCGAGTCGGGGCGCACCCCGTTCTCCCGGGCCTGACCGACCTGCCAGACGACCTTCTTCGCGAACCACATGAAGGCCCCCGGCTCCTGCCCCGCGCGGTTCCGCGTGTTGTGCTCCACCATGTCGCGCATCCGCCGCCGGAAGTCCGGGTCGCGCACGAGTTCGGCGAGCTCCACCCAGGCGTCCACCTGCTCGGGCGTGGGGTCGTCGGGCAGGCCGATCTCGGTGTGCCGCAGCCGGTTCCTGAGCTCCGGATCGGCGTCCAGGCCGCCGAAGACCTCGTCCACGAAGTTCTCGATGACGCGCCGCCGTTCCTCGGCGGACAGCCGTGCCAGATCGTTCAACAGTTTCGTCTCCTCCGTGCCGGACCGCCGCCTCGCGACGGTGCAGAGCACCGCGCGCCGGATCCGCAGGGTGCGGATCTGCGCGTCCAGTGCGTCCACATGGACGGCGGCGACGTCGGCCAGGGTGACCTTCCGCTCCAGCACCCGCCGTACGTCGTCCAGGCCGAGACCGAGATCCCGCAGCGTCCTGATGAGCTCCAGCCTGGCCACGGCGCCGGCGTCGTAGAGGCGGTAGCCTCCCTCGCTCCGCTCCGCGGGCGGCAGCGCGCCGACGTCCGACCAGTACCGGATCGTGCGCACCGGCATCCCGGTGCGGCGGGAGAGCCACCCGATGGTGAACAGCCCCTCGTCGTCCATGACACCGAGTCTGGTCTCTCCACCGGCTGGAGACTCAAGAGCCGGTTCTCACGGCTATGCCGCGGGCCCGCGAGTCTCTAAGGTGGGGCTTGATCACGTGACCGCAGGAGGACCAGGTGAGCGAAGGCTCGGCGGACGGCCCCGGCGAGGAGCACCGTCCCAAGCTCGACACGAGCGTGCCGCACTCGGCACGCATCTGGAACTACTTCCTGGGCGGCAAGGACCACTTCACCGTCGACCGGGAACTCGGCGAGCAGATCCGGCAGGCGTACCCCGGCATCGTCGACATCGCCCGGCAGTCGCGGGGCTTCCTCGGCCGGGCCGTACGGCACCTGGCCGGCGAGGTGGGCATCCGGCAGTTCCTCGACATCGGGACCGGTCTGCCGACCGCCGACAACACCCACCAGGTGGCGCAGCGGGTGGCGCCGGAGTCCCGGGTCGTGTACGTCGACAACGACCCCCTCGTGCTGGTGCACGCGAACGCCCTGCTGACCAGCAGCCCGCCCGGCGTGACCGACTACATCGAGGCCGACGTACGCGAACCGGACGAGATCGTGAAGGCCGCGTCGAAGACGCTCGACTTCGGCGAGCCGGTGGCGCTCATGCTGCTGGGGATCATGGGTCAGGTGCTCGACGACGAGGAGGCGTACGCGATCGTGCGCCGGCTCATGGACGCCCTGCCGTCCGGCAGCCACCTGGTGTTCGAGGACGGCACGAAGGTCGTCCTGCCCGAGGCGGCCGACGAGGCGGAGCGCATCCGCGCCGAGGGCGGCGACCCCTACCGGCTGCGGACGCCGGGGCAGATCGCGCGCTTCTTCGACGGCCTCACGCTGCTGGAGCCGGGGGTGGTGTCGGTGTCGCGGTGGCGGCCCGATCCCAGCCAGTTCGGGGAGGCGTCCGAGGTCGACGCGCTGTGCGGAATCGCCCGCAAGGGCTGACCCACCGACGCGCCCCCACGCCTGCCCGACGCACGCCTGCGTCGCCGCCCGTCGCCGCGGGTAGGAGTTCCAGGACGGGGACGGGAGGCGCATGGCTGAGATCGGCGCGCTGCTCGACGCGCTCACGGACGCGATCAGCTCCCAGGACGAGGAGCGGGTGCTCCGCTGCTTCACCACGGGGGCCGTCTTCGTCACGCCCGCCGGCGTGATGGAGGGTCACGAGCAGATCGGCTGGTACTTCCGGCAGCTCTTCACGGCGTTTCCCGACATGCACAACGAGATCACCGCATCGGCCGTCCTCGACGACACCATCATCACGGAGTGGACGTTCAGCGGCACCCACACCGGGATGCTGCTGCTGCCGGGCGGCACGGAGGTCATGGGCACCGGCCGCCGCGTGGTCTTGCCGGCGGCGGGCGCCTACACGATGGGCGACGACGGCGTGTTCGCCAGCGGGCGGGTCTACTACGACCAGTTGGCGTTCTACCGGCAGACGGGCTGCGACCTGCGTCTGCGCAGGACCGCCTGATCTCCCCATACTGGAGCGTGGACTCCGGCCCGCCGCTGCGCGACATCGGCTGCTTCGCCCTCGTCGCCCGGCACCTCAGCTTCTCCCGCGCCGCCGCCGAACTGGGCGTCTCCCAGCCCGCCGCGAGCCAGGCCGTCGGCCGTCTCGAGCGCGCGCTCGGAGTCCGCCTGTTCGAGCGGACCAGCCGGGAGGTCCACCTGTCGCCGGCCGGCAAGAGGCTGCTGCCGTACGCCGAGGCGTTGCTGGAGTCGGCGGCCGCCTTCTCGGCCGAGGCGAGTCGGCTCGCCGCGCCGGAGGGCGCCGGTGTCCGCCTGGCCTATCCCCCGCCGGCCGGCGGCCTCGCGGCGCGGATCGCCCGCCGGATGGCCCGCCGTGATCCCCCGGCCGAGGTGGAGTTGCGCCCGGCCGGCCGGGCCGCCGCCGTCGCGGCCCTCGCCGCCGGCGAGGTGACGGCGGCGATCCTCGCCGCCCCCTTCCCGCGGGAGCTGACCACCGCCGCCCGTTTCCACGTGCCCGTCGGGCATCTGGCCGTGCCGGTCGGGGACCCGCTCGCCGGCCTGCCCCGCCTGCAGCCCGAACGGCTCGCGCGGCACCGCGTCCTGCTGCCGCGCGAACGCCCGCCCGGCGGGATGTGGGCACGGCTCGCCGCCCGCGTCGGGCCGCACCGGCAGCACGTGGTGGCCGACGAGATCGACGACTTCGCCGCCGCGCTCGACCTGGTCGCGGCCGGGGTCGGCCTGCTGCCCACACCCTCCCTGGTCGTCACGTCCGTCCGCAGGGACGACGTCGCCTTCGTCCCCCTGGACGCGGGCGACCTTCGCCTGACGTACGCGCTCGCGTGGCGGGGCGAACGGCTGTCGGCCGGGTTGATGGCACTCGTGCGGACGGCGCAGGAGTGCCTCTGGACGAGGTAGCCCGCGGTTCCCGGCGGTGACGCGAGAAAGTTTCACGCCGCCTGCCGGAGCGGGACCGTCCACATCTCCGGAGAATCGGCAGGTGACCGGGGTTACGTCACGGATTTGCCGACACGGTGTCGCCATTTCCTGACGGAGGATTACTTGAACTCTTGACTATGGGTACTTCTGTGAGCATTCTTGGGGCTACGCCGCCCTGCGCGTATTCGCCGCAGAATAAGCCGGGAGCGGCCACGTGGCCCACGGGTGAACCGCCGAAGCCGCCAGCGACGATGCTGCTCATTTCGGGCTTTTACCAGCGGTTCTGGGTCTTTTGCTCGCACATCCGCGCGGCTTCACGCCGCCGGACGTCCAATTCGCCGACAATGTGAGCCACGGAACGCAGGAAATGACGGCCGATTTACTTTGCCATGACTGCGAATAGGCGACGGCCGTGGTTTCCCGTTTCCCTTCCGCCGGATATCGGCTTTCCGGCGCGTTCCCATCGGCCGGCCCGGCTCGCGTCCGCACGCATGCGGCGCGGTCCGTCCGGCAGGCACGACAAGAAGGTGATCACATGAAAACGGACCAGATTCAGGGACCAGTCCTCTCGCTTTTCCGCATCGTGACGGGACTGCTGTTCGTCTGCCACGGCGCGGCGACGATCTTCGGCGTGCTGGGCGGCGCCCGCGGCACCGGTCACGCCATGGCGTTCGGCACGTGGCCGGGCTGGTGGGCGGCGGCCATCCAGCTGATCTTCGGGACGCTCGTTCTCGCCGGGCTGTTCACCCGGGTCAGCGCGCTGTTGTGCTCCGGCTCGATGGCGTACGCGTACTTCACGGTCCACGCGCCGCAGGGCCTGTTCCCGATCCGGAACGGCGGCGAGGCGGCGGCCATGTTCTGCTGGTCGTTCTTCCTCATCGCGGTCTTCGGGCCCGGCGCCTGGGCGCTGGACACGCTGATCCACCGGATGCGGCACCACGAGGTCGAAACGTACGCGCCCGCGCCGGCACAGGCGTAGCCACACCGCGCCGCCGCCTGCCGCGCCCTGCCAACAGGCGGGCGGCGGGCGGCGGGCGGCGGGCGGCGGGGTGAAAGTTTCAGCTCCGCGACGCGCCCTCGGCCGTCCTGACCTGGACGTACCGCTCCGTGACCGGAGCGTGCTTGGATCGCGCCACCTCGCGTACGCACGATCCGGGCGGGAGCCCTCCCGAGATCGTCCCGCCCGTTTCCGGGGCGGCCCCGCACGGCGGGGCCGGCCCGTCGTCCTTTCCGAGGGGCACGTGATGCGACTACCGCGACGGCTGCTGAGCGCGAGCACGGCGACCGCACTGGCCGGCGCCCTGCTGGCCGTCACCTCGACCTCCACCCCCGTTGCGGCCGCCTCCTTCAATTACGGCGAGGCGCTGCAGAAGTCGTTCCTGTTCTACGAGGCGCAGGAGTCGGGGCACCTCCCGTCCGGCAACCGGGTGACCTGGCGGGCCGACTCGACCGTCAACGACGGCAAGTCCGCCGGGGTGGACCTGTCGGGCGGCTTCTACGACGCGGGCGACCACGTGAAGTTCGGCTTCCCGATGGCGGCCATGACCACCACCCTGGCCTGGGGCGGCGCGGACTACCGGGCGTCCTACGAACGCTCGGGCCAGTTGCCGTATCTGCTGAACACGCTCCGGCAGGCGGGCGACTACTTCATCCACGCCCACCCCGAGCCGAACGTCCTGTACGTCCAGGTCGGTGACGGCGGTGAGGACCACTCCTACTGGGGAGCGCCGGAGACCGTCGAGGCCAAGGGCCACAAGCGGCCGGTCTACAAGATCACCGCGTCGTGCCCGGGCACCGACGTCGCCGCCGAGACCGCCGCCGCGATGGCCGCCTCGTCGATCGTCTTCCGGCCGACCGACCCGGCGTACGCCGACACGCTGCTCACCCACGCCAGGCAACTGTTCACGTTCGCCGACACGACCAAGGGGACGAACGGCCGCGACACGGCGTACGTGAACTGCGTCAGCGCCGCGCAGGGGTTCTACAACTCCACAGGCGAGGGCGGGCAGGTCGAGGGCGCCACGAAGATGTACTGGGACGAGCTGGCCTGGGCCTCCGTCTGGCTCTACCGGGCCACCGGCACCGCGAGCTACCTCGACCGGGCGCGCGAGTTCTACCCGAAGATGGGCAGCCAGGAGGACCCGGGCAGCAACGGGCAGCAGGTGCCGGTCTTCAACTTCGGCTTCGGCTGGAACGACAAGCAGTACGCCGTCTACGAGCAGATGGCCGAGCTGACCGGCGAGCAGAGGTACAAGGACGACGTCCAGCGCTACCTGGATTACTGGACCGTCGGATACAAGGGCAAGAAGGGCACGATCACGCCCGGCGGCCTGGCGTACATCTTCTACTGGGCCTCGCTGCGCATGGCCGCCAACACGGCCTTCGTCGCGATGAAGTACGCCGACTTCCTCGGCTCGGGCGACCCGCTCTACGCGCGCTACCACGACTTCGGCAAACGGCAGATCGACTACGCGCTCGGCGACAATCCCCGGCACTCCAGCTACATGATCGGCTTCGGGACCAACCCGCCGCGCAACCCGCACCACCGCGGCGCGCACGGCTCCTGGACCAACGCCGGTCCCGACGGCGAGCCCGCCGTCAGCAGGCACGTCCTGTACGGCGCGCTGGTCGGCGGCCCGGACGGCGCCGACGCCTACGCCGACAGCCGGGGCGACTACGTCAAGAACGAGGTCTCCCTCGACTACAACTCCGGCATCACCAGCTCGCTGGCCGCCCTCTACGGCAAGTACGGCGGCTCGCCCCTGGCCACGCTGCCCCGTGAGACGCCCGACGGCCCGGAGTTCTATCTGGAGCCGGCGATCACCCACACGACGCGGGAGACGGCGGCCAAGACGTTCGTCATCAACAAGTCGGCCTGGCCGGCGACCGTGCTGGACAAGGCGAAGTTCCGCTACTACTTCACCCTGGACGGCTCGACGACGGCGAGCCAGGTCACGGTGAGCACGTCCTACACGCAGTGCAAGCAGCCCACCGGGCCGCACCTGCTGGAGGGGCGCACCTACTACGCAGAGGTCGACTGCACCGGGACGCTCATCTTCCCCGGCGGCCAGTCGGAGTACCGCCGCGAGGTGCAGCTCCGCATCGGCGTCGCCGACGGCGCGACGTGGGACCCGTCCAACGACTGGTCGGCCAAGGGCGCGGACCACATGACCCTGTACGGCAACGACGGCCGCCTCATCTGGGGCACGCCGCCCGGCGCCGAGCCGTCGCCCAGCCCCAGCGTCTCCCCGTCCGCGTCACCATCGCCGTCGCCGTCCGCATCGCCCTCGGCGTCCCCTTCGGCCTCACCGTCCCCCAGCCCGTCGGTATCGCCGAGCCCGTCCCCCTCGCCCAGCCCGTCTCCGTCTCCGTCGCCGTCTCCGTCGGCCGGTGGCAGGTGCACGGTGACGTACGCGACCAACGACTGGGGCGGCGGGTTCACCGCGACCGTCACGATCGCCAACACCGGCACCACCACGATCAACGGCTGGACCCTGAAGTTCGCCTTCCCCGGCACCCAGAAGATCAGCCCACCCGGCTGGTCGGCCACCTGGACCCAGACCGGCACCAACGTCACCGCCGCCAACCTCGACTGGAACAAGACCATCAACCCCGGCCAGTCCACCCAGATCGGCTTCCAGGGCACCTACACCGGCAGCAACCCCAAACCCACCGCCTTCACCCTCAACGGCACCACCTGCTCCTGAGACGAGGCCATCCATGAGACTCCTGTCCCTGGGCGCGGTGGCCGCCGTACTGGCCGCCCTGCTCGTCCCGGGCCCGGCGCCCGCCCAAGCGGCGAGCTCGTACGACTACGCCGAGGCCCTGCAAAAGTCGATCTACTTCTACGAGGCGCAGCAGTCGGGCAGGAAGCCCGCCTGGAGCCGGGTGGAGTGGCGCGGCGACCGCACGCTGAACGACGGAAAGGCCGCCGGGGTGGACCTGTCCGGCGGCTGGTACGACGCGGGCGACCACGTCAAGTTCGGCTTCCCGATGGCGTTCACCACGACCATGCTGGCCTGGGGGCTGGTCGAGAACCGCACCGGCTACGGGACCCAGCTCACGCCCATGCTGAACAACCTCAAGTGGGCCACCGACTACCTGATCGCCGCCCATCCCGATCCGGAGACGTTGTACGTCCAGGTGGGCGACGGCAGCGTGGACCACGCGTACTGGGGACCACCCGAGGTGATCGACATCAAGGGCATGTCGCGGCCGGTCTACAAGATCACGCCGACGTGCAAGGGGACCGACGTCGTCGCCGAGACGGCGGCGGCCATGGCGGCCTCCTCGATGGCCTTCCGTCCGGCCGACCCGGCGTACGCCGACACGCTGCTGACGCACGCCAGGCAACTGTTCACGTTCGCCGACACGACCAAGGGCTCCAACGGTCAGGACACGGCGTACACGAGTTGCGTGCCGGGCATCTCCGGCTACTACAACTCGACCTGGGAGGGCGGTTCCGACCACCCGGGCGCGACCAAGATGTACTGGGACGAACTGGCCTGGGCGGCCGTGTGGCTCTACCGGGCCACCGGCACCGGGAGCTACCTGGACAAGGCCCGCGAGTTCTACCCGAAGATGGGCAGCGAGCCCGACGTGGGCCAGGGCGCGGGCGGAACCACCGTCCCCGCCTACACCTTCGGCCTCGGCTGGAACGACAAGGAGTACGGCGTCTACGCGCTGATGGCCACGCTGACGGGCGAGCAGCGATACAAGGACGACGTCCAGCGCTACCTCGACTACTGGACCACTGGATACAAGGGCAAGAAGGGACCGGTCACCCCGGGCGGCCTGGCGTACATCTTCAACTGGGCGTCGCTGCGCATGGCGCTGAACACCGCGTGGGTGGCCCTCGTCTACGCCGACCATCTCGGCTCCGGCGACCCGCTCTACGCCCGCTACCACGACTTCGCCAAGCGGCAGGTCGACTACGCCCTCGGGGACAATCCCCGCCACTCCAGCTACATGGTCGGCTTCGGGACCAACCCGCCGACGCACGTCCACCACCGGGCGGCCAGTGGCCAGTATCTCGGCTACATGAGCGACACCACCGGCCCGAACCTGCACGTCCTGTACGGCGCGCTCGCCGGCGGCCCGGACCAGACCGACGCCTACACCGACAGCCGCACGGACTACGTCCGCAACGAGGTGGCGATCGACTACAACTCCGGCATCACCAACGTGCTCGCGCGGTTCGCCAAGGAGTACGGCGGGACACCGGTGGCGGGCTTCCCCGCCCCTGAGCAGAAGTACGACGAGATCACCGCCTCGACCGGCAACGTCTACAGCGGTGTGGACGGCACCTCGCTGACCGTCACCATCACCAACACGTCGAACTGGCCGCCGCGCGTCCTCCAGTCGGGCAAGGCGCGCTACTACTTCACGCTCGACGGCTCCACTTCCATCTCCCAGGTGAAGGTGACCGGCGGAGACGGCAACGGCTGTGCCGTGACCGGACCGGCACTCGCGCAGGACCGCACCTACTACGCCGAGGTGGACTGCACGGGCAAGCCCATCTACCCCGGCGACGCCCAGCTCTACCGGCGCGGCACGCAACTGCGGATCTCGGTGCCGAACGGCGCGACCTGGGACCCGGCCAACGACTGGTCGACGTCGGCCTCGTCGCACGTGCCGGTGTACGACGGGAACACGCTGGTGTGGGGAACGCCGCCCGGCGGCACGCCCAGCCCGTCCCCCTCGCCCTCCCCGTCCCCTTCTCCGTCCCCGTCGCCTTCACCCTCGCCGTCGTCCTCGCCTTCGGTGGACACCACGCCGCCGAGCGCGCCCACCGGGCTGCGGGTCTGCGGGGCGGACTTCGTCAACGCCGTCCCGATGTGCTGGACGGCCTCGACCGACGACACCGGGGTCGCCGGCTACGACGTCTACATGAAGCAGGGCTCGGGCTTCACGAAGATCGGCTCGTCCACGTCCACGCTGTACGTCGCGGACAAGCTGGTGGCCGGAACCGGCTACACGTTCTACGTCGTGGCCAGGGACGCGGCCGGCAACACCAGCCAGCCCTCGGCGACGCTCACCGCGACCGCCCAGTCCGGCCTGCCCAGCCCGTCGCCCAGCCCGCCGGTCTCACCGAGCCCGTCCCCCTCGCCCAGCCCGTCGCCGTCGCCGTCTCCGTCGGCAGGTGGCGGATGCACGGTGACCTATGGCACGAGCGACTGGGGCGGCGGCTTCACCGCGACCGTGACCATCGCCAACACCGGCACGACCGCGATCAACGGCTGGACGCTGAAGTTCGCCTTCCCCGGCACCCAGAAGATCACCCTGCCCGGCTGGTCGGCCACCTGGACCCAGACCGGAGCGAACGTCACCGCCGCCAGCCTCGACTGGAACAAGACCATCGCCCCCGGGCAGTCCGTCCAGATCGGCTTCAACGGCACCTACACCGGCGCCAACCCCAAGCCCACCGCCTTCACCCTCAACGGCACCACCTGCTCCTGATCCCCCGACGGCCCGGTGCGTCCCCCGGCGCGCCGGGCCGCCCCAATCGGAAAGGTGAACCACATGCCCGTCAAGGGTCTCCGTCCGGTCTCAGTGATCCTGGGCGCCGGCCTCGCGCTCGCCGCGTCCGCCGCGCCTGCCGCCGGCACCGCGGACACCAGCCCGCCCAGCGTGCCGGGAACGCTGTTCCAATGCCCGCTGCCCGGCGCGCCCGGGTCGGGCCTCGGCGTCGGCGTGTCGCTGTGCTGGGGCGCCGCTACCGACGACGTCGGGGTGACCGGCTACGACGTCCAGATCAAGCAGGACGGCGTCTTCACGGCCTTCCGAACGACGACCGGCACCGGTTCCATCGTCAGCGGCCTCACCCTTGGGCAGTCGTACACGTTCCGGGTGATCGCCAGGGACGCGGCCGGGAACGCCGGCCCGCCGTCCAACGAGGTGACGGCGAACGCGAACTACCTCAGCGGCATGTCGCCGTCCGGTCCCCCGCCCAGCCCGTCCCCGATCGACCGGACCCCGCCGACCCGCCCGGAGGGGCTGGGGCCCTACAGCGTCTACATCAACGGAGCGGCCGGCCTGACCTGGACCCGCTCGACGGACGATGTGGCGGTCTCCGGCTACGACGTGTACGCCTGGATCGACGGCGCCTTCAGCAAGGTGCCGGCCCAGGTCTCCGCGCTGGCCGACGACAAGGTCCTCGCGATCGTGGGCCTCACTCCGGGCCGTGACTACCTGTTCTACGTCGTGGCGAAGGACGCCGCAGGCAACCTCAGCGCACCCTCCGACCTGGTCCGCCAGCGGGCCATGGTCGAGCCGCCCGCCGCCAGCCCGAGCCCCGGGACGGACACGACGCCGCCCGGCACCCCGACCGGGCTGACCTCCGTGACCGGGATGGACATACCCGGCGGAGTCTTCCTCGCCTGGTACACCGTCGGCGACGACAGCGGGGTCCCGCCCAAGTACGACCTGTTCCGGCGGACCGACCACGGCTACGCCTACGAGGGCGAGAACGGCATGCCCCGTGACATCGTCTCGGGCCTCGAAGGAGGCAAGCCGTACACCTTCCAGGTCGTCGCCCGCGACGCCGCCGGCAACCTGAGCAACCCCTCGGCGCCGTACACGGCCGTCGCGCAGCCCGGCGGAACGTCCTCGCCCAGCCCGTCGTCGTCCCCACTCGGCTGCAGGGTGACGTATGCGACCACCACCTGGGACGGCGGGTTCACCGCCACCGTCACGATCACCAACACCGGCACGGCCGCCGTCGAAGGGTGGAGGCTCGGCTTCGGCTTCCCGCTCGCCTCCCAGCGTGTCACCAACGGATGGTCGGCCGTCTGGACCCAGTCCGGCACCGGTGTCACGGCCGAGAACTACGAATGGAACAAGACGCTCAAGCCGGGCCAGTCGCTGTACCTCGGCTTCAACGGCGCCTACACCGGCAGCAACCCCAAACCGGCCGCCTTCACCCTCAACGGCACCGCCTGCTCCTGACCCGGACCCGGCGGCCCGGCCGTCCTCTCACAGACGCGCCGGCTGCCGGTGACTGGGATGATGGCGGGATGACCGACGCGTTGCCCGGGCTCGAACCCGGCGCTGCACTCGCCGCACCGCCACGCCGGGCGGCCGGATACGAGATCGAGGACGAGCTGCGCGCCGCCGGTGCGGTCCACGTCGCGGGTGTGGACGAGGTCGGCCGCGGCGCGTGGGCGGGACCTGTGGTGGTCTGCGCCGCCGTCACCGCCTTCGGCCCACCACCCGAGCTGCCGGGACGCGGGGAGCGCACGGTCCGCCTGACCGACTCCAAACTGCTCGGCCCGGCCCAGCGCGAGGCGTTCGCGGCGGTCCTGCCGGGCTGGCTCACCTGCCACGCGTACGGCGAGTCGAGCCCGGAGGAGATCGACGAGGTCGGCATGACCGAGGCGCTGCGCCGGGCCGCGTGCCGAGCGTTGGAGGCCCTGCCGTTGCGGCCCGACGTGGTGCTCCTCGACGGCGCGCACGACTTCCTCGGCCGGCCGTGGCGGGTGCGGTGCGAGGTCAAGGCCGACCAGCGCTCGGTGTCGGTGGCAGCCGCATCGGTGCTGGCCAAGGTGCACCGCGACCGCCTGATGGCGGAAATCGGCGAGGAGCACCCGGCGTACGGCTTCGCCGCGAACGCGGGCTACCCCTCCCCCGTCCACCAGCAGGCTCTGGCGGAGACGGGGCCGACCCCGCACCACCGGCTGTCGTGGTCGTACCTCGACGACCTCCCCCAGTGGCGGCACCTGCGCAAGCACCGCGATCCCCTCGCCGGCTCCGGCCAGATGACCCTCCTCTGACGCATCCCCGCCGAGCGTCCCTACGCCGCTCGGCGGGGCGCTCAGGTGCTGACGATCAGCCGCCCGGACCCCCGCCGACCGGCGGGGCGGTGGAGCGGCGGGCGATCAGCTCTATGGGGCCGTCGAGCACCTCGGCCACGCTGTCGTCCGGCTTGAGGCTGCCGAGCAGTTCGACACCCCTACGGCCCAGCTCGGCGAGCGGCATGCGGACCGTCGTGAGCGGTGGCGCGAGGTAGCTCGCCAGGTCGAGGTCGTGCACCGCCACCATCGAGACGTCGCGGGGGATGTCCAGCCCCGCCTCCCGTACGGACTCCATCGCGCCGATCGCGGAGGCGACGTTGGCCACGAAGACGGCGGTCGGCGGCTCGGGGCCGGCGAGCAGCGCGGCCATCGCCGCGGCCCCGCCCGCCGGGGTGTAGTCGGCCGCGACGATCGGGCCGTCGGGCAGGCCCGCGTCGCGCATGGCCGCGCGCCACCCCGCCGACCTGCGCAGCGCGGTGTCGGCGCCCTCGGGACCGGCCAGATGGGCGATCCTGCGGTGCCCGAGCCCCACGAGGTGCTCGACCGCGAGCCGGGCGGCCCGCTCGTCGTCGAGGATGACGTAACGCTTGACCGCCGGGCTCCTGCGGTTGAGCATGATCCACGGCACGGCCATCCGGTCGAGCTGCGCGAGCAGCTCCGACTCCCCCTCGGCCCCGGCCAGCAGCAGGCCGTCGATGCGGCCCTGGCCGAGCAGGTCCATGTAGCCGCCGAGTCCGGCCCCGGTGGAGCTGCCCGTCACCAGCACGCAGCCGAGACCGGCCGCCGCCGCCTCGGCGCCCTTGATGATCTCCGCGTACACGGGGTTGGCGAAGTCGGGCAGGAACAGGCCGAACATGTGCGCGCGGGCCGTGCGCAGGCTGCGGGCCGCGGCGTTGGGGCGATAGCCGAGCTGCGCCACCGCGGCCAGCACCCGCTCACGCGTCTCCGGCCGGATGCTGAGCGCGGGATCGTTGTTGACGACCCGCGAGACCACGGCACGGTCGACCTTCGCCAGCGCGGCGACGTCGGCGAGCGTCACCCGGGCGCGCTTCACAACGCCCCCGGACGCCGGCTCTCGCCGGTCTCCATCGACTGGTACAGCGCCTCCATGAGACGGAGTGTGCCCAGGTTGTCGGCTGCCGCGGTCTCCGGCTCCCCGCCATCGGCGATCGCCGCCAGCAGCGACCCCATCGGCCCCGCGACCGCGTCCGGCAGCCACCGGGTGGTCACCGGGTAGGGCAGCCAGCCGTCGGTGGGCAGCACGCGGCTGCTGACCTCCAGGGTGTCCGGGCGGCCGTGCGGGTAGTCGTACAGCAGCCCGAGGGTGCCCCTGATCGCGCCCTCGGTGCCGTCGATGCGGAACGCCGCCTCGTAGTCGCCGGTGCGGTTCTCGTGGTGGGCGTGGACCAGCGCCCGCACGTCGCCCGGGTAGACCAGCACGCTCATCGTGCGGGTCTCGCCCTTGGCGGCCTGCCCCGCCGTACGGCTGCCGGTGCAGAACACCTTCTCGGGGTCGCCGAGGATCGAGCGGATGGCGTCCAGATAGTGGATGGAGTGGTAGACGATCTCCAGCCGGTCGGTGGAGACGAGCCAGTCCCAGGCGCTCCAGTCGGTGAAGATGTTCACGGTGAACGTCATGGCCGTCGGTTCACCGATCCAGCCCTCCCGGACCATGGCGCGGGCGGCGGCGATGCCCTCGTCGAAGCGCAACTGCTGGTTGACCGCCACCTTCAGCCCGCGATCGGCGGCCAGGGCGACGATCTCCCGCCCGGTAGCGAGGTCGGGCGCGAACGGCTTCTGACAGAGCAGGTGCTTGCCGGCCTCCAGCGAGGCCCTCGCGATGCCGGGCTGCGCGTTCGGCGCCACCGCGATGTCCACCACGGCCACCCGCTCGTCGGCGAGCAGTTCCTCCAGCGAGCCGTACACGCGGGGCACACCGTGCCGTCCGGCGACCTCGCGGGCCCGCTCCGCGTTCAGGTCGAAGATCCCGGCGATCTCCAGCCCGGCCTTCCGGTAGGCCGGCAGGTGGGCCACGTCGACGATCGCCCCGGCGCCCACGACCGCGATCGGCAGCCGGTGCGCCTCGGGGATCGCCAGGTCGGCGGCGGCCGCGATCGGCGCGAAGACGTCCAGCACGTCACACCTCGATTCGGTAGAAACGGGCGGCCGTGCCGCCGAGCACGGCCGCGCGGTCGGCCTCGGACAGGCCGGCGAGCAGCACGTTCGTCTCGCGCCACACCGTGGCGTAGTCGCCGGCGAGGATCGAGACGGGCCAGTCGCCGCCGAACATCAGCCGCTCGGGACCGAACAGCTCCATCGCGTGGTCCACGTACGGCCGCAGGTCGTCGGCCGTCCAGCTCTCCGGGTCGGCGGCGGTGTTGAGGCCCGACACCTTGGCGTACACCTGGGGATATTCGGCGGCGCGGGCGATCAGGCCCGCCCACGGCTCCCAGCCCTTGTCCTTGATGGGCGGCTTGGCCAGGTGGTCGATCACCATCCGCAGCCCGGGGATCCGCTCGGCCAGCACCGGCACGTGCTCCAGGTGGCGGGGCAGCACCGCGACCACGTCGAACGGCAGGCCCGCCTCGGCGAGCACCCCCAGGCCCTCGATCACCGCGTCGCGGAGCAGCCAGTCGGGGTCGGGGTCGTCGTGGATGAGGTGGCGGACTCCGGCGAACTTCGGATGCAGACGGTAGCGCTCCAGCGCCTGCGCCGCCTCGTCCGGCCGCTCCAGCGGCACCCAGCCGACCACGGCCGCCACGAAGTCGTACGCGTCGGCCTGTGCGAGCATCGCGTCGGTGTCGGCGAAGGAGTCCATCGCCTGGACGAGCACCGTGTGATCGACCCCGGCCTCGGCGAGTTGCGGGATCAGCTCCTCCGGCTCGAAGGTGCGGTAGATCGGCCCGGCCTCGGGCGTCAGCCAGGGGTAGGAACCGGTTTCCAGGTTCCAGAGATGCTGATGCGCATCGATGACGGGCATCCGCCCTCCTCATGATCAATCGGTTGAGCCTGCACAAGCTAGACGCGGGTCAGCGGCCTGTCAACGGCGGCTGGACCAGCTCCAGCGTGATGTCGTCGGGGTCGAGGAAGTAGCAGGCGTAGCCGCCCGCGTTGATCCCCGCCGTGATGGCGTTGGGCGGCGAGACGAACCGTACCCCGGCCGCCGACAGCCGCGCGTGCTCGGCGAGCGCGTCCTCGACCGTGAGCGCGAGGTGCGCCGCGCCGGGCAGGTGCCGGGACGGGTCGCGTGCCTCCCCCCGCGGCCGTACGTACTCCACCAGCTCCAGGTCGTGGGTGGACACGCCCCGGGGCTGGCCCGGCACGGCAAGCTGGGCGATGCGCAGCACCGCGTCGGGGTAGCCCACGAGCCTGCGGGTGTAGTCGTTGTCCTGGTCCTGCCGGTGCACGAGGGTGAACCCGAGCAGGTCGCGGTAGAAGGCGACGGACCTGTCGAGGTCGGCGACCGTGAACGAGAAGTGCCAGACGCCTCTCATCGCAGCGACTCCTGTCTCTCCGGCTCCACGCCGGACTCCTCGGGCGGTTGCGGTGCGGCTCCCGAGTCGCGCACCCTGCGGACCTGCCGCTGGCGGCCGGCGATCGTGTAGATGGCCGCGGCGACGATGACGACCGTGCCGACGATGACGCCCTGGTAGTTGGCGCCCAGGTTGAGCACGTTGAAGCCGTTGTCGAGCGTGAACAGGATGAGCGCGCCGACGACGGACTTCAGCACGCTGCCGAAACCGCCGAACAGCGAGGTGCCGCCGAGGATGGCCGCGGCGAGCACGGTCAGCTCCGTGCCCTGCAGGCCGGTGGGGTTGATGGCCAGCAGCTTCGCGGCGAACAGCACGCCGACGAAGCCCGAGCCGAGCCCGTTCAGCAGGAACGCGCCGATCCGGTAGCGGTTCACGTTGATGCCGGACAGCCGGGCCGCCTCCGCGTTGCTGCCCACGGCGTACAGGCGGCGGCCGATCACCGTGTAGCGCAGCACGGCCCAGGTGACGCCGGCGATGACGATCAGGTAGTAGGTGGGCTTGCTGAGCCGCAGCTCGAAGCCGAGCACGGGGTCGAGCACGGCCACGACCAGCCCGACCGCCGCGATGACCGCACCCTTGACCGGACCGCCTCCGGAGCGGCGGGCGAGCAGCGCCACCACGGCGCCGACGACCAGCGCCGCCACTCCGAGGATCGCCAGGATGTGCGGCACCGTCCAGTAGCCCGACTGCAGCGCGATCAGCGCGCGCTGCGACTCCGGGTCCTTCGCCGTGATCGTGCGGCCGTCGGTCAGGATCAGCACCAGGCCGCGTACGGCCGTCATCGTGCCCAGCGTCACGATGAACGCGTTGATGCCGACCAGTTGCACGATCAGGCCGTTCACCGCGCCGCAGACGAGCCCGGCGGCCAGCGCGACGGCCAGCGCCAGCGGCAGGCCGAGCGAGCCGACCAGGCTGAGCGCCATCGCCGCGCCGAAGGCGGACACCGACGCGATGGACAGGTCGAAGTTGCCGCTGATCAGCACCACGGTCGTGAACACCGCGAGGATCGCGACCAGCGACGACTGGTCCAGGATGTTGATGACGTTGGTCGGCGACAGGTAGCTCGGCCGCCCCATCTGGCTCGACAGCAGCGTCAGCACGGCCACGATCAGCACGAGGGCGTAGACGACGCCCGCGTTGCCGGGGCGCAGCGCGGCGGCGGCGCGCGCGCCGAGCGTCTTCCCGCGCGCCGCGCCTCCCACGGCGCCTCCCACGGTGCCTCCGCCGGTGCCCTCCGCGCTCTCAGGCGGCATCGTGCGCACCTCCGAATCCGTTGGCCAGCATCAGCAACTCCTCCTCGGATGTCTCGTGCGCCGGTCGCTCCGCGACGACCCGGCCCTCGCGGACGACGAGCACGCGCGTCGCCACCGCGAGGATCTCCTCGAACTCGCTGCTCACCACGAGCACGGCGCCGCCCTCGGCGGCGAACCTGCGGACCAGGTCGAGGATGTCGGCCTTCGCCCCGACGTCGACGCCGGCCGTGGGCTCGTCGAGCATGAACACCCGGGCCCCGCCGTACAGCCACTTGCCGAACACGACCTTCTGCGCGTTGCCGCCGGACAGCTCGGTGACCAGCGCCTCGGGGCCGGGACAGACGATGCCGAGGTCGCGGATGGCCCGCTCGGCACGCTCGGCCTCGGCCGCCTCCCGGGGCAGCGCCCGCGCCGACGACAGCGACGCGAGGTCGGGCAGGGAGATGTTCTTCCAGATGGGGAACGCGCCCACGATCCCCTGCGCGTTGCGGTCCTCGGGGACGAGGGCCATCCCGGCGGCGACCGCCGCCCGGGGACCGCGCCGCACGGGACGGCCGTCCACCAGCACCTCGCCCCGGGCTCGGGAGTCCGCGCCGTACACCGCGTGCAGGATCTCCGACCGGCCGGAGCCGAGCAGGCCCGCGATGCCGACCACCTCGCCGCGGCGCACCTCGAACGACACGTCGCGCACCCCGGCCGGTGAGCTGAGGTTCCGTACGGCGAGGGCCACCGGGGCGTCGGCGGCGACGGGGGCCGGGGCGCGGCGCTCGGCCGCGAGCAGGTCCCGCCCGACGATGGCCTGCACCAGCCGGTCCTCGTCGTAGGCGGCGGTCGGGCCCTCCTCCACCACGGTGCCGTCCCGCAGCACGGTCACCCGGTCGGTGAGCGACAGCACCTCGTCGAGGAAGTGCGACACATAGAGGAAGGCGGTGCCCTGCGCCGACAGCCTGCGCACCACGTCGAACACCACCTGGCGCTCGCCCTCGGCCAGCGAGGCGGTGGGCTCGTCCATGACGACGAGGTTCGCGCCGATGGCGAGCGCCTGCAGGATGGCGACCATCTGCCGCTCGCCGATGGCCAGGCCGGCCACCTCGGCGTCCGGGTCGATCTCGTAGTGCACCCGCTCGAGCAGCCGGTCGAACTCCCGGCGGCGGGCGCGCGGCAGCCGCCACGGTCCGGGGGCGCCGAGGAAGACGTTCTCCAGCACGGTCAGCGTGGGCGCGAGCGGGACGTGCTGCATGATCGTGGCGACGCCGGCCTTCCTGGCCGCGCCGGGGTCGCGCCAGACGACCTTTTCGCCCATCCAGCGGACCGTGCCCGACGTCGGCGCGTGCGCCCCGGCGATGATCTTGATCATCGTGGACTTGCCCGCGCCGTTGGCCCCGACCAGGCCGTGCACGCTGCCGGGGAGGACCGTGAGCCGTGCCCCCCGGAGGGCGACGGTGCCGTTGGGGAACGACTTGCCGACGCCCTCGAGGGACAGCAGCGGGGTGTCTACCATTGCGGCGTGCAGTCGGCGACGTTGTCCTTCGTGATGGCCGGGGTGTCGTACGTCACGAAGGCGGCGTCCTGCTTCTGCTCGCCGGTCAGGTGCTTGTACAGCGTGTCGAGGGCGAGCTTGCCGAGGTCCTCGGGCTTGAAGCAGACGGTGCCGGCGATGTCGCCGGAGGTGACGGCGTCGACGCCGAGCTTGCTGCCGCCGATGCCCACGATCTTCGCGGTGGAGTTGGCCGACTTCACGGCCTTGGCGCAGCCGACCGCCATGTCGTCCGACTCGGCGTAGAACAGCTTGACGTCGGGGTTGGAGGCGAGCATGTTCTGGCAGGCCGACTGGGCCTTGTCCTGCACCCAGTCACCGGGCTGGCGGGCCACGACCTCGAACTTCGCGCCCTTCGCCTCGGCGGCCTTCGGGAAGTCCTGGTAACGCAGCACGACCTCGGCGAAGCCCGCCGCACCCTCGACCACGGCCATCTTGCCGCCCTCGGGAAGGATCTGCGCGGCGATCTCGCCGGCCTTGCCCCCCGCGGCGGGCTCGTCCTGCGTGACGAGCGCGACCAGGCCGGGGTAGACGTCCTTGAGCTGACGGGTCTTGGGATCGCCGACCTGGGACGCGACGGCCACGGTCGGGATGTTCGACGCCTTGAGCTTGTCGGCGAGGCCCTGGGCGACGCCGGAGTCCACGGGCAGCAGCAGCACGCCGTCCGGCTGCTGTGCGATGAGGTCCTGCACGTCGTTGCTCTGCTTGTCCGCCTTGCCCTGGGCGTCCAGCTCGGTGATCTTCACGCCGAGCTTGGCGGCCTCGTCCTTGATGCCCTTGCCGATGGCGGAGGGGAACGGGAAGCTCAGGCCGAGGTTGGAGACACCGATCGTGTATTCCTTCTTCTCCGAGGCGGCCTGGGTGGCGCCGTCGCCGCCGGAGCCGCCGCAGGCCGTCGCGCCGACCGCCAGGGCGGCCGCGACGAAGAGTGCCTTCTTCATTGTTTCTCCTGCTCAGGGGAGGTCAATCGTTTGCTCAATTCAGGTGATGACATGTGATGACGTGCTCGCTCAAGGGCGTCAGCCCTTCACGAGCGCTCGCACCTCCCCCGCGATGCGATCGGCGTCCGGCAGCAGCGCCTGCGCCAGGATCGGCGCGGCCGGCATCCGGACATCGGGCGCCCCCACCCGGACGGGCGGCGCCAGCAGCGGGACGCCCGCCCCGGCGACCCGCGCCACGACCTCGGCCCCGAACCCGCCGGTCACGTTGGCCTCGTGGACCACCGCGAGCCTGCCCGTACGGCCGGCGCTCGCGAGCACGGCCTCGGTGTCGAACGGGTTGAGCCAGGGCGTCTCCAGCACCTCCACCTCGATGCCGTCGGCGGCCAGCGCATCGGCGGCGTCGAGCACCCGCGCGGTCATCGCGCCCCAGGTGACCACCGTGACGTCGGAGCCGTGCCGGCGCACCCGCGCCCCGCCCATGGGCTGGACCAGGCCGCCGACCATCACCTCCTCCTTGGCGCCGAAGTAGAGGGTCCTGTTCTCGATGACGAGAACCGGGTCGTCGCAGTGCACGGCGGTCACGAGCAGGTCGTAGGCGTCCTGCGGCGTGGAGGGCATGCACACCCGCAGCCCGGGGACGTGCAGGAACAGCGCCTCGAGACACTGCGAGTGCTGGGCGCACGCGCCGGGGGCGTTGCCCTGCTGGGTGCGGATCGTCATCGGCGCCGTCAACCGGCCGCCGGAGACGTAGCGGACGTTGGCCGCCTGGTTCACGATCTGGTCGAGCGCCACCAGCGAGAAGTCGGCCCACATGATCTCGACGATCGGGCGGCGGCCCATCATGGCCGCGCCCACAGCGCTGCCCAGGATGGCCGACTCGCTGATCGGCGTGTCGAAGGCCCGGTCGCCGAACTGCTTGCGCAGCCCGCGTGTGACGCCGAACACGCCTCCGGGGAGGCCGACGTCCTCGCCGTACACGAGGGTCTCGGGCAACTCCGCCATGAGGCGGTGCAGCGCGGCGTTGACGGCCTCGCCGTAGTTCAGTTTCCGGGTCTCAGGCATACAGGTGCTCCCTCGCGGTCGCGGGGTCGGCGAACGGCGCGGCCAGCGCCGCCGCGGCGGCGGTCTCGATCTCGGCTCTCGCACGGGCCTCGACCGCGTCGATCTCGGCGGCCGGCACCCCGTCGGCGAGCAGGCCCGCGCGCAGCCGGGCGATCGGCTCCCGTGCCGTGATCCGGTCCATCTCGCCCGGCTTGCGGTAGTTCTCCGCGTCGCCGATGTAGTGGCCGACGATGCGCTCGGTCATGCACTCCAGCAGCGTCGGGCCGCCGTTCTCCTTGGCGACCTCCAGGGCGTCGCGCACGTGGAAGCGGACGGCCTCCACGTCGTTGCCGTCGATGCGGTAGCCCGGCATGCCGTACGCCGCCGCGCGGTCGGCGAGCCTGCTCGTGCGGACCATGTCGGCGATCGGGGTCAGCTCGGAGTAGCGATTGTTCTCGCAGACGAAGACCACGGGCAGGGAGAAGGCGGCGGCGAAGTTTATCGCCTCGTGCACCGCGCCCTGGTTCATCGCGCCGTCGCCGAACACGGTGACCGCGGCCCGGTTGGAGCCGTCGTAGCGGCCGGCCAGCGCCGCGCCGCAGGCGATCGGGGCGCCCGCGCCGACGATCGAGTTCTCCCCGTGGAAGCCGTACTCCGCGGCGGTGAAGTAGGCCGATCCTCCTCTGCCGCCGTTGACGCCGGTCTCCCGGCCGAGCAGCTCGGCGAACATCCGCTCGGCGGGGACGCCCCTGGCGAGGGCCCAGCCGTGTCCCCGGTAGGTCGCGAACAGCGCGTCCTCGGGCTCCAGCACGTCGCAGGCGCCGACAGGGATCGCCTCCTGCCCGATGCACAGGTGGACGGACCCGACGATCGGCCCCGCAAGGCGCAGCTCCCGCACCTTTTCCTCGAAGGCGCGCACGCGCCACATCGCCAGCAGATCCGCAAGCCGTCGCTCGCTCATTCGCCGGACTCCTCGTTGTCGTGGTCCATGGTCGCCTCGCCGCGCCATCCCGCGAGCGCGGCCACGCAGACCGCCTCGGCGTCGCCGACATACGACTCGGGGGGCAGCGGCAGCGCGCCGAGCGTGGCCAGGTCGTCGGGACCGGCCACCTCGCGCAGCGTGTCGGCCAGCGCGCCGCGCCGGGCCCGCGCCTCGTGCGCCGCCTGGTAGACGAGGTCGTGCGCCCGCTCCCGGCCGAGCGCCGGGGCCAGGCGCATCATGTACGCCTCCGCCATGATGAGCCCGCCCTCCGCGTCGAGGTTGGCCCGCATGGCGTCGGGGAAGACACGCAGCCCCTCGGCCACCTCGGCGGCCGTGGCGAGCGCGCCGGCGGCCAGCTCGGCCAGCAGCGGGACGGCGTACCACTCGATCTGCCACTCGCCCGCGGCCCGCTCGTGGCCGGCCTCCATCGCCCGGAACAGGGCCGAGCTGAGCGCACCGGCAGTGGCCGACATGCCGATGACGGCCTCGCAGCCGATCGGGTTGGCCTTCTGCGGCATCGTCGACGAAGCGCCGCGGTGGTGCCCGCCCGCCTCGCGCACCTCGCCGACCTCGGTGCGGGACAGGTCCACCACCTCGCGGGCGAACCGGGCGGCGGTGGCCGCCACGCTCGCGCACGCGACGCCGAACTCGGCGATGCCGTCACGGGCCACGTGCCAGGGCACGTCGGCGGCCGCGAGGCCGAGCCGTACGGCCATGCCCTTCCTGACCTGGGCCGCCTGCTCGCCCATGGCGGCGGAGGTGCCTCCGGCGCCGAAGAGCGAGACGACGCGGACCCGGCGCCCGGCCGCCCTCACCCGCTCACGCTGACGGGTGAGCTCCGCCAGCAGCACCGCGAGCTTCGCCCCGAACGTCGTGGGCACGGCCTGCTGGGCGTGGGTGCGGGCGGCGATCACGGTGCCCGCGTGCACCTCGACCATCCGGGCGAGAGTGTCCCCGAACGCGCCGAGCAGCGCGGCGAGCCGGTCCAGAGCCTCGCCCATCTGCAGCGCCACGCCGCTGTCCATGATGTCCTGGGTGGTCGCGCCGTAGTGGACGCGGCCGTTCGGCCCCTCGGGCAGCGCCGCGGCGATCATGCGGACCAGCGGCAGGATCGGGTAGCCGACGTTCACCGCCTCCCGCCACAGGCGCTCGACGTCGACGTTGTCCAGCACGCAGGCGCCGGTGATGGCCTCGGCGTCGGCGGCGGTGATCACGCCCGCGTCGGCCTGCGCCTGCGCGAGGGCGGCCTCGACCCGCAGCCAGGCGAGCACGGTCCGCTCGGCCGAGAAGATCGTCGCCATCCCGGCGTCGCCGAACAGCTCCGGCAGGAGCTTGAAGGTCTGCATGGTCAGTCCATCTCCAGTCCGCCGTCGACGTTGAGCGCCTGGCCGGTGACGAACGAGGCGAGGTCGCTGACCAGGAACAGCACCGCCGCGGCGATCTCCTCGGGCCGGCCGGGCCGCCCCAGCGGCGACCGGTCGCTCACCTCCTGGAGATACCGGGCGCCGGCGTCGGGGCCGAAGCGCTCGTCGCGGTCGGCCATGATCTCGTCCCACATGCGGGTGAGGATGACCCCGGGGCAGACCGCGTTGACGCGCACCGGGGCGAGCGCGAGCGCCGCCGACTTCGTCAGCGACAGCAGGGCCGTCTTGGTGGCCGAGTAGTGCGCCGCGTTCGGCCGTCCCGACCGGGCGGCGACCGAGGCCAGGGTGACGATCGACCCGCTCCCCTGCTCCACCATGCGCCGCCCGGCCGCCTGGGTGAGCCAGAACGTGCCGTTCAGGTTGACGTCGACGATCCTGCGCCACTCGTCCGCCTCGACGTCGAGCAGCGGGGTCGTCCGCATGATGCCGGCACAGTTCACCAGGACGTCGATGCGGTCGAGGCCGTCCACCAGCGCCCTGGCCTGGCCGGCGTCGGCGATGTCGGCCGCGCGTGCCTCCGCCCCGACGGCGGCCGCGGCCTCGGCCAGCCGCGGCCCCTCCAGGTCGGACAGCACGACGCTCGCGCCGGCGTCGGCGAGCGCCCGGGCGCATGCGACGCCGAGCCCTCCCGCTCCCCCGGTCACGAGCGCCGTGCGCCCGCTCAGGTCGATAGTGACTGCCATCCCCGATGGTCTCCCTTGGTTCTGTGTCCCGGTCGCGTCCCGGTGGCCGTGCGGCGGGATCGGGGCGGGCCTCGTACGCCGCCCGTCCGCCGCGCTCGTCAAACGATTGACCAGACCATAGCAGCGGCCTCACAAACCGGACAAGAGGTTGGTCAATCGTTTTTCTTGCGTGATTAACGGGAGTGTCACGAATGAAAAGGCCCCCGTCGCACCCAGGATGGGCAGGCGCGGCGGGGGCGGGTACTGGCCGGTCGGCTACGCGATCGAGCCGGTCTGGAGCGCGGTGCTCTCGGAGTAGACCCTGTACATCTCGCCGTCGAAGTACGGGGAAACGCTGGCGTCGTAGCGGTTGTCGCCGTCGGTGTCGGAGACGCTGATCGTGATGCCGGCGAGGTAACCGGTGCGGGTGTCGTCGCTGTACCGGTACAGCCACGAGGAGCCGAGTGAGCCCTCACCGGTGAACGGGGAGTCGACGCCGACGGGCTGGTCGGCGGGGAGGTCGAGGAGCCCCACGGCGAATGTCGACCCGGTGGACCGTTCGAGGGTCTGGCCGGTGTAGGGCCGGGTTCCGTCGGGGTTGGGACCGGCCGGGTAGCCGAAGACGTCGACCGAGGAGGCCGTCGGCTGGTTGTAGGCGAGGCCCTGCCCGCCGACGTTGTCGCCCAGCCGCCCGCTGTCGGTCAGCACGCCGGAGGACGACGAGACGACGCCGTTGAACACGGTCACGAAAGCGGCGTCGCGGTCGTAGTCCCGGTACACGTCGAAGTCGAAATGGGTGGCGGCCTGCCTTCCGACGTACAGGACCTCCGGGGTCTTGCCGCCCGAGTAGCCGGGCACGAAGACCCACTTGCCGAGCCCGCCGAGCGTGCCGGCGGCACCCTCGGTGTCGAACGCGCAGTGACCGGCCGTGGCGACGAGGTTGCGGTAGGCCGACACCACAGCGGTACCCGTGCACCAGTGCGGCTGACCGTCGGCGCCGACGAAGAACACCTTGCCCGAGGTCACGGGCGTTTTCACCTTCTTCACGAGCACGTCCTGGGACGGCGCGACCAGGCCGGGCTTGCCGTCCGGAACGACGCCGGCGGAGGTGCGTTCCCCATGGACCACGGTCTGCACGGCGTACGGCGTGGCGCTCTTCAGGTTCGCGCCCGCGTCGGCGAGCCAGAACGCCGCGACCTGCTGAGCGTCCGGCACGGTGGAGGCCAGAGGGGCCATCACGGCGCTCGCGGCCTGAGCCGGAGCGGAGACGACGGCGGATCCCAGCAGACCCACGCCGATGCCTAACGCGGCCAGTGCGCGCCTCATGGTCGATCTCCCATCAATCACGGGGTCCGTCGAGGGCCCCATCGGCACAAGCAACGGCCAGCTGATCAGCGCGGCCGACAAGACGGAAGATCATAACGCTGCCCCTAAATCCTGTGAAGAAAATTTCCGACCATACCGTCCGATGTCGGCGATTTTCAGTCAGGCGCGCCAGCCGAGTTCGGCGTGGAAGGCGTCGAGCGCCCGCGCGAAGTCCTCGCGGGCCAGCCGCGCCCCGGCGTACGGCCCGGCCGTGACCGGCTCGTCGTGGAACCGGGCCGGCAGCTCGTCGGGCCCGCCGCCCTCGCGCAGCGCGTACGCACGCATCAGGTCGAGCCGCGCGGCGCCCGCCGCGAGCAGGTCGTCCAGCGTGCACCCGGCCCCGGAGACGGCCGTGACCAGCGCCGTCAGGTGGTCGAGCGTCAAGGGCCTGGTCGGCGACGAGGCGAACAGGCAGATGTTCCACGCGTCGAGGGCGCTCCACAGGCGCAGCAGGCGCGCCGTGCGCCGCCCGCGTCCGGCGTCGAGCAGGCCGACCGGAGCGGGCTCGGCGCCGATCCGCGCCGCCTCGGGCAGGCAGTAGGCGAGCGCGCCTCCGGGTTCGAAGTCCAGGTCGTGCTCCAGCGCGTCGTAGCGCGGCCCGCCCGGCGCGGCGGCGTAACCAAGCCCGAGGCCCGGCTGCACCCGCGGGTCGAAACACGGCACCTCGGCGCCCTTCACGGTCATCGCGTACGGCTCGGCCCCGAGTTTGCCCGCCGCTCGGGCCGAGCCCTCGGCGAGCAGGTCGCCGAGCGCTCCGCTCCTGGTCGCGACGTCGCGGGCGAGCGCCGTCACCGCCGCCGCGTCGCCGAAGGAGGGCCCTTCCGTGAGCAGGCCGCGGGCCGCGCACTCCATCGCGAAGGCGGCCGTGCCGCCGAAGGAGACCTGGTCGAGGCCGAGGTCGTTGCACAGGGCGTTCAGCGCGAGCACCGCGCCGGTATCGTCGACGCCGAGGTTCCAGCCCAGGGACGCGAACGCCTCCTGGCCGAGCCCTCCCGTTCTGCTCTCCGGCACGCCGAGCGGCGCGTACGTCTTGAGGCAGTCGGTCGGGCAGCCGGGGCAGCACCCGCTCGTGGCCACCGCGAGCCCGTCGTAGTCGGCCGGGGACGGAACCCGCAGCCCGCCGTCGCCGGTGTGGGAGAAGTTCCGCACGCTCAGGTAGCCGGGCGCGGGCGGCTCCCCCGTCCAGGCGCCGAACCCCGGACCGGCGTGCTGCCAGGCCGCGAGCGCGTTGCGGGGCATCGCGGCGCGGTAGAAGGCCTCGATCTCCGCCAGGGCGCGCGGGTCGGCCACGGCGGCCGGGGCGTCCCCCACGCAGACGATCGCCTTGAGGTTCTTTGCGCCCAGCACCGCGCCGAGGCCGTACCGGGCCGCGGGGTAGGCGTAGTCGGTCACCACGCTCGCGTAGCGGACCAGCCTCTCCCCCGCCGGCCCGATGGCGGCGACGTGCGCGCCCTCGCCGTGCCGCGCGCGCAGCGCGTCCGTGGTGGCGGCGGTGCCGAGGCCACCCAGTTCCTCGGCCGGGTGGACGCTGATCCGGCCGTCCTCGACCAGCAGGTATGACAGCCGCTGCGCCCGGCCGGTGATCGCCAGCGCCTTGGCGCCCGCGCCGCGGATCCCGGCCGCGAACGGCCCGAGCGCGTGGGCCTCCCCCGCCACCCCGGTCAGCGGCGACTTGGCCAGGAACACCGCCTTCGCGAGCCCCGGCGCGGCCACCCCGCCGAGGATCCCGGCCGCGACGTACAGCAGGGCCCGGGGATCGTACGGGTCGAGCCCGGCGGGGGTGCGCTCGGTCAGCAGCCGCAGGCCGAGGATCGACCCGCCGAAGTGGCCGGTCTCGGCGGACCGGTCCTCCCGCTCGACGGACCCGTCGGTGAGATCGACGACGAAGGGCACGAGTGACACTCCTCACAAATAGGGCGATTGTGGCGGATAACCTACTCGCCCTCATCGCGGAGCATCAGCCCCGGCCATGGCGGTCAACGGTCGAGAGCCGCCAGGTCGACGTGCCGAAGGAGTTCGAGGTCGGAGATCATTTCGATTTCGGCGACCTTGTCCTCCTTGAAGGTGAAGCCGAGTGCCCCGACAAGTCGTCCTTGCGGGACGATGGCGAGACCCACGGCTCCGTTCACCACTGCGAGCCGTACGAACCGGGCACCCCGCGAGAAGGTGAGCGCGTGGGCGCCGACAGCCCGCGCGCCTCGCATCAGCGCCGGGGCGCCGGGAGGGAACCCGGCGCCGCTGTCCCGGAGCAGGACATCGGGGTCGAGCACGGCGAGGAGCCCGTCGAAGTCGCCTTCTCGGAGCGCGGCGAGGAAGGCCACAACGACCCGGCGCTGGCGGGCGAGATCGACCTGCCGAGAGGGTGTCGCGCCTCGGACCCGCCTGCGGGCGCGGCTGGCGAGCTGGCGGGTGGCTGCGGGAGAGCGTTCCAGGATGGGAGCGATCTCGTCGAAGGGCACGGCGAAGATGTCGTGCAGGACGAAGGCGAGCCGCTCGGCGGGAGAGAGCCTGTCGAGCACGACCATCAGTGCGGGACCGACCGCGTCGGCGAGCAGGGCTTCGGCTTCGGGATCGCTGACGTCGCAGCCGTCGGCGGACGACTCGATCGCGATGTCGCTCAGGGGCTCCTCACGGTGACATCGGCGGGTGCGCAGCATTTTGAGGCACTCCCGGGCGACGACGGTGGTGAGCCACCCGGCGAGGTTGTCCACATCGGTGGTGTCGGCGCCGCTGAGACGTAGCCATGCGTTCTGCACCGCGTCGTCCGCCTCTGTGAACGAGCCGAGCATCCGGTAGGCGACCGCACGCAGATGGGGCCGTTGCTGCTCGAAGCGCGTCGCCAGCCAGTCGGCGTGATCCATTCGTCACATCCTTCCGCCCCGGGGGTTCGTAGTGATGAACCGGCGCTCCGCCGGGATGTGACAGGAACGGAAGGAGTATCCCATGGCACCGATTTCAGTCATCGCCCGGCGCTGCGGGCCCGGGCGTTTGAGATCGGCCGGCTACTGGCTGGCAACCGCGGCGGTGGCGGCCGAACTGGGAGTCGGCGGCGTCTGGGACATCGTGCGGCTTCCATACGTCCATGCCCTGGTGACGCACCTGGGCTATCCGGACTACTTCCTGGTGCTGCTGGGGACCTGGAAGGTGCTCGGCGCGCTCGCCCTGCTCATTCCGCGTCGCGTGTTGCTCAAGGAATGGGCTTACGCGGGCGCCTTCTTCACCTATACGGGGGCCGTCGCCTCCCACCTGGTCACCGGCTACGACCTCGGCGAGGTGGGGCTGCTGGCCGTCTTGACCGCACTGACCGCGGTGTCCTGGGCGCTACGGCCCTCCAGCCGCCGCGCACACCACCTCACTGCGCGGTGACAAGCCGAGTCCGCGAGCGGCGCCCCGTCCTCACATGCGGGCCGGCTTGCCTGGGCGGCGACGGGTGGGTCAGGACGTGGCGGGTGGGGTGAGGTCGCCGGGGGTCAGGCCCATGCCGTCGGGTACGGCGGCGGGGTCGGAGCCCACGTGCAGCGGCTTGTTGTCCTTGTCGACGAAGACGACGCGCGGCTTGAGCGCCTTGACCTCCTCCTCGGCGACCAGCGCGTACGCGATGATGATCACGAGGTCGCCGACCGAGATGAGACGGGCGGCGGCGCCGTTGATGCCGATCACCCCGGAGCCCGCCGGACCTTCGATGACGTACGTGGACAGCCGGTTGCCGTTGTCGATGTCGACGATGTCGACCTTCTCACCCTCGACGAGGTCGGCCTCGGCCATCAGGTCCGCGTCGATCGTCACCGAGCCGACGTAGTGCAGATCGGCCTGCGTGACGGTGGCGCGGTGGATCTTCGACTTCATCAGCGTGCGGAACATGATCTCCCACCCGGGGTATGGACGGCCCTCCTCACGAGCGTCCTCGATGGTATGTCACGCCCCGGAATACCCGGCCGTCAGCCTTGCACGACGGCGCGCATCGGCCCGGCGAGGTGCGAACCCGACGGGCCGATGCGGATCGTGAGCAGTCGCCTAGCCGCCGGCCACGTACTCGACGGACGCGTCGAGCAGCCACTCCGCGACGTACGCCGCGAAGGACGAGCGGACCAGCAGGCGGAAGCCGTCCTCACCGGCGACCAGGACGACTCCCGCCCTGGCCAGCATCGTCTGGGCGCACCGGCCAGGGCCGAACACGCGGGGGTGCAGGTCCAGCGCGCAGCCATGGGCCAGCACGTCCCGCGCCCGGTCTCCGGCGACCACCAGGGTGGTGCGCTGCGCCGACACGTCGACGATCGAGACGTGCTCGCCGTCCGCCGCCTCGGTGAGACGCTCCAGCAGCCCGGGGGCGGCACCGTCGGGGCCCGTCACCAGCCACTCGTCGGGCCCCAGCCACAGCACGGTCAGGTCGCCGCCGCTCACGGCGGTGCCGGGCTCCAGCGGCAGCCGCACGCCGATCGCGGTGCCGATCCGCTCCGCCGCCGGGCTCTTGGGATCGACCCGGACGTTCACGTGGGTCAGGAAGGGGATCTCGGCCAGGCGCAGGCCGCCGCCCGCGCTCGCCGCCTCGAACCTGGCCGCGTACGCCGCGGCCGGACTCCTGCGCTCAGCCATCGCGGCGTGCTCCTTCCGGGTCGTACAGGACGTGGGAGGTCACGGTCACGGGCACCAGGTCGTCCCCGACCGGGGCGTACAACCGCTCGCCGACCCGTTCGCGCCCGCCGCTCACCAGCGCGAGCGCGAACGTACGGCCCAGCGCGGCGCTGCGGTAGCTGGAGGTGACGAACCCGAGCGTCGGCACCGGCGACTCGGGCAGCGCCGAGGTCTCCACGAGGTGGGCGCCCTCGGGCAGCAGCACGCCGGGGGCCTCGGGCAGCAGGCCGACCAGGTGTTTGCGGTCGGACCGGGAGGTGTCCGCCCGGGCGAAGGACCGCTTGCCGACGAAGTCGGCCTTCTTCTTCGACACGATCCACTCCATGCCGAGGTCCTGCGGGGTGACCGTGCCGTCGGTGTCCTGGCCGACGATCGGGAACCCCTTTTCGGCGCGCAGCACGTGCATGGTCTCGGTGCCGTACGGCGTGACCTCGCCGGACGCCATGACCGCCTCCCACAGGGCGAGCCCGAACCAGGAGGACACGTTGATCTCGTAGGCCAGCTCGCCGGAGAAGCTGATCCGGCAGACCCGCGCCTCGATCCCGGCCACCTCGGCGTCCCGCCACGTCATGAACGGGAAGCTGTCGTTGTCCACCGCGAGGCCGGGCGCGAGCCGCGCCAGCACCTCGCGGGAACGCGGCCCGACGAGCGCCACGGTCGCCCACTGCTCGGTGACCGAGGTGCAGCAGACCCGCAGGTCCGGCCACTCGGTCTGCAGCCACTCCTCCATCCAGTCGAGCACCGCCGCCGCGTTGCCGGTGGTCGTGGTGACGAGGAAGCGGTCGTCCGCCAGGCGGATGACGGTGCCGTCGTCGAAGACCATGCCGTCGGGGCGGCACATCACGCCGTAGCGGATGGAGCCGACCTTGAGCGTGCTCATCATGTTCGTGTAGAGCCGGTCGAGGAACACGCCCGCGTCGGGTCCGACCACGTCGATCTTCCCGAGCGTGGAGGCGTCCATCGCGGCCACGTCCTCGCGTGCCGCCCGGCACTCGCGCAGCACGGCGGCCTCCATGTCCTCACCCGGCTGCGCGTAGTACCAGGGCCGCTTCCACTGTCCGACGTTCTCGAACAGCGCCCCGCGCGCCACGTGCCACTCGTGCATGGCGGTGACGCGCACCGGGTCGTGCAGCGGCCCCCGGTCGCGGCCCGCCAGCGCGGCGAACGAGACCGGCGTGTACGGCGCGCGGAACGTCGTGGTCCCCAGTTCGGCGACGTCGACGCCGAGCGCGTGCGCCACGACGCCGCCGGTCAGCAGCCCGGACGTCTTGCCCTGGTCGTGGGCCGTGCCGGCGGTGGTGTAGCGCTTGACGTGCTCCACCGAGGTGAGCCCCGCGCCGGTCGCGCGCAGGACCTCCGCCACGGTGACGTCCCGCTGCAGGTCCACGAAGTGCGTGCCGTAATCGTCAGCCTCGACGAGCCACAGGTGCTCGGCGGGCGCGGCGGCGGGCTCCTCCCCGGCAGTCGGCACATCGATCTCGGACAGTGCGGTGAAACCGGCGGCGGCCAGCGCGCGGCGGCCCGCCTCGGCGCCGTCCTCCAGGCAGGCCCGCAGCGTGCGGACCCCCTTGGCGAACCCGGCTGCCTCCACCGCCTGACGGGTCTCGCCGGGCGTGAACGCGCCCAGCTCCTCGTCGTGCCGCAGCGTGCCCCCGGCCTGGCTGAACAGGTGCACCACCGGCGTCCAGCCGCCCGACACGAGCAGCAGGTCGGCGGGAATCTCCCGCACGCCGCCACCCGCACGCGCAGTGATCTCGACCGAGGAGACCTCGCCCTCGCCCTTCGCCGCGGTGACCACGTGGCCGGTCAGGACCTCGATGCCGCGCTCGGCGCAGCGGGCGGCCCACGCCTCGCCGGGTGCCTGCCTCACGTCGGCGATCGCGGCGATCTCGACGCCGGCGCCGGCGAGGTCGAGCGCCGCGGCGTACGCGCTGTCGTTGGTGGTGAACACGACCGCCCGGCGCCCGGGCAGGACGCGGTAGTGGTTCGCGTACGTGCGGGCCGCGCCGGCCAGCATCACGCCGGGCAGGTCGTTTCCAGCGAAGGCGACGAACCGCTCGTGGCCGCCCGTCGCCAGCACCACGCGCCTGGCCCGGATCCGCCAGACGCGCTCGCGCGCCACGCCGGCGGGCGCCTGGGCGCCCAGGTGGTTCGTCCGGCGTTCCACCGCGATGACGTAGTTGTCGTCGTAGTGGCCGAGGACCGTGGTGCGGCGCAGCACGCGCACCTCCGGCAGGGCGGCCAGCGCGGCCACCTCCTCGGCCGCCCATTCACGGCCCGGCCTGCCGTCGAGCGTCTCGGCCGTGCCGAGCAGGCTGCCGCCCGGCTCGGGCCGCTCGTCGGCGAGGATCACCCGCGCGCCGGCCCGCGCGGCCACGCCCGCGGCGGCGATGCCGGCCGGTCCCGCCCCGACCACGAGCACGTCGCAGTGCGCGTGCACGGCGTCGTAGCGGGCCGGGTCGGGCCGGTCGGCCAGCCTGCCCTGTCCCGGCAGGCCCGTGGCGACCAGGCCGTCGTACAGCTCGACGGTCGTCGCCTGGAGCATGGGCTCGGGGAAGGGCTCCTCGATCTGGACGAGCGCGTTCGGCTCCTCGCAGCCCGCGGCGTACACGCCGCGCGGACGGCCGAACCTGATGCTGCTCGCCACCGCGCGCACGCCGTTGGCGAGCAGCGCCGAGGCCAGCGTGTCGCCCTCCAGGCCCTCGTACTCGCGGCCGTCGAACCGGAAGCGCAGCACGCGCCCGCTCGCTCCCTCGCGGCGGTACGGTTGCGGGCTCATGCGGTCACCGGCCGCGGCTCGCCCGCCCGGTAGACGGCGTGGATCTCGTTGGTGGCGGTGTCGCGTACGGCGTTGAACCAGCGGCGGCACCCGGCGGTGTGGCTCCACCGCTCCGCGAACAGGCCCTTGGGGTTGTCGCGGAAGAACAGGTAGCGGGCCCACTCCTCGTCGGAGAGGGCGGCCGGGTCCTCCGGATAGGCGACGTGGGCCTGCCCCCCGTAGTGGAACTCGGCCTCGTCCCGCGGCCCGCACCACGGGCAGGGAATCAGCAGCATTGGCACTCCGAGACAATCAGTGGGCGACGGCGGCGGCGCCGTGCTCGTCGACGAGCTTGCCGGTGGTGAACCGGTCGAGGGAGAAGGGCGCGTTGAGCGGGTGGGGCTCGCCGGTGGCCACGGTGTGGGCGTAGCACCAGCCGACGCCCGGAGTGGCCTTGAACCCGCCGGTGCCCCAGCCGCAGTTGACGTACAGGTCCTCGACGGGGGTGAGACCGACGACGGGCGAGGCGTCGGGGGTCACGTCCACCACGCCGCCCCAGGTCCGCAGCACGTGCGCCCGCGCGAAGACCGGGAACAGCTCCAGCGCGGCCGACATCTGCCGCTCGATGATGTGGAACGCGCCGCGCTGGCGGTAGGAGTTCGCGGCGTCGATGCCCGCGCCCATGACCAGCTCGCCCTTGTGCGCCTGGCTCACGTAGACGTGGACCGCGTTGGACATGACCACGGTGGGGTGCACCGGCTCCAGCAGCTCCGACACCAGCGCCTGCAGCGGGTGGCTCTGCAGCGGCAGCGACACCCCGGCGTACCCGGCGACGACCGAGGAGTGCCCGGCGGCGGCGAGCGCGACCTTCTTGGCCGCGATCGGGCCGCGGGTGGTCTGGACGCCGGTCACCCGGCCGTCGCGCACGTCGAGGCCGGTCACCTCGCAGTGCTCGATCATGTCGACCCCGAGGTCGGCCGCCGCCTTCGCGTAGCCCCACGCCACGTAGTCGTGCTTCGCGATGCCGGCCCGGGGCTGGTAGGTGCCGCCGAGCACCGGATAACGCACGTCCGGGGAGATGTCGACGATCGGGCAGACCTCCTTGACCTGCTCCGGCGTCAGCCACTCGGCGTCCACACCGTTGAGCCGGTTGGCGTTGACCCGGCGCACGCTGTCACGCACGTCCTGCAGGCTGTGCGCGAGGTTGAGCACGCCGCGCTGGCTGAACAGCAGCGGGTAGCCGAGGTCCTCCTCCAGCCCCTCCCACAGCTTCAGCGCGTGCTCGTAGATGCCCGCGCTCTCGTCCCACAGGTAGTTCGACCGGATGATCGTGGTGTTGCGGGCCATGTTGCCGCCCGCGAGCCAGCCGCGCTCCAGCACCGCGACGTCGGTGATCCCGTGGTTCTTGGCCAGGTAGTAGGCCGTGGCCAGGCCGTGGCCGCCGCCGCCGACGACGACCACGTCGTACGCGCGCTTCGGCTCGGCCGATCGCCAAAGCCGGTCGGGATGGTCGGGCAGATCCGCGCCCGGCGTACGGGGGCTCATCGCCCCTCACCGAGACCCGGGTAGAGCGGGTGCTTGGCGGCGAGGGCCTCGACCCGGGCGCGCAGCGCCGTCAGGTCCGCGCCGGGACGCAGCACCTGGGCGATCACGTCGGAGACCTCCTCGAACTCGGGGCGGGCGAAGCCGCGGGTGGCCAGGGCCGGGGTGCCGATCCGCAGCCCCGAGGTGACCATCGGAGGCCGCGGGTCGAACGGCACCGCGTTGCGGTTGACCGTGATCCCGGCCTCGTGGAGCCGGTCCTCGGCCTGACGGCCGTCCAGCTCGGATTCGCGCAGGTCCACCAGCACCAGGTGGACGTCCGTCCCGCCGGACAGCACCCGTACGCCCGCCTCGGCGGCGTCGGGGGCGAGCAGCCGGTCGGCGAGGATCCGCGCGCCCTCCAGCGTGCGGCGCTGCCGGTCGCGGAACCACTCCCCCGCCGCGATCTTGAACGCGACGGCCTTGGCCGCGATGACGTGCTCCAGCGGGCCGCCCTGCTGGCCCGGGAACACCGACGAGTTGAACTTCTTGGCCAGGTCCGCGGTGGACAGGATCACGCCGCCCCTGGGCCCGCCGAGCGTCTTGTGGGTGGTCGTGGTGACGACGTGCGCGTGCGGGACGGGCGACGGGTGCAGCCCCGCCGCGACCAGCCCGGCGAAGTGCGCCATGTCGACCATGAGGTAGGCACCGACCTCGTCGGCGATGCGCCGGAAGGCGGCGAAGTCGAGATGGCGGGGGTAGGCCGACCAGCCCGCGACGATCAGTTTGGGCCGGTGCTCGCGGGCGAGCCGCTCGACCTCGTCCATGTCCATGAGGCTGTCGCTCTCACGGACGTGGTAGGCAACGACGTTGTAGAGCCGGCCGGAGAAGTTGATCCGCATGCCGTGGGTGAGGTGGCCGCCGTGCGCGAGGTCGAGGCCGAGGATCGTGTCGCCCGGCTCCAGCAGCGCGGACATGGCCGCCGCGTTGGCCTGCGCCCCCGAGTGGGGCTGCACGTTGGCGGCCTCCGCGCCGAACAGCGCCTTCACCCGGTCGATCGCCAGCTGCTCGATCACGTCGACGTGCTCGCAGCCGCCGTAGTAGCGCCTGCCGGGGTAGCCCTCGGCGTACTTGTTCGTCAGCACCGACCCCTGGGCCTGCATGACCGAGACGGGCGCGAAGTTCTCCGACGCGATCATCTCCAGCGTGGACCGCTGGCGTTCCGTCTCCGCGCCGATCGCCGCCGCGACCTCCGGGTCGGCTTCGGCGAGCGGCGCGTTCAGCACCGATTCGTGCACTTCTTCAGTCCTTTCGGGTGCCACTAGCTGCGCAGCCGTTCCATGGCGGGGTCGAACAGGGGCTCCTCGGCGACCACGGCGGTCACCCGCCGGTCGAAGTAGCCGATCTCCAGCGTCCGTCCCGGGGTCGCGAGCTCGGCGGGCAGCCAGGCGTAGGCGATGCCCTTGCCGATCGTGTAGCCGAAGGCCGCGCTGGTGACGTAGCCGACGCTCGTGTCGCCGTCGTAGACCGGCTCCCTGCCCATGACCACCTGCGTGGGGTCGTCGACGGTCAGGCAGGTGAGGCGACGGCGCACGTTCTCCTTGCGCCGCTCCAGCGCCTCGCGGCCGATGAAGTCGCCCTTGTCCGTCTTCACCGCGAACCCGAGCCCGGCCTCGTACGGGTCGTGCTCGAAGGTCATGTCGGTGCCGAAGGACCGGTAGCCCTTCTCCAGCCGCAGGCTCGCGAAGGCGCCGCGCCCACCGGCGAGGATGCCGTGCTGCTGCCCGGCCTCCCAGAGCGTGTCCCACAGCTTGGCGCCCAGGTCGGCGGTGGTGTAGAGCTCCCAGCCCAGCTCGCCGATGTACGACAGCCGCAGCGCGGTGACCGGCACGGTGCCGATGTACGCCTTCTTCGCCCGGAAGTAGCGGAAGCCCTGGTTGGAGAAGTCGGCGTCGGTCAGCGGCTGGACGAGGTCGCGGGCGCGGGGGCCCCAGACGCCGAGACAGCAGGTGCCGGCCGTGATGTCGCGGACCATGACCGAGCCGTCCGCGGGCAGGTGGCGGTGGAACCAGTCGAGGTCGAGGTTGCCGTTGGCGCCGACCTGGAAGACGTCGCGGCCCAGCCGGGCGACGGTCACGTCGCTGCGGATGCCGCCGTCCTCGTCGAGCAGCAGGCAGTAGGTCACCGAGCCGACCGACTTGTCCATCTGGCCGGTCGTCAGCCGCTGGAGGAAGGCGAGGGCACCGGGACCCGCGACCTCCAGCCGCTTCAGCGCGGTCATGTCGTACAGCGCGACGGACTCGCGGGACGCCTGGGCCTCCGCGCCGACGATCGGCGACCAGTAGCGCGCCGCCCAGTCGTTGGGCGTGGGGATGTCGCGGCCCTCAAGCAGGCGGGCGTTGGCGCCGTACCACTGCGGCCGCTCGTAGCCGACGGCCTCCAGGAAGAAGGCGTCCAGCTCGCGCTGCCGGGTGTGGAAGGGGCTGAGGCGCACCGGCCGCGGCTCCTCCATCGGCTGGAGCGGGTGGATGATGTCGTAGACCTCGACGAAGTTCTGACAGTCGCGGGCCAGCACATACTCGGGCGCGAGCTGGTGCGGCTCGAACCGGTTGACGTCGCACTCGTGCAGATCAAACGAAGTGCAGTGGCCGTCGACCAGCCATTCGGCCATCGCCTTGCCGACGCCGGCGGAGTGGGTCACCCAGACCGCCTCGGCGACCCAGAAGCCCTTCACCTCGGGGGACTCGCCCATGAGGGGCATGTGGTCCTGGGTGAAGGAGAACAGTCCGTTGATGCCCTCGTCGATCTTCGCCGCGCGGGTGCCGGGCAGCAGCCGCTGAGTCTCGGTCCAGGCGTCCTCGAAGTCCTCCGGCGTGAACGTGAGGACAGACGGCATGACCTCGGCCTCGTCCACGGACAGCAGGTCCTCGGGGCTGACCGGCATCGGCCGGTGGCCGTAGTAGCCGATGCCGATGCCGTCGAACCGCTGGCGGTAGTAGAGGTCGGCGTCCTGGTGGCGCAGGATCGGCAGCGTCGCCTCCTCCTCGCGCCCCGCGAGGTCGGGCACCTGGCCGGTCCAGGCGAGCTGGTGCGCGAGCGGGGTCAGCGGCAGCGGCATGCCGACCATCCCGGCGACCTTCGGGCCCCAGATGCCGGCGCAGCAGACCACGACGTCCGCGGGGATCTCGCCCTGGTCGGTCACCACGCCCGCCACCCGGCCGTCCTCGGTGCGGATGTCGAGCACCTCGTGCCGCTCCAGCACCCGCACGCCACGCGACCGCGCCAGCCGCAGCTGGGCGTCGACCGCGCGTACGGCCTTGGCGAGGCCGTCGGTGGGGATGAGCAGGCCGCCGAGGACGGCGCCGGGGTCGACCAGGGGGTGGTGCTCGGCGCACTCGGCGGGGGTGAGCAGGCGCGACTCGACGCCCCAGGACGTGGCCCAGCCGTGCCGCCGGTGCAGCTCGGCGAGCCGCTCCGGGGTGGTCGCGACCTCGAGCCCGCCGACCTGGAGGAAACAGGGCTCGCCGTCGAGGTCGAGCGAGCAGAGCTTCTCGACGGTGTAGCGCGCCATCTCGGTCATGGTCTTCGACCCGTTGATCTGGAAGACCAGTCCCGGGGCGTGCGAGGAGGAGCCCCCGGTCGCGGGCACCGGGCCCTGATCGACCACGGTGACGTCCGTCCAGCCCCGGACCGACAGTTCGTCGGCGAGCGCCGCACCGACGACGCCTGCTCCGATGATGACGACGCGCGGGCCCGTCATTCCCACCTCCGTTGTTGCATATATTGTTGCGTAATTCGCAACGTTATGCGTTTAACGCAACAAGCGTGACGCGTCGTATTGCGGGTGTCAAGCACCAAAAACAGGACAAAACCGTGCCCGGCGCCGATCAGGGGGAAGATCGGCGCCGGGCACTGGGGTGAGGTCCCGGACACGGCCGGGACCTCCGGCGACGGCGCCTCTCCCGGGCGGGGAGGGTCCCGGAGAGGATCAGCCGCACAAGGGGTGCCGGGGGCTCGGGGCTCAGCCCTGCGACGGCAGCCAGGCCTTCACCTTGTCGGGGTTGTCCTTGACCCATTTGGCTGCCGCGTCCTCGGCGGACATCTTGTCCTCGGAGATGTACTTGGCCACGACGTTCTGGTCGTCGTTCGTCCAGGTGAAGTTCTTGACGAGCTGGTAGGCCGGGCTGCCGGAGTCGGCGAACTTCTCGCTCACGATCTTGTCGAGGTCGTAGACCGGGTAGTCGCAGGCCACCTTCTCGGCGTCCGCGTCGCAGCCGTCCTTCCACTCCGGCAGGTTCACCTTGACCAGCTTCACCTCGGACATGAACCACTGCGGATCGTAGAAGTACCCGAGCAGCGGCGTCTTCTGCTTCTCCGCCTGCCGGAAGGCCGTGATGAGGGCGGCCTCGCTGCCCGCGTAGACCACCTTGTAGTTCAGGCCGAGGTTCTTGACCAGCGCCTCGTCGTTGGTGACGTAGCTGGGGTCGCCGTCGAGCAACTGCCCCTTGCCGCCCGACTCGGAGGTCTTGAACAGGCCGGCGTACTTGTCGAGGTTCTTCCAGTCGGTGATGTCGGGGTACTTCTCCGCCATCCACGGCGGCACGAACCAGCCGATGACGCCCTTGTTGCCGGTCACGCCCGCCGGCACGGCGGTCTTCTGTCCGTCGATGTACTTCTTCTTCAGGTCGTCGTGGCCCCAGTTCTCCACGATGGCGTCCACCTCGCCGGTGCCGAAGCCCTGCCAGGCGACCTCCTCCTTGAGGTCCTTCTTGACGACCGTGCACCCCAGGTCCTTCTCCGCCACGTACGCGATCACGGCGGCGTTGGCCTCGTAGCCGACCCACGGGTTGACGGCCAGGTTCACGGTGCCGCAGCCGCCCTTGCCCCCGGACGCCGCCTGCGTCTCCCCGACCTTCGCGCCTCCGCAGCCGGAGAGCAGGAGTCCTGCGCCGGCCACGAGCGCGAGCGCGCGCGGCCCATAGTTCCTTGTCACTGCCACGATGGTCCTCCTGAGGGGTGGTGCGGGTTCACCGGGAAGACGGCGAACTCCCGGCCCGCGCGGCGGCGGCCCGCATGATCCGGTCGAGCATGATTCCGAGCACGACGATCGCGAGGCCGGCGGCCAGGCCCTTGCCGCGCAACTGATACTGGGAGAAACCGGCGACGACGTCGTAGCCCAGCGCCCCCGCGCCGACGAGGCCGCCGACGACGACCATCGACAGCACGTAGACGAGGCCCTGGCTGGCCGCGAGCGTGATCGCGGCGCGGGCCATGGGCAGCTGCACCTTGGAGATGAGCTGCCAGGTCCCGGCGCCGCCCGCGGTGGCCGCCTCCACGACGGTCTGCGGCACCCCGCGCACCCCCTCGGCGACCAGCTTCACCGACACCGGCGCGGCGAACACGACGGCCGCGATGATGGCGGTGAACCGGGTGGCGCCGAACAGCCCGAGGATCGGCACCAGGTAGACGAACGCCGGCATGGTCTGGCCGGCGTCGAGCACCGGCCGCAGCACGCGGTCGGCCCGGTCGCTGCGCCCCATCCACACCCCGAGGACCACCCCGAGTGCCATCACGAGGAGGGTCGCGACCAGCGTGGAGGCCAGCGTGACCATGCTGTCGTGCCACAGGCCGAGCGCGACGAGCAGCGCGCAGCCCACCGCGGCGGTGAGCGCCGCGCGCACGCCCGCGACCAGCAGCGCGAGGGCGGCCGCCACCAGGGCGACCAGCCACCACGGCGACCCGCCGAGCAGCGCCTCGAACGGGTTGAGCAGGGCGTAGGTGATGAGGTTCTTCAACCCGTTCGTGTACGCGACCAGCGTGTCCTGGGCCCAGCCGCTCGCGGCGTCGGCGCCGCGCCGGACGTACGAGCCGAGGTCGGCGTCGCCAGGGAACTCCGCGGCCCAGACGTAGGTGTAGGAGAGGTAGACGAGCACGGCGGCGACGGCCACGGTCACCGCGGTCTCCACCCGCCGCAGCAGTGACCGGCTCGAACGCCCGGTGCGATGGGCGGTCTCCACGCGGCGGCCGGCGGCCGAGGTCACCCGGTCGAGCACGATCGCCATGATCACGATGGCCAGCCCGGCGTTGAACGCGGTGCCCACGTCGAGCGTCTGCAGCGCCTTGAGCACGGTCTTGCCGAGGCCGGGCGCGTCGATCAGGGCGGCGATCGTCGCCATGGACAGGGCCGCCATGATGGTCTGGTTGATCCCGACGACGATCGTCCGCTTGGCCAGCGGCAGCCGCACCTTGCGCAGCGACTGGCCGCCCGTGACGCCGAGGGAGTCGGCGGCCTCCAGCGTCGCCGGCGGGGTCTGCCTGATGCCGTGCGCGGTGAGCCGGATCGCGGGCGGGATCGCGTAGATCATCGTCGCGACGGTGGCGCTGGCCGGCCCGATCAGGAAGAAGAGCGTGAGCGGCGCCAGGTAGACGAACGTCGGCATGGTCTGCATGAAGTCCAGCACCGGCGTGACGATCCGGTTGAACCGGTCGCTGAGCCCGGCCCAGATGCCGAGGGGGATGCCGACCGCGAGCGACAGCGCGACGGCCGTCAGGGTGAGGGCGAGCGTGTCCATGCTCTCCTCCCACAGCCCGAGCAGGCCGAACGACGCGAACCCGGCCGCCGTCAGCACGGCGACCTTGCGGTTGCCGTAGAGGTAGGCGATCGCGGTGGCGAGGCCGGTCACCCCGAGCCAGCCGACGAGCGGCACGGGACGCCCGAAGGACGGCCGGCTGATCAGCGCCTGCACGAACGTCACCGCGGCGTCGAGGAAGAGCCGGATGTAGTTGACGAAGTACAGGAACAGCGGGTTGCTGTCGCGGTTCGCGTCGATCGCGTCGGCGGCCTCGCCGAGCCGGGTGTGCAGGGGCGTGAGCTGCGCGCCGCCCAGCGGGAGGGTGTCGCGGCCGTTCAGGAACACCCACAGCACGATCCAGGCGACGACCACGGCGCCCGTGACGTACGACCGGGCGGGGAACCGGCGCGTCACCGGCGCGCTGAGCGCCACCATCAGCTCTGCCCGCCGTCGCCGGCGATGACTTCGAGCACCTCCGCCGTGGTGACCACGCCGAGCAGTTCGCCGTCGCCCACCACCTTGACCGGGCGCCCGGCGGACAGGACGGTGCGCGCCGCGTCGCGGATGACGGTGTCCGGGCTCAGCTCCGGCCCGTCGAGAGGGTCGTCGGGGGCGGCGTCCCGCATGATCCAGCGCAGCGTGAGCACGTCGGAGCGGGGCACGTCGCTGACGAAGTCGCGCACGTAGTCGTCGGCCGGAGCGCCGACCACCTCGTCCGGTGTGCCCGTCTGCACGAGTTCGCCGTCGCGCATGATGAGGATGCGGTCGCCGAGTTTGAGCGCCTCGCTGAGATCGTGGGTGATGAAGATCATGGTCTTGCCCACCTCGTGGTGCAGGCGGATGACCTCGTTCTGCATCTCGCGCCTGATCAGCGGGTCGAGCGCGGAGAACGGCTCGTCGAAGAACAGCACCTCCGGGTCCACAGCGAGAGCCCGGGCCAGGCCGACCCGCTGCTGCATGCCGCCGGAGAGCTGGTCGGGGTAGGAGCCCTCGAACCCGGCGAGGCCCACCAGTTCGAGCACCTCCCGCGCCCGGGCGAGGCGGTCGGCCTTCTTCACGCCCCTGATCTCCAGGCCGAAGGCCACGTTGTCGAGGACCCGCCGGTGCGGCAGCAGGCCGAAGTGCTGGAACACCATCCCGAAGCGGTGACGGCGCAGCTCGCGCAGCCGCCGGCCGGCGTAGCCGAGCACGTCCTCACCGTCGAGCAGGACCTCGCCCGCCGTCGGCTCGACCAGCCGGTTCAGGCAGCGTACGAGCGTCGACTTGCCCGAACCCGACAGGCCCATGACGACGAAGACCTCACCCCGGCACACCGAGAAGGAGACGTCCCGCACCGCGGCCACGCACCCGGTCGTCCGTTTCAGCTCGGCACGGTCGAGCGTGGCCAGCGGCGTGCCGACGACGCGGTCGGCCCGCTGCCCGAAGACCTTCCACAGGCCGCGTACGTCGAGGACCGTGGGTCTGTCACCGCCCGGCGCGGTCGCCGGCCTCTCCTGCTCGGCCACTGAGGGTACGGTCATGACACCTCGCACTCCTTGGTCGTCGCCCTGCTCGTCACGCCGCTTGTCGTGCCGCTCGTCGTGCCGCTCGTCGTGCCGCTCGTCTGGGGGCTCGTCTGGGGGCTCGTCGCGCGGCCGGGACCGGTGCCGGGGACGGGGATCGGTGTTCTGCCAGACGCGCTCGCGGCACTCGTCCAGGCCGTTCTGGCCGGGTGGAGTCCTCGTGGGCGCCCGCGACCGCCTGCATCCCCGCCTCGGCCGCGCAGTGGGCCGGGCGTCTGGTCGTACGGCGTTCGCCTGCGACAGCGTCGATCCAGGCGCCACCGATGAAGAGGTCTGCCACAGGCAGTGCCTTCCGGTCGCCACGACAAAGCAAGCGCGCAGTAGTTGCGTATTACGCACCTGTTTGCTTATCGAGGAACAGAATCGACCCGGCACTCGCGAACAGTCAAGGCTTCTTCGCCTTTTTTACACTCCCGCCCCAAACCATCCCATTCGGGCAGATACCTCTCGGGCTGCCGCCATGACCTGCTCGGCTACCGCGGCGATCGCCGTTTCGGGCATCCGGAAGGTGGGGCCTGACGCGCTGAGCGAGGCGATGACGGAACCGTCCGCGCCGAGGACGGGCGCCGCGACCGCGCTCAGGCCGTCCTCCAGTTCGTCCACCGCCGTCGCGTACCCGCGGAGGCGCACCTCGGCGAGTTCCGCACGCAGCCGGCCGGGATCGGTGACGGTCCGGACGGCGAGGACGGGCAGCCCGGCCGCGATCACCTCCTCGCACAGCGCGGCGGGCGCGTGCGCGAGCAGCACCTTGCCGTTCGACGTGGCGTGCAGGGGGATCCGCTGGCCCACCCAGTGGTGCAGCTGGAGCGCCGACGGCCCGGCGACCTGGTCGACGTACAGGGCCTCCCGATCGGCGAGGACGGCCACGTTGACGGTCTCCCCCACCGCTCGGGCGAGCGCCGGCGTGACGGCGCGGCTCTCGCGCACCAGGTCGAGCCGGGCACTGGTCGCCCCGGCGAGCCTGACCATGCCCACGCCGAGCCGATATCTGCCGCGCTCGCTGTCCTGCTCGACCAGATCGTGGCTCTCCAGCGTCGCCACCAGGCGGAACGCGGTGGACCTGTGCACGCCGAGGCTGGCCGCGAGCTCGCTGACGCCGAGCTCGCCGTCCCGGGCGAGCAACTTCAGGATGGTGAGCGCGCGGTCGACGGACTGTACGGCCGCCCCGTCACCCGACCCGTTGCTCATGGCACAACTCTACGCGGATTACGCATCAAGCTCTTGACCTGTCCCACCCGACGGGTCACTCTGTTGCGTATACGTCACCATGTTGCGTATGGCGCACTCAGGAGGCTCCATGTCCGCTCGCCCGGGTCGCGAGTTCGTCCTCACGTTCTCCTGCGTCGACCGGCCGGGGATCGTCTACGCGGTGAGCGGCTTCCTCGTCCAGCACGCGGGCGACATCCTGCAGAGCCAGGAGTTCAACGACCGGACGAACGGCCACTTCTTCATGCGGGTCCACTTCGCGGTGCCCGAGGGCCGCGGCGACATCGAGGAGCTGCGCCGCGGCTTCTCCTACGTCGGCGACTCCTTCCACATGACCTGGCAGCTCAAGGACGCCGTGACGCCGACGAGGACCCTCGTGCTCGTCTCGAAGTTCGGCCACTGCGTGAACGACCTGCTCTACCGCCAGCGGGTCGGCGCGCTGAACGTCGAGATCCCCGCGATCGTCTCCAACCACCGAGACCTCGAACCGCTGGCCGAGTTCTACGGCGTGCCGTTCCACCACGTGCCCGTCACGCCCGGCACCAAGCCCGAGGCCGAGCAGCGGATCCTTGAGCTGGCCGAGGAGTTCGACACCGATCTGGTCGTGCTCGCCCGCTACATGCAGATCCTGAGCGACGACATGTGCAAGCGCCTGGAGGGCCGGGCGATCAACATCCACCACTCGTTCCTGCCAGGGTTCAAGGGCGCCAAGCCGTACCACCAGGCGCACGAGCGCGGCGTCAAGCTGATCGGCGCGACCGCGCACTACGTCACCGCCGACCTCGACGAGGGACCGATCATCGAGCAGGACGTGGCGCGCGTGGACCACTCGCTCGACCCGGGCGAGCTCGTCACCGTGGGCCGCGACGTGGAGGCGCAGGTGCTGGCCAGGGCCGTACGCTGGCACAGCGAGAACCGCGTGCTCCTCAACGGCGACCGCACCGTCGTCTTCCGCTGACGTCGCCTCTTTGAGGCCGATTATTCGGTGTACGACGCGAACGTGGGATCTCCCTGGGAATCGCATGACGCCCCAGCTCAGCGTTGCGTCAAGCGCTACAGTCCCGCTATGAGCAACGACGCTTCCGCCGCCAGGGCCGAGGCCAACGGCGGCGGCGTGCAGTCCGTGGACCGGGCGATCAGCATCATGGAGATCCTCGCCGGCCGCGGGGAGGCCGGGGTCACCGAGATCGCCGCCGAGATCGAGGTCCACAAGTCGACCGCGTTCCGCCTGCTGGGCGCCCTGGAGGCCCGCGGGCTCGTGGAGCAGACCGAGGACCGAGGCAAGTATCGCCTCGGCTTCGGGCTCGTCCGCCTCGCCGGCAGCGTCTCCATGCGGATGGACGTCACCCAGCAGAGCAGGCCCGTCTGCCAGCGCCTGGCGGAGGAGATCGGCGAGACGGTGAACATCGCCGTCCTGCGTTCGCACTACGCGGTCAACCTCGACCAGGTGCGCGGCCCCTCCGCCGTCACCGCCTACAACTGGGTGGGTCAGCTCACGCCCCTGCACGCGACGTCGAGCGGCAAGGTCCTGCTGGCACACGTGGACCGGCAGCGCCGCGACGACCTGCTGCGCGCCGCCGGCCTCCAGCGCTACACGCCGAACACGGTGACCTCGGTGGAGGACCTGGAGCGCGAGCTGGCGGAGGTGCGCGAGCGCGGCTACGCACTGACGCTGGAGGAGCTCGAGGTGGGCCTGAACGCGCTCGCCGCCCCCGTCCGCTCCTTCGGCGGGGAGGTCGTGGCGGCGGTCAGCGCGTCAGGGCCCGCCTACCGGTTCAGCGAGAGCCGCATGCGCGCGCTGGCCCCCGCCCTCGTCAAGGGAGCCGAGGAGATCAGTCACCGCCTGGGCGGTTAGCCGTCGCCTCGGCCGCGCTTTCCGCCGCACGGCGCAGCCGTACGACGACGCTCTTGGACGTGGGCGTGTTGGACGTCTCCGCCACCGAGTCCAGGGGCACCAGCACGTTGGTCTCCGGGAAGTAGGCCGCGCAGCAGCCCCGCGCCGTCGGATAGGCGACGGCCCGGAACCCCTCGGCCACGCGCTCACCGTCCGGCCACTCGCTGATGAGGTCGAGCATGTCGCCGTCGGCGAGACCGCGCTCGGCCAGGTCGTCGGGGTGGACGAACACCACCCGCCGCCCGTTGGCGATGCCGCGGTAGCGGTCGTTCAGCCCGTAGATCGTGGTGTTGTACTGGTCGTGGCTGCGCACGGTCTGCAGCAGGAGGCGGCCCGGGGGCACGCGCAGCACCTCCAGCGGGTTGACCGTGAAGTTCGCCTTTCCCGTGGCCGTGGGGAAGCGGCGCTCGTCGCGCGGCGCGTTCGGCAGCAGGAAGCCGCCCGGCCTGCGCACTCTCGCGTTGAAGTCGCCGAACCCGGGCACCACCCGCTCGATGCGCTCCCTGATCGCGTCGTACCCGGCCTCGAACTCGGCCCACGGCACGTGCGGGTCGTCGCCGAACAGCTCACGGGCCAGCCGGCACACGATGGCCACCTCGGACAGCAGCGCGTCCGACGCCGGGCGCAGCCGACCGCGCGAGGCGTGCACCGCGCCCATCGAGTCCTCGACCGTGACGAACTGCTCGCCGCCGGCCTGGACGTCCCGCTCGGTGCGGCCGAGCGCGGGCAGGATGAGCGCCTGCTCGCCGCACACGGCGTGCGACCGGTTCAGCTTGGTCGACACCTGCACGGTGAGCCGGCAGCGCCGCAGGGCCGCCTCCGTCGCGGCGGTGTCCGGCGTCGCGGACACGAAGTTGCCGCCCATGGCGAAGAACACCCTGGCATCCCCGTCGCGCATGGCGCGGATGGCCTCCACGGTGTCGTGGCCGTGCTCGCGCGGCGGCGGGAAGCCGAACTCCTTCTCCAACGCGTCGAGGAACTCCGGTTTGGGCTTCTCGTAGATGCCCATCGTCCGGTCGCCCTGCACGTTGGAGTGCCCGCGTACGGGACACACGCCCGCGCCGGGCCGCCCCACGTTGCCGCGCAGCAGCAGGAAGTTGACGACCTCCCTGATCGTCGGGACCGACTTGCGGTGCTGGGTGAGGCCCATGGCCCAGCAGACCACGACCGAGCGGGCGGCCAGCACGTCGCGGGCCGTCTCCTCGATCTCGGCGCGGGTCAGCCCGGTCGCCTCCAGCACCTCGGTCCAGTCGAGCCCGCGCACGTGCTCGGCCCAGGCGTCGAACCCGTGCGTGTGCGCCTCGACGAACTCGCGGTCCACCACCGTGCCGGGCGCGGCGTCCTCGGCCTCCAGCAGGAGCAGCGACAGCGCCTGGAACAGCGCCAGGTCGCCGCCGAGGCGGATCTGCAGGAACCGGTCGGACAGCGCCGTGCCGCCGCCCACGACTCCGGACGGCCGCTGCGGGTTGCGAAAGCGCATCAGCCCCGCCTCCGGCAGCGGGTTGACCGCCACGATCCGCGCCCCGTTGCGCTTCGCGCGCTCCAGCGCGGTGAGCATGCGCGGGTGGTTGGTGCCGGGGTTCTGGCCGACCACGAAGACGAGGTCGGCCCGGTGCAGGTCCTCCAGCAGCACCGTCCCCTTGCCGATGCCGAGCGTCTCGGTCAGCGCCGAGCCGCTCGACTCGTGGCACATGTTGGAGCAGTCGGGCAGGTTGTTGGTGCCGAAACGGCGGACGAGAAGCTGGTAGGCGAAGGCGGCCTCGTTGGAGGTGCGGCCGGAGGTGTAGAAGACGGCCTGTCCGGGGTGGCCGAGCGCGCGCAGTTCGCGCGCGACGACGCCGAAGGCGTCCTCCCACGAGATCGGCTCGTAGTGGTCCGAGCCCGCCGGCTTGTACATCGGCTCGGTGAGCCGGCCCTGCTGGCCCAGCCAGTAGTCGCTGCGCCGGGCCAGCTCGTCCACCGGATGCTCGGCGAAGAAGCCGCGGGTGACCCTGCGGACCGTCGCCTCCTCGGCCACCGCCTTCGCGCCGTTCTCGCAGAACTCGGCGGGACTGCGGTGGCCGTCGCCCTCGGGCCAGGCGCATCCCGGGCAGTCGAAGCCGGACTTCTGGTTGACCCGCAGCAGGGTCAGCACCGTCCGCCCCGCGCCCATCTGCCGGTACGCAGTGCCGAGCGCGTGGCCGACCGCCGGGATCCCGCCCGCCCAGGTCTTGGGCGGGCGGATCTCCAGACGTTCGTCTCCGACGTCCTCCCGAGGGGCCTCACGTGTCACGCCGCATCTCCTCCGAACTCACTCGCCGAGCCTGCCACGCACCCAATCATGGAACAGGCCGATGTGGTGCTCGCTCGGCACCAGCACGCCGCCCTTGGCGTACGTGCGGGAGCTCATCGAGGGCTGGGTGCGCTCGCAGGCGTCGAAGTCCTGCTCGTTCACCCGGTGGAACAGCTCCACCGACCGGCTGATGTCCTTGCCCGAGGCCACGACCTCCGGCAGGTAGAGCCAGTCGCACTCCACCACCGTGCGGTCGACGGCCAGCGGGAACATCCGGTGGATGATCACATGGTCGGGCACCATGTTGACGAACACCTGCGGCTTGATCGTGATCGCGTAGTAGCGCCGGTCCTGATCCTCGCTGATCGTCGGGATGCGGTCGAGCCCCTCGGAGCCGTCGACCGTGAACCCCTGGATCTCCTCGCCGAACAGGGCGCCGTGGCCCACGTAGTACTGCGCCGCGTAGCCGTCGGCGAACTCCGGCAGCACCTCGGTCAGCTCGGGGTGGATGGTCGCGCAGTGGTAGCACTCCATAAAGTTCTCGACGATGAGCTTCCAGTTCGCCTTAACGTCGTACACGATCCGGCGGCCGAGCGCCAGGTTGGCGACGTCGTAGTTGTCGAGGGAGGCCACGTCGCCGAGGCGCGTGCGCACCTCGCCGAGCACCGTGTCCTCGAACGAGGGCGGCTCGTCTGCCAGGCAGACCCACACGTAGCCCAGCCACTCCCGCACCGCCACGTTGACCAGGCCGTATTCGACCCGGTCGAGGTCAGGCATCTTGGTGAGGTTGGGGGCGGCGATGAGCTTGCCCTCCAGGTCGTACGTCCAGGCGTGGTAGGGGCACTGGAAGGCCCGCTTGACCTCGCCGGAGTCCTCCGTGCAGATCCGGGCGCCGCGGTGGCGGCAGACGTTGTAGAACGCGCGGATGGAGTTGTCCCGCGCCCTCGTGATCAGGATGCTCTCCGTGCCGACCTGGACCGTCTTGAACGCCCCGGGCTTGGGCAGGTCGGCGGCCCGGACCGCGCAGAACCACATCGACTCGAAGATGTGCTTCTGCTCCAACGCGAAGACCTGGGGATCGGTGTAGTGCTCGCCCGGCAGCGTGGCCATCAGGCTGGGGGGCAGGCTCGTGGTGCTCACTTGGGCTCCTGGTGGTCGTGCACAGTGATCGTGCGTAGCGCGTCGCGGATCTGAGATGGTCAGGGGAAGCCGGTCACGCCGGAGAGCCGGCCGGTGTCGAGAGCGATCAGAGCACCACGACGGAGCGCAGCACCTCGCCGCGGTGCATCTTCTCGAAGGCCGCCTCGACGTCCTCGATCGCGATCGTCTCGGTGACGAACGCGTCCAGGTCGAGCCTGCCCTGCTGGTAGAGAGACACGAGCATGGGGAAGTCGCGGCTGGGCAGGCAGTCGCCATACCAGGAGGACTTGAGCGCGCCACCGCGGCCGAAGACGTCGAGCAGCGGCAGTTCCAGCGTCATCTCCGGCGTCGGCACGCCGACGAGCACGACGGTCCCGGCCAGGTCGCGGGCGTAGAAGGCCTGCTTGTACGTCTCCGGACGCCCGACCGCCTCGATCACGACGTCGGCGCCGAACCCGCCGGTCAGCTCGCGGACGGCCTCCACCGCGTCGGTCTCGCGGGAGTTCACGGTGTGCGTGGCGCCGAAACGGCGGGCCCATTCGAGCTTGGTGTCGTCCACGTCCACCGCGATGATCGTGGTCGCGCCGGCCAGGTGCGCGCCCGCGACGGCCGCGTCGCCCACGCCGCCGCAGCCGATGACGGCGACCGAGTCGCCGCGGGTCACCCCGCCGGTGTTGATGGCCGCGCCGAGCCCCGCCATGATCCCGCAGCCGAGCAGGCCGACCGCGACCGGCGACGCGCTCGGGTCGACCTTGGTGCACTGGCCGGCCGCGACGAGCGTCTTGTCGGCGAACGCGCCGATCCCGAGCGCCGGGGACAGCGGGGTGCCGTCGGCCAGCGTCATCTTCTGGGTGGCGTTGTGGGTGGCGAAGCAGTACTGCGGGCGTCCGCGCAGGCAGGCGCGGCAGGCGCCGCAGACCGCGCGCCAGTTGAGGATGACGAAGTCGCCGGGGGCGACGTCGGTCACCCCCTCGCCGACGGCCTCGACCACACCGGCCGCCTCGTGCCCGAGGAGGAACGGGAAGTCGTCGTTGATGCCGCCCTCGCGGTAGTGCAGGTCGGTGTGGCACACCCCGCAGGCCTGCACCGCCACGAGTGCCTCACCCGGGCCGGGGTCGGGGACGACGACGGTCTCCAGGCTGACCGGCTGTCCCTTGCCCCTCGCGACGACCCCGCGGACTTCGTGCGCCATGTCTCTCTTTCCCTCGATCAGTCGGCGTGCGTTAGTTGTGCAAGACGAAACACATAGCACTATGCGCAACAGACTGAGGCCGTGCAGGGCCACTGTCAAGGGGTGAAGTGAGGGTTGTCCCCTCCCGGTCAGGCGGCACGCGGCGGCCTGCCGGTGCCGGTCAGCGCAGGCCCTGCTCCAGTTGGGTGACGACCGGGGAGAGCAGGTCGTTCAGCTCCCGTACGAGGACGGCGAGGGCGCGGTGCGCCGTCTCTGCCAGGTCGTGGGCGGGCCCGTCCGGCGCGGCGGGCAGGTCGTCCAGCGGCACCGGGGCGTCCACGAGCAGGGTCGGACGCAGATAGGGAACCTTCGCGAGGTCCTGCTCGGCGGGCTCGACGAACTGGCCGAAGATCTCCGGCCAGTCCCGCCAGCCGCGGTCGCGCCACCAGTCACGCGACACCGTCAGCGCGGCCGGCGGCGGAGAGACGATCGTGACGCGCGCCGTCAGCGACCCGTCCCAGGTGTTGCGCTCGCAGGAGGCGGACAGGATCCGCCGGTGCCAGCGCACGAACCCCGGCGAGGTCAGGGGCGGGGTGGCGATCCGCCAGGCCGCGCACGCGAACGCGACCGGGGCGATGTCACCCCACACCCCCTCGAACTCGCCGATGTTCTCCCACACACGCTCCGAGTAGTGGCTGACGCCGCTGTAGCGGACGCGCTCCCGGTCGGATCGGCCGTCGATCCAGAACGCCTGCTGGCCGGCCATACGCCGGGATCAGCCGTTCGACGCGGCGGTGGTCGGCGCGGCGACGGCGGGCGCGGTTTCGCCGGTGAAGGTGAACTTCGCGGCGTCGCCCTCGCCCTCGATGTCGATCTTGACGACCTGGCCGGGCCGCAGCTCGCCGTAGAGGATCTTCTCCGACAGCGTGTCCTCCAGCTCCCGCTGGATCGTACGGCGCAGCGGACGGGCGCCCATCACCGGGTCGTACCCGCGGTCGGCCAGCACCTGCTTGGCCGCCGGAGACACCTCCAGGCCCATGTCGCGGTCCTTGAGCCGCTCGGCCACCTGGGCGAGCATCAGGTCCACGATCTGGATGATCTCCTTGGGCGTGAGCTGGTGGAAGACCACGATGTCGTCGACGCGGTTGAGGAACTCCGGCCGGAAGTGCTGCTTGAGCTCCTCCTGCACCTTGACCTTCATCCGCTCGTAGGTGCTCTCCTCGTCGTTGGACTTCGCGAAGCCCAGCCCCACCGCCTTGGAGATGTCCCGGGTGCCGAGGTTGGTCGTCATGATGATGACGGTGTTCTTGAAGTCCACCACCCGGCCCTGGGCGTCGGTCAGGCGACCGTCCTCCAGGATCTGCAGCAGCGAGTTGAAGAT